>JAUIFX010000276.1 GCA_030429865.1 Gammaproteobacteria bacterium | reverse complement strand
CGCCCCGGCGCCGCCACGCGCGGTCGAGCCGTCGTGGAGGATCATGTTTACCGAACCCAAACGCCGCCTCGCCGCGATCGTCAACGCGGATGTCGTCGGTTACTCGCGCCTCATGGGGCAGGACGAGGCCGACACGCTCGCCATGCTCAATGCTGCCCGCGAGATCTTCCGTACCCAGGTCGTGGCCCACGACGGGCGCATCGTCGACACCGCCGGCGACTCGGTGCTGTCGGTGTTCGACAGCGTGGTGGAGGCGATCGACGCCTGCGTCGCCATCCAGCAGCAGCTTGCCGGGTTGAACGACGGGCGCAGCGCCGCGCGCCGCATGGACTTCCGCATCGGCATCAACCTCGGCGACGTGCTCGAGCAGAGCGACGGCACGGTATACGGCGACGGGGTCAATATCGCCGCACGCGTCGAGCGTCTCGCCGAACCGGGCGGTATCACCGTCTCCGGCCCGGCCTACGACTTCGTCGCCGACCGGGGCGGGATGCGCTGGCGCTTCCTCGGCGAGCAGACGGTGAAGAACATCGCGCGGCCGGTGCGTGTCTATGCACTGGTGACAGACCCGGCCGAGGACGCACCGCGCGACCCGCGCGAGCGTGATGCGGCGCTACCGTCTCCTGCCGCGGGTGCGGACGCCGCGCGGCTGCCGGCGCGGCCCTCGATCGCGGTGCTGCCGTTCACCAACCTCGGCGGCAGCAGCGACGACGAGTACTTCGCCGACGGCATCACGGAGGACATCATCACCGAGCTGTCGCGCTTCAAGGACATGATCGTCACCTCGCGGAATTCGACGTTCAGTTTCAAAGGCCAGGCGGTCAAGGCGCAGGACATCGGCCGCGCGCTCAACGTGCGCTACATTCTCGAAGGCAGCGTGCGCAAGGCCGGCGAGCGCGTACGCGTCAACGCGCAGCTGATCGAGGCGGGCAGCGGGCATCACCTGTGGGCCGAACGCTTCGATCGCAAGCTGTGCGACGTCTTCGCGGTGCAGGACGAGCTGACCCGGCGTATCGTCGCGACGCTGGTCGGCCGTGTCGCCGACTCCGAACGCCGCCGCGCGCGCAGTGATGCCGGCGGCGAGAATCCCGCCGCCTACGATCTCGTCCTGCGCGGACGCGAACTGTGGCTCAAGTTCAATCGCGAGGACAACCTCGCCGCACGCGGGCTCTACCTGCAGGCGATCAAGCTCGACCCCGAGTATCCGCGCGCGTACGCGGGTATCGCCTGGACCTACGCCACGGCGTATAACGAGTACTGGACGGACGACCCGCAGGGCTCGCTCGACGAGGCGCTCGAGTATGCCCAGCGCGCGGTACACACGGACCCGTCCTCGCACACGTTCCGCCTGTGCCTCGGCATGGTGTACTTCTTCCGCAAGCGCCTCGACAAGGCCATCGAGTGCTTCGAGAAAGCGATCGAACTCAACGTCAACGACGCCGACTGCTACACCTTCCTCGCACATGCGCTGAGTCTCAACGGCGAACCGGAGAAGGCCATCGCGCTGCTCGACCACGCCTTCGAGATCAACCCCTACCTGGACGTGTGGCCGCGCTCGCTGTACGTCGTGGCGTATTTCGTCGCCGGCCGTTACGAGGAGGGCCGCGCCGTCATGCGCGAGATCGACGGGCCGCGCATCTCGCCGTCCAATTGCCGCTGGTTCGCCGCGACCTGCGCGGCGCTCGGCCGCATCGAGGAGGCACGCCCCTACGTCGAACGTTACGTCGAGCACTATCCCGCGTTCGACGTCGACGAACACGTCGCGCGGGTGCCGTTCCGGCGTGCGGACGACCGCGAGCGCTACCGCGAGTGCCTGCGACAGGCCGGCTTCGCGGGTGTTGCCACGCCCGCGTAGCGCCGTGGAGCGCTCGCCGCCGCGTTCGAAAGATAGGAAATAGACTTATTCCAAATCATTTGTTGCGCTGCGGCAAAAGGCGGCTATACTGTCATCTCCAATGCAGTGAATGACCTCCCCTCGTGACCTGTTATTGGGACCTCCCCTCGCCGGGCCGCAATGGCCCGGCATTTAATTCTCCCCGCCGCAACGCCCGACAGCCTGCCATGGCCCGCACGAAACGCGGCACGGCGCCGCGACCGCGCGCCGCTGGCGGCCTCCATCGCGCGGCGTTGCGCCCTCGCGGAAAGACTGTCGTGACCGATTGATTGTTGCACCGCACCAAACGGGCGCTACAATGTGCCTCACCAAGACAGGAAATGACCTCCCCTCGTGAACTGTCATTGGGACCTCCCCTCGCCGGGCCGCAAGGCCCGGCACTTAACTCCTCCCCGCTGAAACCCTCTCTCCTGCCGCGGTCCGGGCGTCATAGCGACCGGCAGTGTCCGGCGTGCGCATCGCTCAAGCCGGGCATTACTCGCGTGTCCATGCGGGAAACACAGTCGTGACCGTTAGATTGTTGCAGCGCATCATATCGACGCTATACTGTCCCTCACCAAGACAGCGAATGACCTCCCCTCGTGAACTGTCATTGGGACCTCCCCTCGCCGGGCCGCAAGGCCCGGCACTTAATTCTCCCCCTCGGCAGGCTGCCGCGGCAGCGCCGCCGAGCCGCCCGTCGCAAGGCCCCCTGCGCCTGAAGCTGCGCGTCGCGCTGCCTGGTCGACCCCGGCCCGCCGAATGCGCAAAATAGTGGCGCGCGCCCTGCTTCCGCAGCAGGGCGCGCGCCATCCGGGGAGCCCTGCATGATCGACATCGACAGCCGCCACGCCGCCGACTATCACCGCGACGGCGTCGTGCACCTCGCGCACGCACTCGACCCCGAGACGCTGTCCGCGGGACTCGCGGAAGTAACCGACGAATTGACCGCTTCGGGCGTGCCGGTCGCGGCGGCGGCGGCG
>JAUIFX010000118.1 GCA_030429865.1 Gammaproteobacteria bacterium | reverse complement strand
GCCTGCGAGACACTCGATCTCGCCGAGGTGAGACTGCTGCCGCTGGCCACCCCCGGGCATCGTCCGCCGCCGCTCGCCGATGCCGCCGCGCGCACGGCAATGCTGCACGCGGCGGTGCGACCGCCGCTGCTGGTCGACTGCTGCGAACTCGAACGCGGCGGCACCAGTTACACCGTCGACACCCTCGAACACATGCGTGCGCGCTTTCCGCGCCGCTCGCTGTGCGTCATCATCGGCCTCGACGCCGAGAACACCCTGCCCACCTGGCACCGCTGCGAGGACCTGCTCGACCTTGCACACGTCATTGTCGCGGCGCGCCCGGACGTCACCCATCCGCCGTTGCCCGGACTTGACGAACTGGTCGGGAATGCGCAGTCTGAGCGGGTGTCCGATCTGCATGACAACGTGGCCGGCACGGTCCACTTCCTCGATATCCCCCTGCTGCCCATCGCCTCGAGCGATTTGCGCGCGCGCTGCCGCAGCGGGCGTTCGGTGCGCCATCTCGTGCCCGAGGCCGTCGATGCGCTGATCACGCGCCGCCGGCTCTACCGCGCATGAACGCGCCACCCCCGATGGATGGCGCGCGGCTGGCCGAACTGGTGCACGCCGCGCTGGACGACGGCAAGGGTGTCGACATCCGCGTGCTCGACGTCGCCGCGATGACGGTCATCACCGACTACATGATCATCGTCACCGGGCGCTCCGCGCGCCAGGTCAAGGCGTTGTCGGACCGTGTCCGCGAAGCGGTGGCGAAGCACAAGCACGAAGGCGTGAGCGTGATTGGCAGCGAGGGCGAGGCCCAGGGCGAGTGGGTACTGCTCGATCTCGGTGACGTCATCGTGCACATCATGCAACCCGAGGCGCGGGAGTTCTACCAGCTCGAGAAGCTGTGGGAAGAACGTCCCCGGGCCCAGGCGGACGCGCCCTGAGCAGACGCCGCGGCAGCACCGGCCCGTCGTGGCCGTACGCCTTGCCGCGATGCTGATCGAGGTGCTGTGCGTGTGCCGCCGCCCGCCGCGCTGGGTCAGCGAGGTCACGGGTGACTACGCGCGGCGCCTGCCGCGCGACCTGCGCCTCGAGTTCGCGTTCGTCGCACCGGCCGGGGACAGCCTGTCGAGCGCCGAGCGCAAGCGCGACGAGGCCCGGCGTCTCGGTAAGCGGATCGCCGCGCACGACGCGGTGATCGCGCTCGACGGCGGCGGCCGGGAAGTCGACAGCCCGGGGCTCGCCGGCTGGCTCGAGAACTGGCGCACCGAGCATGCGCGCCTGGCCCTCCTCATCGGCGGCGCCGACGGCCTCGATGCGGACCTGCTCGCGGCCGCCCGCAGCCGCTGGTCGCTCTCGCGGCTGACGCTGCCGCACCTGCTGGTACAGGTACTCGTCGCGGAACAACTCTATCGTGCCTGGTCGATTCTCGATGGACATCCCTATCACCGCGCCTGACGAGCACCCGGCGTGAGCGGCCGCCCGACGCTCGCGCTCGCTTCGCGCTCACCCCGCCGTGCCGCACTGCTGCGCCTGCTCGGCGTCGAGTTCGACATCATTCCGGCCGACGCGGACGAGCGCGTGCTGGTCGGCGAGCAGCCGGCCGCTTACGTGCGCCGCGTGACCCGCCTCAAAGCCGCCGCCGCGCGCGCCAACGACGGCGACGGCCGCGTGCTGCTGGCCGCCGATACCTGCGTCAGCATCGACGGCGACATCTTCGGCAAACCGCTCGACCACGCCCACTGCACACGCATGCTGCGCAGGCTCGCCGGACGCTGGCACGATGTCCACACGGCGCTCATCGTCAGCCCGCCGGACGGCGCCCCCCTAGAGGCCCTGGTCACCACGCGCGTCGAGTTCGTCGCTTTCGACGATGCCGTGATCGAGGCCTACTGGGCAAGCGGCGAGCCGGCCGACAAGGCCGGCGCCTACGGCATCCAGGGACTCGGCGGAACGCTCGTGCGGCGCATCGAGGGCAGCTACTCCGCGGTCGTCGGACTGCCGCTCGCGGAGAGCGCGGAGCTGCTCGCGCGCGCCGGCATCGCCCACGCGCTCGGCGGCGGCAGCACTTGAGGCAGACGCGTCCGGTGCGTGCGCAGGCAGCCCGGTTGGGGGCAGGTGCGCGTGCCGGGCTGCGCGCCGCTCAGCCGGGCACGAACTCGCCGGGCAGGCGTCGCGGTACCGCAACGTTGCGCAGCGTCACGTACTGCGGCAGGCCGTTGACATAGGGTGGATAATCCTCGCCGGCGATGAGCGGGGCGAGGTAGCGGCGACACGCGGCGGTGATGCCGTAGCCATCCTCGCTGATGTACTCACGCGGCATCTTCTTCTCAACGTTCGCCACCTCCGACAGGCGCGCCTTGCCGATCTCCCAGGTGTAGGGGTCGTCGGAGGTACGCACGATGGTCGGCATCACCGCGTTCTCCCCGGCTAGCGCCATCTCGACCGCCGCGCGGCCGAGTGCGTAGGCCTGCTCGACGTCGGTCCTGGAGGCGACGTGGCGCGCCGCGCGCTGCAGGTAGTCGGCCACCGCCCAGTGGTACTTGTAGCCGAGTTCGCGCTTGATCAGGTCCGCGATCACCGGCGCGACACCGCCCAGCTGGGCATGGCCGAACGCGTCCCGGGTGCCCGCCTCGGCGACGAACTTGCCGGCGGCGTTGCGCAGGCCCTCGGAGACGACGATGGCGCAGTAACCGTAGGCCTCGACGCATTCACGGACGCGGGCGAGGAAATCCGCTTCGTCGAATGCGATCTCGGGAAACAGGATCAGCTGCGGGGCCTGCCCCGGTGCTTCGCTGGCAAGCCCGCCGGCTGCCGCGATCCAGCCGGCATGGCGCCCCATGACCTCCATGACGAACACCTTGGTCGACGTCTTGGCCATGGACGCGACATCGAACCCGGCTTCGCGGATCGATACCGCGACATACTTGGCGACCGAACCGAAGCCGGGGCAGTTGTCGGTCACCGGCAGGTCGTTGTCGACCGTCTTGGGGATGCCGATCGCCGTCAGGGGGTAGCCGTGCGCCGCGGCGAACTCGGCAACCTTGTTCGAGGTGTCCTGCGAGTCACCGCCGCCGTTGTAGAAAAAGTAGCCGATGTCGTGGGCACGGAAGACCTCGACGAGACGTTCGTACTCGGCGCGGTTGTCACTGAAACTCTTGAGCTTGTAACGGCACGAGCCGAACGCACCCGACGGCGTGTGCCGCAGCGCCGCGATGTCGGCATCGGATTCCTGCGAGGTATCGATGAGATCCTCGGTGAGCGCGCCGATGATGCCGTTGCGGCCGGCGAACACCCGGCCGATGCGCTCCGGATGGCGCCGCGCCGTCTCGATGACGCCGCAGGCGGACGCGTTGATGACGGCCGTGACGCCACCGGATTGGGCGTAGAAGGCGTTGCGTTTCTCCACAGTCATTGCTCGATTCCGCGTCAGGATGCAAAAAGCCGGTCCGGCACCGCCAGGGACCCCGCGGCCGTAGAACTCGGCGCGGCCGCGCCGGTCTTACTTTACAATACGATGCCCATGGGCGGCATCGCAGGCGATACCGCTCAGCGGAAAACGAATCGTTACCAGGAACCCCCCGCAGACCCCCATTCCATGAAGGCCAAGCGTGCTCTCGTCAGCCTCGCCGTCGCCGCGGCGTTCGCCGTTCCGCCGCTGCCGGCGCAGGAGCGTATCGAGCTGCCCACGTTGGGCGATTCCGCCGGCGCGCTGATTTCGCCGGAGCAGGAGCGCAAGCTCGGTGAGAACTTCATGCGCGAGATGCGCCGCCAGGCGCCGATCGTCTATGACGAAGAAGTCGAGGACTACATCCAGCAACTCGGCGACAGCCTCGGCGACAACAGCGATTACTACGGCGACTTCAGCTTCTACGTCATCGACAGCCCGGTCATCAACGCGTTCGCGGTACCCGGCGGATTCATCTTCTTCCACACCGGCCTGATCCTCGAGACGCAAACCGAATCCGAGCTCGCCTCGGTCGTCGGCCACGAGATCTCCCACGTCACGCAGCGCCACGGAGCGCGCATGATCGAGGCCGCTTCGCAAATGAACCTGCCGATGATCGCCGCGACCATCGGCGCGCTGCTGCTCGCCGTGGCAAACCCCGAAGCCGGCACCGCGGCGCTGATGGGTACCCAGGCGGCCGCGGCCCAGGCCCAGATCAACTTCACCCGCGCGAACGAGAAGGAAGCCGACTCGCTCGGCCTGCGCCTGATGAGCGATGCCGGTTTCGATACGGCGGACATGGCGGTCTTCTTCGAGCGCATGCAGCGCGCGAATCGCTATAGCGACCCGGCCTTCATCCCGGAGTACCTGCGTACGCACCCGATCAACGTCAACCGCATCGCCGAGGCCCGGTCCCGGGCCCAATCGATTCGCCCGGCGACGATCCGCGAGGACAGTTACCAGTATCACCTGATCAAGGCCAAGCTGCGGGTGCGTTCGGCGCAGAACCCGATGGATGCCCGCCACCTGTTCCAGACGCGCCTCGAGCAGGGCAGCGGCACCTACGAGGAAGTCGCGCGCTACGGTTACGCGCTCGCGCTGATCGAAACCGGCGATTTCACGCAGGCGCGCGTCGAGCTGGCCAAGCTCATCGCCGACTACCCGACCCTGGTATCGTTCCACATCGCCGCCGGGCAGCTCGAGCGCCAGGCCCGCGATTACGCCGCCTCGCTCGATCACTACGAGCGCGCCTTCGCGCTCGAGCCGGAGAATCGCGCCGCGGTGTACGGCTACACCAACGCGCTGCTGCTCGTCGGGCAGAGCGCCGAAGCCAAGCAGGTGCTGCGCGATTACGGCCTGTCCGACCGCCGCGATCCGAAGTTCTACAAGCTGCTGGCAGAATCGGAAACGCAGCTTGGTCAGACCGCCAACGCCCACCATTCGCTGGCCGAGTACTATCTCAGCGTCGGCGAATATCCCCATGCCGCGGAGCAGCTGCGCATTGCGCGCGAAACGCCCGGGCTGTCCAACTACCAGCGGCAGAAGATCGTCGCCCGGCTCGACGAAGTCGAGCAGACGATCATCAACCTCGAGCGCGAGCAACGCCGCGGCCGCTGACCCCCGCCGCCCCGGCGGAACGTTTACAGAGTGTTAATTCCTCGCCCGGCCGGGCACTTTGTCGACTGCTTAACAGATCGGCAACCTATTCTCTCTATAGTAGCCACCCAGGAAAACGGCACAGACCGGCGCCCAAGCCGGCAAAAAAAAACGGATTGAAACGCCATGAAAAATCGCTCTTGGTATTGCTACGCACTTGATTTCCTTGGCATCGCGGCCCTCGCAGCTGCCGCCGCCAGCCTCGCCGTTGCCCACTGGGTGAACGGCACCGCCAGCGAAGCGGGCATGCTCAGCGCCTTCCAGTACTGCCTGGCAGGCGCGGTGGCCGCCCTGCTGGCCGCCCGCACCTGCGAGATAGCGCGCGCGCTGCGGCACCATCAACCATCGCCGGCCCTGCCCGGCGCCAAGCTCGACAACGTCGAGAACCTGCCGCGACGCGACGACCTGCCGCGCGCCGCCTGATCCCACCCGCCCGGGCGCCCCGGCAGGGGTGCCCGGACCACGTCACTGCTCGTCGACTCCCCCCGCCCGCGGCGCGGCCGCGAGTGCTTCCGCCTGCTCACGACCTGCAACGAGCGCCACTGGCCGCCGCGCTGACGACACGCCGTGCGCAGCGGATAAACCGGCCGTTCGCTATCCGCGTGCCCGGGCCTCGCGCCCGGCTCCCCCGGTGGGCCGGCGCTGGCGTTCGCCCGGCGTCGCCGGCGTCCCGCCGCATCGGCGAGACAAAAAAAAAGGCCGGCACTGTCGTGCCGGCCTTTTGCCAGGTCGTGGCTGTCAGTGCTGCCTCAGCCCATCAGGATGCCGCCGTACTGCACGAAGAACGGCACGAACACGAGCGACAGGATGGCCGACAGCTTGATCAGGATGTTGAGCGAGGGGCCCGACGTATCCTTGAGCGGATCGCCGACGGTGTCACCGACCACGGCAGCCTTGTGCGCCTCGGTGCCCTTGCCGCCGTGGTTGCCCTTCTCGATGTACTTCTTGGCATTGTCCCACGCGCCGCCGCTGTTCGAGCTCGAGATGGCGAGCACACCGCCGCATACCAGCGAACCGGCGAGCAGGCCTGCCGTCGCCTCGATGCCGAACAGGAAGCCGGTCACCAGCGGCGCGCCCATGATCAGCACGCCCGGAGCAATCATCTCCTTCAGGGCCGCCTGCGTCGAGATGGCCACGCACTGCTCGTAGTCGGGGTCACCCTTGCCTTCCATGATGCCGGCGATCTCGCGGAACTGGCGGCGGACTTCCTCGATCATCTTGTAGGCCGCGGCACCCACCGACTTCATCGTCATGGCCGAGAAGTACGCCGGCAGCACGGCGCCGATGAACAAGCCGGTGTAGACCATCGGGTCGAGCAGGTTGATCGAACCGAGGAGGTCGTATTCCGGTCCGTGCTGCTCCTTGAGCAGCAGGTCGGCACGGGTGAGAAAGGCCGCGAACAGGGCCAGCGAGGTGAGGATGGCGGCGCCGATGGCGAAGCCCTTGCCGATCGCCGCGGTCGTGTTGCCGGCCGCGTCGAGGATGTCGGTGCGCTCACGCACGTGCTCCGGCATGCCGGACATCTCGGCGATGCCGCCGGCGTTGTCGGCGACCGGGCCGTAGGCGTCGATGGTCAGCGCGATCACCAGGGTACCCAGCATGCCGAGCGAGGCGATGGCGACGCCGTACATGCCGGCCAGGATCCAGGGGATGTAGATGGCGAGGCCAATGGCGATATAGGGACCGACCGCACTCTTGTAGCCGAGCGCGAGACCGAAAATGATGTTCGTCGCCGAACCGGTTTCGCAGGACTGCGCGACTTCTCGCACCGGGCTGTACTCGTGCGCCGTGTAGTACTCGGTGAGCAGGCCGACGACGAGGCCCGCGATGAGGCCGGTCAGGAAGCAGAAGTAGACGTCGAGCGCCGAGCAGTCGAGCCCGTTGATGACGAAGGTCTCGGGCACGAAGGCCGTGGTGACGAAATACATCACGATCGCCATCAAGACGCTCGAGATGATGAGCATCTTCTTCAGCGCCGGGCCGACCTGCTCTTCCGAGCTCACGCGCACCATCAGCAGCGTGACCAGGCTGACCGGAATGCCGATGGCGGAGATCAGGATGGGGTAGAGCAGGGCATCGACGTTACCGGCGAAGGCGATGGCGGAGATGACCATGGCCGCGCAGGTGCTCTCGGCGCACGAACCGAACAGGTCGGCACCCATGCCCGCGACGTCGCCGACGTTGTCACCGACGTTGTCGGCGATGACGGCCGGGTTGCGCGGATCGTCTTCCGGAATGCCCGCTTCGACCTTGCCGACGAGGTCGGCGCCGACGTCGGCCGCCTTGGTGAAAATACCGCCGCCGACGCGCGCGAACAGCGCGATCGAGGAGCCACCGAGACCGAAGCCGGCGATGACCTCCATCAGGATGTGCTCGGGCAGCTGCTCGGGCATCAGTGCCTTGAGCAGCAGGTAGACCACGAGCAGGCCGAGCGCGGCCAGGCTGACCAGGCCGAAGCCCATCACCGAGCCCGAGTGCAGGGCGACATTGAAGGCGTCGGACAGCGACTTGTTGGCCGACACCGTCGTGCGCACGTTGCCCACGGTGGCGATGCGCATGCCGATGAAGCCGGAGACGATGGAAATGATGGCACCGAGCAGGAAGGCGACGGCGGTATACATGCCCTCGTTGACGTAGTCGGTGTGGTGATCGTCGATCAGCGCGGCAATGATGGCGGCGAACACGACCATGAAGATGGCCATGAACTTGTATTCCTGCTTGAGGAAGGCCATCGCGCCGCTGGCGATGGCGGCGGATATCTTCGCCAGGCGCCCCTTCGTATCGGCATCCTCGACGCCCATGTCGATGGGCACCTTCTTGATGGAAGAGGAGTAATAGAAAGCCGTGGCCAGGCCGAATAGCGACAAGGCCAGAATGATAGTAACCGCCATCGTAGGTCTGTCTCCGTCTAGTTACGAGGAAAGTGCTGAGGAGTCGCGGGGCTCGGAGTCCCTGGTCCCGGCGTGTATTTCTTATGTGTTCGCGGGATCCGCGCACTATAACCGGCTTTGCCCGGTTTATCGATACTCGCCGGGGGCCGAAACCGGCCTCGAGACAGTATGTTGCAAGCGCTTTGGGCGGCGGGGGGAACGGCGGGGGCGAATGGTGGGCCGTGTAGGGATCGAACCTACGACCATCGGATTAAAAGTCCGGTGCTCTACCAGCTGAGCTAACGGCCCTCGGGCGGGCGATTCGGCCGGCGCCGTCGGCGGCACGCCGCGTGGCGGTGCGAATCGGGCCGCGATCCTAGCGAATCCGACCGGGGCTGTACATCGCAGGCTGCGCGCGCGGCTGCACAAAACGCTTGAAAAATCTCCACCTGCCCCCATGATTCACGAACTTCGTTCGATTCAGTCAGGGCCCAGACATGCCTATCTACGAATATCAATGCGACGATTGCGGGCACAAGCTCGAGATCCTGCAACGCATGAGCGACGACCCGCTCAAGACCTGTCCGTCGTGCAGCCACGACGCGCTCCGCAAGCTGGTCTCGGCCGCGGGCTTTCAGCTCAAGGGCACCGGCTGGTACGTGACCGATTTCCGCGACAAGGGCAAGAAGCCCGCAAGCAAGTCCGGTGACGGCGAAAGCAGCAGCAAATCCACCGCTTCGGACGACAAGGGCAGCGCCAAGAGCGAGACGAAACCGAGCACGACGAGCGCCACCTCGGGCGCTGACTGAGCGCCGTGCGACGGCAGCCGGCGCGGCGTTGCGGGCATGGGCGGCAATCCGTATGATGCCGCCCTTTGCCGCGCCCCCGCGGCATCCTGCCGCGTGCCTGCCTGCCCATGAGAAGCCATTACTGTGGTGAGCTGACCGAGTCCCTGATCGACCAGGACGTCGCGCTGTGCGGCTGGGTCCACCACCGCCGCGATCACGGCGGCGTCATCTTCATCGACCTGCGTGACCGCGAAGGCGTCGCCCAGGTGGTCATCGATCCGGACACGCCCGAGGCGTTCGCCCTCGCCGAGCGCGTGCGCAGCGAGTACGTGCTGCGCGTCCGCGGCCGGGTCCGCGCGCGGCCCGAAGGTACGGTCAACCCGGACATGCCGACCGGCGCGGTCGAGGTCCTGGTCAGGGAACTCGAAATCCTGAACGATGCGCGCACGCCGCCGTTCCAGCTCGACGAGAGCCACGTCCACGACGACACGCGCCTCAAGTTCCGCTACATCGACCTGCGCACCGACCGCATGCGCGAAAACATCCGCCTGCGCGCGCGCGTCGCGCGCGAGCTGCGCGGCTTCCTCGATACCGAGGGCTTTCTCGAGATCGAGACGCCGATGCTGACCAAGGCGACGCCCGAGGGCGCGCGCGACTACCTCGTGCCGAGCCGCACCCACCCCGGCCGCTTCTTCGCCCTGCCGCAGTCGCCGCAGCTGTTCAAGCAGTTGTTGATGATGTCGGGACTCGACCGTTACTACCAGATCGTGCGCTGTTTCCGCGACGAGGACCTGCGCGCCGATCGGCAGCCCGAGTTCACCCAGCTCGACGTCGAGATGTCGTTCGTCGACGAAGACGGCGTGACGCGACTGATGGAAGCGATGATACGCGCGCTGTTCCAGTCCGTGCTCGGCGTCAGCCTGCCCGACCCCTTTCCGCGCCTGACCTGGGCGGAAGCCATGGACCGCTACGGTTCCGACCGCCCGGACCTGCGCAACCCGCTCGAGCTGGTGGGCATCGGCGACCTGATGCAGGGCGTCGAATTCAAGGTCTTCGCCGCCCCCGCGGCGAGCGAGAGCGGCCGCGTCGCGGCGCTGCGCGCACCCGGCGGCGGCGCACTCACGCGCAAGCAGATCGACGATTACACCGATTTCGTCAAGATTTACGGCGCCAAGGGCCTGGCCTACATCAAGGTCAACGACCTCGACGCCGGCATCGAGGGGCTGCAGTCGCCGATCCTGAAGTTCCTGCCCGCCGAAGTCGTCGCCGAGGTGCTCGCACGTACCGGCTGCCGCAATGGCGACGTGGTCTTCTTCGGCGCCGACGAGGCGGCCATCGTCAACGCCGCGCTCGGCGCGCTGCGCGACAAGCTCGCCCAGGATCTCGGCCTCGTCGAGGACGCCTGGCGCCCGCTGTGGGTGGTCGACTTCCCGATGTTCGAGTGGGACGCGGAGGAAAAGCGCTGGGCCGCGCTGCATCACCCCTTCACCGCGCCGAGCGGGACGCTCGAAAGCGTCAACGCGGCGCCGGGCCAGGCCATCTCGCGCGCTTACGACATGGTCCTGAACGGCTCGGAGATCGGCGGCGGCTCGATTCGTATCCATCGTCCCGAGATGCAGCGGGCCATTTTCGGCCTGCTCGGTATCGGACCCGACGAGGCCGAGGAGAAATTCGGCTTCCTCACCGAGGCGCTGCAGTACGGGTGCCCGCCGCACGGCGGCATCGCCTTCGGTCTCGATCGCCTGGTCATGCTGATGGCCGGCGAGCACTCGATTCGCGACGTCATCGCCTTCCCCAAGACCCAGACCGCGAGCTGCCCGCTGACCGCGGCACCGAGCGCGGTGAGCGAGCACCAGCTGCGCGAACTCTCGATTCGGCTGCGCAAGGGCGCCGGCGCCGAGTAGGCCCGGGCCCCTTGCATTCGGGCGCCCCCGGCGCCATGTAACGTTCCGCAGGGCGCCGCCACGGCAGCCGCGCCGGCAGGCTGCCGGGTGATGCGCCCGATCCGAGGTGACACCCCGTGAGCGCGACTCTCAATCCCCGCCCCCGTATCGACGTCCCGCCGACCGTGCGCGAGACCCTCGCCGCGGACGAGCGCGCGGCACTGCGCGAGCAATGCCGCGAGCTGCTGCGCGCCAACGACGCAGTGCTCGTCGCGCACTACTACACCGCCCCGGAAATCCAGGAACTGGCCGACGATAGCGGCGGTTACGTCTCCGATTCGCTCGACATGGCGCGCTTCGGCCACGAACACCCGGCCGCGACGCTGGTCGTCGCCGGCGTGCGCTTCATGGGCGAGACGGCCAAGATCCTCAACCCGGAGAAGCGCGTGCTCATGCCGGACCTGGCCGCCGAGTGCTCGCTCGATCTGGGCTGCCCGCCGGACGAGTTCAGCGCGTTCTGCGACGCGCACCCCGACCGCACCGTGGTGGTCTATGCCAATACCAGCGCCGCGGTGAAAGCGCGCGCCGACTGGATGGTGACCTCGGGCAGCGCGCTCGACGTGGTGCGCCATCTCGACGCCCGCGGCGAGAAGATCCTGTGGGCCCCCGACCGTTATCTCGGCGAGTACGTGCAGACCGCGACCGGCGCCGACATGCTGCTGTGGAACGGCGCGTGCGTGGTACACGAGGAGTTCAAGGGCGAGGAGCTGGCCGAACTCAAGCGCGCCCACCCGGAGGCGCGCGTGCTGGTGCATCCGGAATCGCCGGCCCCGGTGGTTGCGCTGGCCGACTACGTCGGCTCGACGTCGGGCCTGATCAACGAAGTCCGCACCGCACCCAACGACACCTTCATCGTCGCCACCGACAGCGGCATCTTCCACAAGATGCGCGAAGCGGCGCCCGGCAAGACGCTGATCGAAGCGCCGACCGCCGGCCGCAGCGCGACCTGCCGCAGCTGCGCGGCCTGCCCGTGGATGGCGATGAACGGCCTGCGCAAGCTGCGCGAAGCCTTGCTCGTCGGCGAGCGCCACGAGATCCACGTGCCGGCCGAGATCGCCGAGCGCGCACGCCGGCCCATCGCCCGCCTGCTCGAGTTCGCGGCCGCACGCAAGCAGGAAATCTACGGCAACAACGACGCCTGAAGCGGTTATCGCGCATCCCGGGCGCACCCCCGGGCGCATCCGGGGCGCATCCCGCCCCCACGGGGCGCGTGCGGCACGCTGCAACGCGGCGCGCGATTTGCGACAATCGCGCCCCGGTAACCACCCGCCGGAGGCAGCGCGAACTCGACCATGGCCGGACACAGTAAATGGGCCAATATCCGCCATCGCAAGGGGCGCCAGGACGCCAAGCGAGGCAAGCTCTTCACCCGACTCATCCGCGAGATCACGGTCGCCGCGCGCATG
Organism: Gammaproteobacteria bacterium; assembly: GCA_030429865.1. Taxonomy (GTDB): domain Bacteria; phylum Pseudomonadota; class Gammaproteobacteria; genus JACKNG01. The sequence goes on along the minus strand of JAUIFX010000118.1, from coordinate 3,746 downwards.
GGCGGCGGTGATGCGTCGTCCAACCCGCGCCTGCGCGCGGGCGTCGATGCCGCGCTCGCGGCCAACATGCCCAAGGACACCATCGAGCGGGCCATCGCGCGCGGCGCCGGTGCCAACGATTCGGACAACTACGACGAGATCCGCTACGAGGGCTACGGCGCCGGCGGCACCGCGGTGATGGTCGACTGCATGACCGACAACCGCAACCGTACCGTGGCCGAGGTACGCCACGCGTTCTCCAAGTGCGGTGGCAATCTCGGCACCGACGGCTCGGTCGCCTACCTGTTCAACAAGGTCGGCCTGCTCGCCTACGATGCGGGCGTGGAGGAAGACGCGCTGATGGAAGCCGCGCTCGAAGCGGGCGCCGAGGACGTCATCGTGGCCGAAGACGGCTCGATCGAGGTGCTCACGAACGCCGACGAGTTCTCCGACGTGCGCGAGCAGATGATCGCGGCCGGCTTCACGCCGGAGAACGCCGAGGTGACGATGCGTGCCGACACCAGCACCGAACTCGCCGAGGAGGACGCGCAGAAGATGATGCGCCTGCTCGACATGCTCGAGGATCTCGACGACGTGCAGAAGGTCTACTCGAACGCCAGCATCTCCGACGAGATCCTGGCCGGGCTCGGTAGTTGACAGCCCGGCCCGGGTCCAGGTCAGCCCGCGCGGTGCGGGCGCGGCGTCGATGATCGTGATCCTCGGCATCGACCCGGGCTCGCGCGTGATGGGATACGGCGTGGTCGGCGTCGAGCGCCACCGCGTCAGTCACCTTGGCAACGGCTGCATCCGCCTCGGCGACGGCGCCATCGCCGACCGGCTCGTCACGATCTTCGATACGCTCTCGGCTATCATCACCGAGCATCGCCCGGACGAGGCGGCGATCGAGAAGGTATTCATGCAACGCAACGCCGATTCCGCGTTGAAGCTCGGCCATGCCCGCGGCGTCGCCATGCTCGCGGCGAGCAAGGCCGGGCTCGGCGTGACCGAGTACAGCGCGACCCGCATCAAGCAGGCGGTGGTCGGGCGCGGACACGCCGCCAAGGGCCAGGTCCAGCACATGGTGCGGGCCCTGCTCGACCTCGAGCAGGCACCGCAGGCGGACGCGGCCGACGCCCTGGCCGCGGCCATCTGCCACGCCCACATGCGCGAAGGCCTCGCCCAGCTCGCGCTCGCCGGAGGCCGCTCGTGATCGGACGCATCAGCGGCACCCTGATCGAAAAGAAGCCGCCCCTGCTGGTCATCGACTGCCACGGCGTCGGCTACGAGATCGAAGCGCCGATGACGACCATCTGGGCGCTGCCCGAGGTCGATCAGCAGGTCGCGCTCTACACCCACCTCGCGGTGCGCGACGATGCCCACCTGCTGTACGGTTTCGCCAGCGAATCCGAGCGCGCCCTGTTCCGCGCCCTGCTCAAGGTCAACGGCGTCGGCACCAAGATGGCGCTGGTCATCCTTTCCGGCATGACCGCCGACGAGTTCGCCGCCTGCGTGCACGCCAATGACACCACCCGGCTGACCGCCTTGCCGGGCGTCGGCAAGAAGACCGCCGAGCGCCTGGTCGTCGAACTGCGTGACCGGGTCGACCATTTCGCCGGCGCGGCGCCGCCGGCCGGGCAGCCCGCCGCGACCGGCACGATGCCCGGCGATGCCGCGGCCGACGCGGTCAGCGGCCTCATCGCGCTCGGTTACAAGCCGCAGGATGCGAGCCGCTACGTGCACGCCCTCGATTGCGAAGGCATGAGCAGCGAAGCGATCATCCGCGAGGTCCTCAAGAGCCTGTTGCCGCGCTGAGCGCCGGCAGCAGCTTCTTTCCGTCATGAGCGACCCGGACCGCGTCATCTCTGCCCAGGCATCGCGCGACGACGAGCTCGCCGACAGCACCATCCGGCCGCGCCTGCTGGCCGATTACATCGGCCAGCCGCAGGTCGCCGAGCAGATGGAGATCTTCATCGGCGCGGCGCGCAAGCGCGGCGACGCGCTCGACCACGTGCTGATCTTCGGCCCACCCGGACTCGGCAAGACGACACTGGCGCACATCATCGCCAACGAGATGGGCGTCAGCCTGCGGCAGACCTCGGGCCCGGTGCTCGAGCGCCCGGGCGACCTCGCCGCGCTGCTCACCAACCTCGAACCGCACGACGTGCTGTTCATCGACGAGATCCATCGCCTGAGCCCGGTCGTCGAGGAGATCCTCTACCCGGCCATGGAGGACTACCAGCTCGACATCATGATCGGCGAAGGCCCCGCGGCGCGCGCGATCAAGCTCGACCTGCCGCGCTTCACGCTGGTCGGCGCGACCACCCGGGCCGGCCTGCTGACCTCGCCGCTGCGCGACCGCTTCGGCATCACCCAGCGCCTCGAGTTCTATTCCATCGACGACCTCGCGCACATCGTGCGCCGCGCCGCGGGCATCCTCGGCGTGACCATCGACGCCGGCGGCGCGCGCGAGCTGGCGCGCCGCTCGCGCGGCACACCGCGCATCGCCAACCGGCTGCTGCGCCGGGTGCGCGACTTTGCCGAGATCAAGGCCGACGGCGTACTCGACGAGGCCGTCACCGCGCGTGCGCTCGACCTGCTCAACGTCGACCAGCACGGCTTCGACGTGATGGACCGCAAGCTGCTGCTCGCGGTGATGCAGAAGTTCGACGGCGGACCGGTCGGCATCGACAGCCTCGCGGCCGCCATCGGCGAGGAGCGCGGCACCATCGAAGACGTACTCGAACCCTACCTCATCCAGCAGGGATTCCTCATGCGCACCCCGCGCGGGCGCATGGCGACGCGCTCGGCCTGGCTGCATTTCGGCCTCGAGGCGCCGGCCGCGAGCCGGCCTGCGCCGGACCTCTTCGCGGAGGGCGACTGAACGTCCGTGGAACGCGCATCACGCCCGGCGAACGGCACGAACGGCTCCGCGGAGGCGCGCCGCACCACGGCCGGCGCGGCCGGTCCATGGCGGCGGCCGCGCCGGTGTCACGACCGCCGCCGGTCACACGAGGGCGGCCGCGCGCCGCGCCACGGCTGGTAGCGCGATGGCGATGCAATCCTTTACCTGGCCGGTGCGCGTCTACTTCGAGGACACCGACGCCGCGGGCATCGTCTACCACGCGAACTACCTGCGCTTCATGGAGCGCGCGCGCACCGAGTGGCTGCGCGCGCTCGGTTTCGAACAGGACGAGGTGCGCCGGCGCGACGGCGTGGTGTTCGTGATCACGCGCTCCGACGTCACCTACCACGCGCCGGCGCGCTTCAACCAGGAACTCCTCGTCACCAGCGTGCTCGAACGCCTGCGGCGCGCCAGCCTGACTTTCACGCAACGCATCGCCGACCGCGACGGCCGCGCCATCGCCAGCGCGCTCAACGCAATCGCCTGCGTCGATGCCGAGACGATGACACCGCGCCGGATTCCGGCGCCCATGCTTGGAGCTTTCGAACGTGCACAATGATCTCTCCATCGCGGGCCTGGTGCTCGGTGCAAGCCTGCTGGTCAAGCTGATCATGCTGATCCTGCTCGCCGCATCACTGGTCTCCTGGGCGCTGATTTTCACCAAGCGCCGCCAGATCGGCCGCGCGCGCGCCGAGATGGAAGCCTTCGAGGACGAGTTCTGGTCGACCGAAGATCTCACCCGGTTGTACAACCGCGTCGCCGGCAAGGCCGACGATGCGACCGGCATGGAACACATCTTCGAAGCCGGCTTCCGCGAGTTCGCGCGGCTGCGCAAGCGCGGCGGCCTCGACGTCGCCGACATCCT
>JAUIFX010000117.1 GCA_030429865.1 Gammaproteobacteria bacterium | reverse complement strand
CGCCGTATATCTCGTATCGCCAGGCCGCTCGCGCAGTCCTCCTCGCAACGCTCCTCGCACCGCTCGCCGCGGCCCTCGCGGCAGGCGGGTTCGCCACCCCCTACACGCTCGTCGAGACGCCGGACGCGCTCGGCGCGGCACCCGGCATCACGCTGCGTGGTGCGCTCATGCTGCACCCCGCGCGCCTGCCGGCACCGCATCCCCACGAGATGTCTGGCCTCGCCTGGGATGCCGACGCCGGCCGTCTCTACGCGGTGACCGACAACGGCCTGCTGGTCCACCTCGAGCCGCGTTTCGAACAGGGCCAGCTCAGCGATCTGCGCTGGCTCGCCAGCCACGCGCTGCGCGACGCCGGCGGCACGCCGCTACGCGGCCGTGACGCCGACGCCGAGGGACTGGTCGCGCGACGCGGCAGGAACGGCATCGCCGGCGACACCGAACTCGTGGTCTCCTTCGAGCGCGTGCCGCGCCTGGCACGCTACACCGTCGACGGCCGCCTGCTCGGCGACGAGCCCCTGCCGGCCCCGCTCGACGGGCGCCCCGCCTGGGCCGGCGCCAACCTGCAGCTCGAAGCCCTCACCGAGCATCCCGCGCTCGGCCTCGTGATGGCCCCCGAGCGGCCGCTGCGCGATGCGCCACAGGGACTCGTCACGCTCTATGCCGCGCCGTCCCGGCAGTGGCAGCTAGCGGCGTTCGATGCCTCCGCGGGTACCGTGGTCGGCCTCGAGACGATGAGCGACGGCGCCCTGCTGCTGCTCGAGCGGCGCTACGTGAACCTGTTCTTTCCGATCCGCTTCAGCCTGCGCCGCGTCGAGCTCGCGGCGGCGGGCAGCACGGCCCGCGCGCAGACGCTCGCCGTGCTCGACAACACGGCCGGCTGGTCGGTCGACAACTTCGAAAGCATCGCGCGCCATGACGGCACGACCTACTTCATGGTCAGCGACGACAACCGCCACCCACTGCAGCACACGCTGCTGGTCTATTTCGCTGTCAATGCGGCCGCGGAAACGGCGCGCCCGGGCACCGCGCTCAGCGCTCGAGCAGGCGCGGCATCAGTTCGACCAGGTTGCACGGGCGCGTGCGGTAATCGAGTTGGTGCACGATGAGCTTGTCCCAACCGAGGGCGCAGGCACCGGACGAGCCGGGCAGCGCGAACACGTAGGTGGCGTTGGCGACGCCGGCGAGCGCGCGCGATTGCAGCGTCGAGGTACCGATGTCATCGTAGGACAGCACGCGGAACATCTCGCCGAAGCCGTCGAGCACCTTGTCGAGCACCGCCGCCAGCGCCTCGGGGGTGCCGTCGCGCCCGGTCACGCCGGTGCCGCCGGTGGTCAGCACGACGTTGACGCCGGCATCGGCAATCCAGGCCGACACGCGCGCGCGGATCGCGTAGGTGTCGTCGCGGCAGATCTGCTTGTCGCACACCCGGTGGCCGGCTGCCCGGGCGCGCTCGGCGAGCAGCTTGCCGGACTTGTCCTCGGCCTCCGTACGGGTATCGGAGACGGTCAGGATAGCGATATCGAGCGGCAGGAACTGGCGGTCGGTTGTCACGCTGGGTACTCTCGCTGGATGAACGTTTTGCCTGGGCGATGGCGCGGCGCGTGCGGCGCCGCCGGGGCGCCCGCATCCTAACCGCCGACCGCCATGAGCTCAAACGACGACGAGACCCTGCGCCTGGATCGCTGGCTGCACGCGGCGCGCTGGTTCAAGACGCGCAGCCTCGCTGCCGAAGCAGTGGAACACGGTCGCGTGCTGGTCAACGGCGCACGGGTGAAACCGGCCAAGCCGATACGCTGCGGCGACCGGCTCGACATCCGCCGCCCGCCCTACACGCATGGCATCACCGTGCTCGCCCTGTCCGCCCGGCGCGTCTCCGCGAGCATCGCGCAGACGCTCTACGAAGAGCACGCGGAGAGCCTCGCCGCGCGCAGCGCCCTCGCCGAGACGCTGGCGCTGCAGCACGTGAGCGAGGAGCGCCGCCACGGCAAGCTGAACAAGCGCGACCGCCGCGCACGCGAACGCCTCAAGCGCGGCTTCGCCGCGCCGGCCAACGACCTCGAGGACCTCGACACGGAGCTGCCATGAACGCCCCCTCCCCCTCCCTCGACAGCGCCCGGGCAGCGGCCGTCGCGGCCCGGCTCGGCGCGGCCATCGCCAGCGTCGTCACCGGGCAGGCGACGACCATCCGTCACCTCCTGAGCGCCTTCCTGACCGGCGGCCACGTCTTGCTCGAGGATTATCCGGGCACCGGCAAGACGACCTTGTCGAAGACGCTGGCCCGCGCCGTGGGCGCGGATTTCCAACGTATCCAGTTCACCCCCGACCTGCTGCCGACCGACATCCTGGGCGCTTCGATCTACGATCCGCGCACCCAGGAATTCGTCATCCACAAGGGCCCGATCTTCACCAACATCCTGCTCGCCGACGAGATCAACCGGGCTTCGCCGCGCACCCAGTCGGCGCTGCTCGAAGCGATGGGCGAAGCCCAGGTCAGCCTGGAGGGCCGGCAATTCACGCTGGCCCAGCCCTACTTCGTCATCGCCACGCAGAACCCGGTCGAGTTCCATGGCACCTATCCACTGCCCGAAGCGCAGATGGACCGCTTCGCCTTGCGCCTGTCGCTGGGTTACGTCGGTATCGAGGACGAGATGGCGATCATCACCGCGCACAATGCCGCGCGTCCCCTCGACGCCGTCACCGCGTCGACCTCCGTAGCCGACGTCCTCGCCTTCCAGGCCGCGGCTGCCGGCGTCGCGGTGAGCACCGAGATCAAGCGCTACCTGGTCGAACTCGTCGCCGCCACGCGCAGCCACGGCGACGTCGAGCTCGGCGCGAGCCCGCGCGCGTCACTCGCGCTGCTCAAGTGCGCCCAGGCCCTCGCGCTCACCGACGGGCTCGATTTCGTCACCCCGGACCTGGTGCAGGAACTCGCCGTGCCGGTGCTCGCGCATCGCCTCGGGCTGCGCGCCGAGGCGCGCTTCGGCGGCGCCAGCGCGGCCGGCGTGGTGACGCAGATCCTCGAGCGCGTGGCCGTGCCGCGCTGAGCCGCGTGGCGCCTCCGCCCCAGCCGGTCGTTCGGACCACGCCGGTAACGGCGCGCGCGCGCTGAGCCCACGGGCCGATCGGCACCATGCGCCTGCCCCCGCGTACGCTCTACCGGCTGTTCCCCTTCGTCGCGCGCGCGAGCCGCTGGAGTGAGCGGCGCCTGACGCCGAGTGGCCGCGTCGTGCTCGGCCTGCTGGTCGCCGCGGCCCTGTTCGGCATCGACATGCGGCAGACGCTCGCCTGGCAGGTGGCCACGCTCGGCGGCGGCCTGCTGCTTGCGAGCCTGCTCGCCAGCCTGCGCTGGCGGGCGCCGATCAGCGTGCGACGCGTGATGCCACGCTATGCCTGCGAGGGCCAGCCGTTCACCTACTTCGTCGAGATCACCAACCATGGCACGCGTACCGAACGCGACCTCGTGCTCGCCGAGCAGCTGCATCAACCCGACCTGTCCTGGCACGACTTCCGCGCGCGGCGCGGCCGGGCACGGCACCTCAACGTCGTCGACGGCGCGATCGGCTTTCCGCGCTGGGTCGAGCTGAGGATGCGCGATCGCGGTGCGGTGGTGACACCACTGCCGGTGCCGGCGCTGGCGGCGGGGGCGAGCGTGCGCGTGGCCGTCGCGGCGACGCCGCTGAGACGCGGCTGGATCGACTTCGAAGGCGTGGAACTGCTGCGGCCCGATCCGCTGGGCATCTGCCGCGCGCGGCTGCGCGTGGCAGTGCCCGACCGGGTCCTCGCACTGCCGCGGCGCCATGCCGTGCCGGCGCTTCACCTGGCGGCGCGGCGGCATTACCAGCGGGGTGGTGTCAGCCTCGCGCTGGCGGTCGGCGATTCGCAGGAGTTCGCCGCCCTGCGCGACTACCGCCACGGCGACCCGCGGCGGCACATCCACTGGCGCAGCTTCGCCAAGACCGGCAAGCTCATCGTCAAGGAATACCAGGACGAATATTTCGATCGGCACGCCCTCATCATCGACACCCATGTCGACCCGGCCGACGAGACGCTGTTCGAGGCCGTGATCCGCGTCGCCGCATCGCTGGCCGGCGGGCCGCGCCCGCGCGATTCGATCCTCGACCTGATTTTCGCCGGGCGCGAAGTGGTCGAGCTGTCCGCCGGCCGCGGCCTCGCCGACACCGGCCGCGCGCTGGCATGGCTGGCCGAGGCACGGGCCGCCGGCGCGGGCGACGTCGACCCGGTCACCGACCTCATCGGCGCGCGTGCCGGCGGCCTCGCCAGCGCACTGGTCGTGCTCGGTGGGCTCGACGCCTCGCGCGAGGCATTGCTCGATTCGCTGGCGACACACGGCGTGCGCGCAGCTGCGCTCATCGTCAGCCACGACGAGACCGCGCAGCCGCCGCATCTCGGCGGGGGACAGCAGCGTTTCACGGTGCGTGTCGCGCACCTCGAAAGCGACCTCGCCGCGCTCGCGGTGCTGCCATGACGACCGCGGTGACAGCGCGTATACCGTTGCCGCCCGGGTGGCTGGCCGCTGCGCTGCTGCTGTGGGGCGCCTGCGCGGACGCGCTGCCGAGTGCCGTCGTCATGGCGCTGCTGCTCGAGGCGGTCACTTTCGCCCCGGTCAAGTGGAACACGGCAATCCGCGATTTCCACCGCGCGACCGACCTGACCAGCGTGCTCTTCGCCATCGTCACCGTGGTGCAGTTCCAGCGTCACGGCGTACACGGCATCTACGAACTGCTGCGCGCCTCGCCCTACTGCTTCTTTCCCCTGGTGCTGACCCAGCGCGCCAGCACCGCGCAGACGCTGCCGCTCAGCGCACTGTTCTACAGCCTGCGGCGCCGCGCCGACGAGGCCCGCCGCATCGATGTCGCGCCGGCCTACGGCATCGTCTGTCTGCTCGCCGCCAGCGCGGGCGATCCGCACCCACGCGCCTTCGTCGCCGCGGGCGCGGCGCTCGTGGTCGGCATGCTGTGGTCCGCCCGCCCCGCGCGCTGGCGGCCATGGCAGCAGTTCGCCACGCTGGCCCTCGGTGCGCTGCTCGCCCTGGGACTCGGCCTCGGCCTGAACGCGGCACGCCACGGCTTCGAAACGGCGTTCATGTACTGGATGAGTCAACATCCCTGGCTGTCGAGCGCGCCCAACCGCGCGGTCACGGCGATCGGGCACATCGGGCGCTTGAAACTCTCCGATCGCATTCACGTGCGCGTCACGCCGCGGCAGGCCATGCGCCTGCCGCTGATTCTGCACGAAGCGAGCTACGACACGTTCAAGTACGGCAGCTGGTCGGTCCAGGAGTCGTTCGCAGCCATCGACCAGGAACGCGACCGTGACCGCTGGTACCTGGGGCCGCCCACGGCGTCGCCGCGCAGGCTCGACATCGCCTTCCTGCATCGCCACGAACTCACCCTGCTGCCGCTGCCGGCCGGTAGTTTCGCCATCGACAGCTCCGAGATCGCCGAAATCCAGCGCAACCGCGTCGGCGCCGTGATGGGCGAAGCACCGCCGGGGGCGCTGCATTACACCGTGCATGCCGGAACCTCGCCCGCCAGCGCCGCGCCGCCGCGGGCGGCTGACCGCGTGGTGCCCGAGGCTTACCAGGCCGTCGTGGCTCGCACCGTGGCGAGCATCGGCCTCGCCGGCGCAACACCGGGCGAGGCCGCCGCGCGCATCAAGGCATACTTCCTCGACAACTTCACCTACAGTCTCGTGCAACGCGCCAGCCGCGGGCGGCGCACCCCGCTCGCGCGCTTCCTCGAGGTGACCCGGCGCGGCCATTGCGAGCATTTCGCGACCGCCGCGGCCCTCTTGCTGCGCGAGGCCGGCATCCCGGCGCGCTACGCGGTCGGCTACGTGGTCGAGGAATACAGCGCGCTCGAGGACGCCTACGTCGCCCGCGCTCGCCATGCCCACGCCTGGGCGGAGGCGTGGATCGACGGCCGCTGGGTGATGCTCGATGCCACGCCGTCGGTGTGGTTCGGACTCGAGGAGGCGCGGGTGTCGCGCTGGCAATCGATACAGGACGTGTTTGGCTGGCTGTGGTACCGCTACCAGCGCCTCGCCAGCGCCGACTTCGAGGCGTCCGGCAACTGGCTGCTGTGGCTGGTGCCGCCGCTCGCACTGGTGCTGTGGCTGCGCCTGCGCCGCAGCCCCACCGCGGTGCGCGCGACGCGGCGCCGGCGCTTGGCATCGGCGCGCGTACCGACGCCGCTCGACCCGCTGCTCGACGAGTGCGCCGCCCGGGGCTTCGAACCCCGGCCGGGCGAAACGCTGGCGCGCTTCTTCGCACGTGCCGGGCAGGCCGAGCGCAACGGCATCCGCCTGTCCGCGCTGGTCGCGCACTACTACCGGCTGCGCTTCGCGCCCGCGGCGGCCGACGACGCAGCCGGGCTCGAGGCGCGCGTGCGCCGCTACCTGGCGCCCGAGACCGGGCCCTGACCGCGCCCTAGCTCGCCGCGCCGGTGAGCGCTTCGCGGAACAGGCGCTGCTCTTCGCTCGAAGTGAGCGAACGGATGTAGTGGTCGGCGACCGCCGGCGGGATCAGCCCACGGAAGACCGCGCGCCGCTTCTCCTCCGCCGACACCCCGTCGCATTGCAGGAACGCGAGCGGATCGACCACCCCACGCTCGAGCATGATGGCGTTCTCGTTGGCGATGTCACGCATCACCGCGTGGGCCGGAGAAAGCCGGCTGCGGACGAACTCCGGCGAAGCCAGGCCGTTCTCGTAGATGCCGCGGATCTCGAGCTTGTAGCCGCCAATGAGGATCGGGTTGATGGTCTCTTCGAGCTGCGCTTCGATGTTGTTGATGCGCGACGCGACGAGATCGGTCGAATTCGGCTCACGCGCGCCGGCCCGGCCGATGACGGCGTAGATTTCGAGGATGTTGTTGATGCTGAGCGCGCGGTAGACATCGTCGATGAAAGCGAAGTTGCGCGCGCTCGCGAGCGCTGCGAAGTCGCTGTAGCCGAGCGCGCGCACGACCACGTCGAGTCCGCGCGTGGCGGGATTGAATCCGATCGCACAGAGCAGCTGGGTGACGCGCACCCCGAGCTGCTGCGCGAGCTGCTCGCGGCGCGCATCGTCATCGTCGTGCGGCCCGGCGCGGGTGGCGGAGAATATCGCCAGCAGCTCGTCGGCCGACACGTGCAGGAGCGTCTCGAAGCTGACCACGTTCAGCGCCCCTGCCAGGTCACGCGCACGCGACCGTTCTCGATGGCGACCGGCAACCCTACGAGCGCCCATTGCGCGCCGCGCGGACAGCTGCCCGCCGGCAACGAAAACTGCCAGCCGTGCTGGTGGCAAGTCACGGTGTCGCCGTCGATCCCGCGCTCCATCAGCTCCATGCCGTGGTGCGTGCAGTACGCCTTGAACGCCCGGACCTCGTCGCCTTCACGGTAGAGCAGCATCGCGCGCCCGGGGCCGCCGCGCTTCACCGCGCGGCCCTGCGGCAGCTCGTCGAGCCCGGCAACGTCGATCAGTTCGGCCTCGACATCGTCGTCTTCCTCCGCCGGCGCCGCGCCGAAGCCGGCCACGCCGTGGTCCATGAGCACGTCGACCGCCCAGACGATCCGGCTCAGGCCGAGGGCCGGGAACGCGGCGAGCAGGGCGTCGAGGATCTCTTCGCTGCTGACGCCGGCGGCGAGGGCCTTGCGCGTGTACTGGACGAGCCCCTTCTCGGTCTGGGTCGACACCTTGGTGATGACCGAAATCAACGCGCGCGTGCGCGGGTCAAGCCGGCTGCCGGCGTCGCGCAGGAACTCGAAGTAGGCGCCCATCGCACGGGGGCGTTCGCGCAGGAGGTAGTCGAGAGCACGGCTCATGGGCAACGGAATTGCGGTGTGTGACGGGGCATGGGCGCCGGACAGCGTGGCCAGGAACGATAGTGTCTCACGAAGTCCCGGCGCTGACAGCGTCCGTGTCCCGCGCATCCTGCGGGCGGCCTAGTCACGCCGCAGGCTGTCGCGGACCGCGATCGGCGTCGGGTAGCGGCGCACGATGAGGAAGCTCGAGACAATGAAGGTGATCAGCGTGGTCAGCTGCACCAGGTAGCTGCCGGTCGCGCTGAGGATGCCGCTCGACTGCGCCAGCACCGCGACCAGCAGGCTGAACTCACTGACCTGGCCGAGGCGCACGCCGACCTCGAGCGACTGGCGCGCGCGCTCGCCGGCGCGCACGAACAGCCAGCGGAACGTGTAGGGCTTGATCACGAGCAGGGCCGCGGCAAGCAGGGCCGCGGCCGGCAGCGTCGCGCCCAGCAGGGCGAAATCGAAACCCGCCCCGAGCGAGAAGAAGAACAGCACGAGGAAGAAATCGCGCAGCGGCCGCAGGCTGTCGGCGATGAACATCGATACCGGGCAGCTCGCCAGTGCGACACCGGCAATGAAGGCGCCGATCTCGTGCGACAGCCCGAGCCAGGCCGCGCCCTGCGCCAGCGCCAGACACCAGCCGATGACGAGCAGGAAGAGGTACTCGTGGATCTGGTCGAAGCGCGCGATCAGGGGCTCGATGAGCACCTTCTCCAGTGCGAACGCGACGGCCACCAGTGCCGGCAGCGTCAGCGCCTGGCGCGCGACGCCGATGAGCGGATCGGTGCCGCTGCCGTAGCCCTGCACGATGAGCAACACGACGATCGCGATGAGGTCCTGCAGCAGCAACACCGAGATCAGCATCTGCCCGGTGTGCTGGTGGTGCAGCGTCGTGGTCGGCAGCAGCTTGAGACCGATGATGGTGCTCGAGAACATCATGCAGCCGCCGATCAGCAGCGCCTCGTGCCACGCTGCGCCCGCGCCCAGCGCCACCAGCGTGCCGACGAGACAGAACAGTGCCGAACTCGCGAGCGTCACGCCGAGGGCCTCGCCGAGCATGCGCAGGAGCTGCTGCGGCTCCATGTTCAGCCCGAGGAGATAGAGCAGGAACATGATGCCGATGCTCGATACGTCCTCGATCCAGCGTGGATCGTCGACCAGGCCGAGTCCCGCCGGGCCGAGCAGGATACCGACGACGATGTAGGCCGTGATCATCGCCTGCCGTGCATACAGGGCGAGTGTCGCGAGCACCGCGGCGCCGGCGAAAATGAGGAATATCGAGAATATGACGCCGTGGTCGTGCATTCAGCCGCCGCCCGCGAGTTCGTCGAGCTCCTGCTCGAGCTGTCCGGCCGACACCTTGCGCGCGGTACCGAGTTCGGGCGCGAACAGGCTGATGCGGTACTCCTCGAGCAGCCCGCGCAGCTCGCCGAGCGCGTCCTCGGCGGAGACGGTCGGCGCGGTCGCGAGGAAGCGCTGCCACAACGGGCTCAGCTGCTCGAGCTTCTTGAGGTCCTTGCCCGGGTTGGCACCCACGCGCTCGATGCGCCGCTCGATGGCGTCGAGGTAGCGATCATGGCGCGGTGCGCCGTCCGCCACGATGCGGGCGACCACGGCCGGCCCGAGCAGTTCGCCGAGCTGCGAACCCATGTCCTCGCGCGCGGCCGCCGGGATCTCGCCGGAACCCGCATCGAGGCGCCGGCGCAGCGCGGCGCCGCGGCGGAACAGCGCGTGCAGGCGCGCTGCGGCCTGCGTCACTTCTGCGACGACCGCGGCGGAGAACGCGCCCGAAAGCCGTGCGAACGCGCTGGCGTCGCGGACCCCGGCATGCTCGCGGGCCCAGCGCCGCGCGGTCGCTTCGGCGAGGTAGGCGAGCGGCGTGCCGTGATAGCCGAACAGCGCCGCGAGCAGCGCGATCTCGCCGCCCTGCGCAACCGCTCGTTCGAGGTAGCGCAGCTCGCGCGACGCGCTCAGCAGGAGCATCCGCGCGAGGCCCCGGCGATGCGCCTGGGCAGCCTGCTCGGGATGATCGAACACGCCGAGTTCGACCGCGTCACCGCAATCGACGAGCGCCGGGAAACCGCGTACGCAATCGCCGCCGACCTCGGTCTCGATCGTCTCGGGCACCACGCCGAAGCCCCACGCGCCGTGCGAGCGCCCCGCGAGGCCCCACTCGACCCGCTCCGCGGCGGCCCTGGCGTCCTCCCCGCGCCCGGCGCGCAGGACGTCCAGGTCGCGCCCGGCCGCGAGCAGCGTGCCGTGCTCGTCGACCAGCTCGATGCGCATGCGCAGGTGGGGTGGCAGGCGCGATTCGTCGAACATCGCCGGGCTCACCGCCGCCCCGGTCATCTGCCCCAGCGCTGCCGCCAGCGCCGGCGCGAGCGCGCCGTCGCTGCCGGCGACCGCTTCGGTTGCCGCCATCGCGAACTGGCGCAGCGGCGAGAAACGCCGCCGCTCGCTTTTCGGCAGGTTGCGCAGGAGCTGTTCGATCTTCTCGCTCAGCAATCCGGGCACCAGCCGGTCGACGTGCCGCGCCTGCAAGCGCGGCAGCAGGACCAGCGGGACGCGCACGCTGACCCCGTCCTCGGCATCGCCCGGCGCGAACCGGTAGGTCAGCGGACATGCCGTACCGGCGACGTCGAGCGTATCGGGAAAGAGATAGGCCGGCACGCTGACGAGCTGGTCGCTGGTGGCATCCGTCTCGTTCATGAACAGGCGTTCGGCGTGGCGCGGATCGCTGCGCAACCAGCGTTTGAGGGCGCGGCGCGAAGCGATCGTGCCGGGCAGCCGCGCCTCGTAGAACGCACGCAGCCTGGCCGGCGAGGCGACCAGGTCACGGCGCCGCGAGCGCGCTTCCAATTCGAGCACGCGGGCAACCAGGGCGCGGTTGTGCCGGAGGAATTCGGGCAGCGCCGCCGGTTCGGGCTCGAGTACACCGTCGACCAGGCCGCCGTCGATGAACAACTCGCGCGCCTGTGCGGTGTCGACCCGCGCCAGCTCGACCAGGCGGTCGGCGTGGAGGACCAGTCCGAACAAGCGCTGGATCTCGGTGACCCGTGCACAGCCCAGGCGCGCATCCCAGTGCGGCGCGTCGTAGGTGCGCTTGATCAGGTGCGGCGCGGTGCGCTCGACCCAGGCCGGATCGATGCGCGCGGCGAGCCGCGCGTAAGGGCGCGCGGTCTCGACCAGGTCCCCGGCCAGGATCCACTTGACGCCGCGGCGGTTGAGGATCGAGCTCGGATGCAGCGCGAAGCTGACGTTGCGGCAGCCGAGATAGTGGTCGCCCTGCCATTCCGCGACCGCGCTGGGGAAGCCTGCGATGAGCGCCTGGTGCACGGCCTTGTAGCCGGCCGGCTGGGGGTTGACCGCGAGGCCGTTCTGCGCGGCGACGGCGGCGAGCTGATCGTGCAGCTCGACCCACTCGCGCATGCGCGCCGCGGAGAGGAACTGGCGGCGGCAGCGCCGCAGCTGCTTGTTGTGCGCCTGGCCCTGCAGCTCCCGTGCAAGCGCGAACGCGCCGACGAACCAGAGGAAGTCCGAGCGCTTGTCGGCGTACGCCGCGTGGGCGCGGTCGGCCGCCTCGCGTTGCTCGTGCGGACGCTCGCGCGGATCGCTGATGCTGAGACCCGCCGCGATGACCAGGGCCTCGGCCAGGCAGCCCTGCCCGGCGCCGGCCAGCAACACGCGGGCCAGGCGCGGATCGACCGGGAAAGCCGTCAGCTTGCGGCCCAGTGCGGTCAGGCCACGCTCCTCGTCGAGAGCGCCGATCTCCTGCAGAACTCCGTAAGCGTCCTTGATCAGGCGTTCGGCCGGCCGCTCGACGAAGGGAAAGTGGTTGATGTCGGCGATGCCCAGCGTCTTCATGCGCAGGATCACGCCGGCGAGGTTGGTGCGCAGAATTTCCGGCTCGGTGGCGGCGCGGCGCGCGTGGTAGTCGGCCTCGGCGTAGAGCCGGATGCAGGTCCCGGGCGCCTCGCGACCACAACGCCCGCGGCGCTGATCGGCGTTGGCGCGCGCGATCTTCTCGACCGGCAGCTGCTGCAGTTTGCGCCGCGGGCTGTAACGGCTCACGCGCGCGAGCCCCGAATCGATCACGTGACGGACGCGCGGCACGGTCAGCGAAGTCTCGGCGACGTTGGTCGCGAGGATCACGCGCCGCGACGCCCCCGGTGCAAAGATGCGCGCCTGGCGTGCCGCGCCGAGGCGCGCGAACAACTGCAGCACCTCGGTATCCGCATCGACGCGCTTGCGCAGGTAGTCGCCGACCTCGCGGATCTCGCGCTCACCGGGCAGGAACACGAGCACGTCGGCGCGCTCGTCGGCATCGAGGTCGCCGAGCGCGTCGAGGACGGCGGCCTCGAGTTCGCGCTCTTCGCCGTCGTGCTCGAGCGGCCGGTAGCGGGTCTCGATGGGATAACCGCGTCCGGGAATGTCGAGGCTCGCGCAGTCATCGAAGAAGCGCACGAAGGCCTCCGTATCGAGAGTCGCGGAAGTGACGACGAGCTTGAGATCCGGCCGCCGCGGCAGTAGGCGCTTGAGATAGCCGAGCAGGAAATCGATGTTCAGCGTGCGTTCGTGCACCTCGTCGATGATCAGGGTGTCGTACTGCTCGAGGCGCGGGTCGTCGTGGATCTCGTTGAGCAGGATACCGTCGGTCATGACCTTGACCCGCGTCGTCGGCGCCACCGCGTCGTCGAATCGCACGCAATGACCGGCAAGCCGGCCCGGCGGTGTCGCGGTCTCCTCGGCCAGGCGCCGCGCGATCGCACGCGCCGCGATCCGGCGCGGCTGGGTATGGCCGATGCGCCCGTCGATACCGCGACCGGCAGCGAGGCAGAGCTTGGGCAACTGGGTCGACTTGCCGCTGCCGGTCGCGCCGCTGACGACGATGACCTGGTGGCGCTCGAACAGCGCCGCGAGGGCATCGCGATGCGCGGTGATGGGCAGAACCGCCGGCCAGTGGTTCTCGAACGCTACGGCGGCGCGCGCCGCGCGCACTTCGCGCGAACGCGCGCAGGCAGCTTCGAGGCGCGCCAGGCGCGCCTCGAAACGCCCTGCCGCGTCCGCGTCCGCGTCGGCTGCCGTGCGCAGGTCGCGGGCGAGGCGCTTGGCGCGCTTGCCGAGACGCGAGCGGTCGCGCAGCAGGCATTCATCGAGGGCCTCGCGCAGCGCGTCGAGCCTGGCGCGGCGCGCGGCGCGATCGGCCGCGTCTGTGCTCATCGGACGAGCGGCGGCAGCACGTGCGGCATCCACCACACGGCGAGGCTGGTCACGAGCGCGATCGCGAGCCCGTTGACGAGCAGGCCGGCGCGCGCCATGTCGGGCACGGCGATGCGCCCGCTGCCGAACACGATCGCGTTCGGCGGCGTCGCCACCGGCAGCATGAACGCGGCACTCGCCGCGAGCGCGGTCACCACGACGATGCCGACGACGTCGAAACCGCTGCCGATCGCCGCCGCGGCCAGGATCGGCGCCAGCGTCGTGGTGGTCGCGATGTTGCTCGTCAGTTCGGTCAGAAAAACTACCCCGGCAACGACCGCGAGCATCACGCACCACGCCGGCACGCCGTGCAGCGCGGCGAGTTGTGCGCCGATGAACTGGTCCGCGGCCGTCGCGCTGATCGTGCCGGCGAGCGCGAGGCCGCCGCCGAACAACAGCAGTGTGCCGATCGGCAGCTTCTCGGCGTCGCGCCAGCTCATCAGGCGTTCGCCGGCTCCGGCGCCGTCGGGCAGGACGAACAGGGCCAGGCCGGCAAGCATCGCGATGCCGGTGTCGCTGAGCGCGGCAAAGGGTTGCACGCCCGCGATGTCCCACGCGTTGAGCGCGGTGCGGCTCATCCAGGCGGCCACCGCGGCGGCGAAGACCAGCGCCACGCGCCGCGCGCCGCGCGGCAGCGCACGCCACGGCGTCCGTGGGCCCGCGGCGGTCAACGGGAGACGCGCCGGGATCGGGACGAGCACGCGCGTGAGCAGCAGCCAGACCAGCGGCAGGAACACCGCGACCAGCGGCAGCGCCAGCATCATCCAGGTGCGGAAATCGACCACGTAATCGAACCGCTCGCTGAGAAAGCTCGCGACGAACAGGTTAGGCGGCGAACCGATCAGGGTGCCCATGCCGCCGACCGAGGCGCTGTAGGCGATGCCGAGCAGCAGGCACAGGGAGAACCGCGCCGCCTCGGCGGGCGCCTCGAGCTCGACCTCGCCGATCGCGCTCAACGCAATCGGCAGCATCATCACGGTCGTCGCGGTGTTCGACAGCCACATGCTGGCGAATGCCGTGACCAGCATGAAGCCACCGACCAGGCGCCGCGCGTTACCCGCGGCCAACGCCACCACGCGGTGTGCGATCCACGTGTGCAGGGCCCATTTCTCGATCGCTATCGAGAGCAGGAAGCCACCGAAGAAGAGGAAGATCAGGGGATGCGCGTAGGATGCGGCAACCGCGTTCAGGGCATTGAGTCCGAACAGCGGGAACAAGGCGATCGGGAGCAGCGCGGTGGCAGATACCGGGATTGCCTCGGTCAGCCACCACAATGCCATCCACGCGGCGAGGCCGAGCGTGCCACGCGCGGCGACGCTCAATTCCGTGCGTACGCCGCCGCTGTCGACGAAGTCGCCCGGCAGCACGACAAAGACCAGCGCCGCGAACACCGGTCCGGCGATGATCGCGAGCTGGCGTGTACGCATGCGGGTTTCGTACCGGGATCGAATGGTGGGGTCGTGGCACGCGCCGCGGCACGCGCCCTGCGTGCAGTATACCGACTCGGCGAGCAGCTCGTGCGGGCCCCTCGCGGAATCTCTTTTTTATCTTCAAATCTGCTGGTAACATGCTGTATCTGCTCGAAGTACCGGCGCAATTCATACCGAGAACAAGCCCGTGTCCACACTGAGTTACGACATTGCGGGCTCCCAGATCGACGGGGCACGGGACTACCAGGAAGACGCCTTCCTGATTACCCATCTCGGCGATTCGGAAGCCGACACGGCAGGCTCGATGGTGATCGTCGCCGACGGCATGGGCGGCCATGCGGCCGGCAACGTCGCCAGCAACATGGCGGTGCAGACCTTCAACCGCCACCTCTCCAAGAGCTATCCGAGCAGCGACCTGGCGAGCGTGCTCTACGACGCGGTGCTGCAGGCCAACGGCTCGATCACCGCGACCGTCGCCGAGACCGCGGCGCTCAAGGGCATGGGGTGTACGCTCGTCGCCTGCGTGCTGGAACGCAACCAGGTGCGCTGGGTCAGCGTCGGCGACAGCCATCTCTACCTGCTGCGCGACGGCACCCTGCGCAAGATGAACGCCGACCACAGTTACGGCGGCTTCCTCGATCGCATGGCCGCGGCCGGTACGCCGGTCGAGGCCGAGGCCGGGTTCTCGCGCAACATGCTGATGAGCGCGCTGACCGGCGACGACATCGCCGAGATCGATTGCCCGGGCGAACCGCTGGTGCTCACCGGCGGCGACCGCGTGATCCTGTCGTCCGACGGGCTCGACACGCTCCCCGCCGAGCAGATCGTCGAAATCTCGAACCAGGCGGCGACCGCCAAGGCCTGTGTCGACGCCCTGCTCCAGGGCGTCGTCGACGCCGACGCGCCGCGCCAGGACAACACCACGATCGTCGTCATCGATGTCGCCGAGCGTGTCGACGCCGCGCCGCCGCCGACGCCCGACCTCGCGATGCTCGACGATGACGAGCACCCGGCGCCTCCGCCGCTGCGTCCGGCGAGCCCGTTCCCGGTCGAGGACGAGCCGCGCCGCAGCCGCGCCCTGCCGCTGCTGCTGGGCCTGGTGCTCGTCGCCGGTGCCGCCGGCGGCGGCTGGTACTGGTGGCAGAACCGCGAAGTCGTCGCACCACTGCCGCCGCCGCTGGCCGAACCCGCGGAAGAAACGCCGCAGCCCGCTGCCGGGGGAGCATTGCCCGCGGAAGAGAACTCCGCTGGCGGGAACCGGAGCAGGCCGGCTGACCGCAGAGAACCGTCCCGCAGGAAACCGCGTATCGAATCGCTGGACGACGTGGTCAATGTGGACGACATGCGGAAGCTGGCCGGCAGCACGGTT
>JAUIFX010000116.1 GCA_030429865.1 Gammaproteobacteria bacterium | reverse complement strand
GAGCTCGTCGATGAAGGCGAAGAACGAGAAAATCGCGAGCAGCACGACGAGCACGGTCAGCGTCGCGCCGATCACGGTCCGACCGACGTAGCGATCGAAGATTCGCATGCGCGCCATGGCGGGAAACGTGTAGTGGGCGTGGCCGGCCGCGCTTTGCGCGGTCAGTCGCGACAGCATACACTGCGGCGCGGCCCGGCGCAGCCGCGCACGTGTCGCGGCGCGGCCCGCACGGCCGGCTCGCGGACCCGGCAACACGGCGTCGCGCGAGCGGATCGTACGCGGCCCCGTTCGTCCCCGTACGCATCACCCCGCCGGCGGGGATCCCGCTTCGGCCGTGGGCCGGGCACACTGCCCCTGTAACCCGAATCCGCCCAGGACAGCCCCGAGGACAGCCATGGAATTCTCCGTCAAACGCGGTCAGCCCCATCAGCAGAAAACCGCCTGCCTCATCGTCGGTGTGCACACCGGCAAGGCGCTGAGCACCAGTGCCAACGACATCGATCGCGCGCTGCGCGGCAGCATCGCGCGCGTCGTCAAGCGTGGTGACATCGCCGGCAAGCCGGGCGACTGCCTGCTGCTGCCCGACGTAGGCGGTATCGAGGCCGAGCGCGTGATGCTGGTCGGCGTCGGCCGGCGCGACGGCATCGCGGCGGCCGATTACGTCAAGATCTGCCGCAGCGCAGCCCAGGCGCTCAAGACCCACCGGCTGCGCAACGCCGTCACCACCCTGCTCGAAATCACGGTCAAGGAGCGCGACCTCGCCTGGAAGGTCGCGCAGCTCACGCAGTCCGCCGCCGCGGCCGGCTACCGTTTCGACGAACACAAGTCGAAATCCAGCGGCACCGTACCGGGCCGGCTCGGCCTGCTCTGCGCCGACGACGATGCCGCCACGGTGCGCGAACAACTGCGCCGCGCGCGTGCGCTTGCCGAAGGCACCCGGCTCGCGCGCGACCTGGCCAACCGTCCCGGCAACGTGTGCACGCCGACCCATCTCGCCGAGACCGCGCTCGAACTCGGCGCGCGCCACGAAGCGCTCGAGGTCGAGGTGATCGAAGAAGAGGAGATGGAAAATCTCGGCATGGGCGCGTTGCTGTCGGTAGCGCGCGGCTCGCGCCAGCCGGCCAAGCTGATCACCATGAACTATCGCGGCGGCGAGGCGGGCGAGAAGCCGGTGGTGCTGGTCGGCAAGGGCGTGACCTTCGATTCGGGCGGTATTTCGATCAAGCCCGGCGCCGGCATGGACGAGATGAAGTTCGACATGTGCGGTGCGGCCAGCGTGATCGGCGTGATGGCGGCGCTCGCGGAGCTCGGCCCCGCGATCAACGTCGTCGGCGTGGTGCCGGCCACGGAGAACCTGCCCGACGGCAATGCGAGCAAGCCGGGCGACATCGTCACCAGCATGTCCGGCCAGACCATCGAGATCCTCAACACCGACGCCGAGGGCCGCCTGATCCTGTGCGACGCGCTGACCTACAGCGCCCGCTTCGAGCCCGCCGTCGTCATCGACATCGCGACCCTGACCGGTGCCTGTGTCGTCGCCCTCGGCGAACACGCCAGTGGCCTGATGGCGAACGACGACACCCTCGCCGCCGACCTGCTCGCGGCCGGCGAGCGCAGCGGGGATCGCGCCTGGCGCCTGCCGATCTGGGAGGACTACCAGCAGCAGCTCGACAGCCCCTTCGCCGACATGGCCAACGTCGGCGGACGCGCCGCGGGCAGCATCACCGCCGGCTGTTTTCTCGCCCGCTTCACCAGGCAGTACCGCTGGGCGCATCTCGACATCGCCGGCACCGCGTGGCTGAGCGGCAAGAACAAGGGTGCGAGCGGCCGGCCGGTAGGACTGCTGTTCGACTACATCATGCACCGGGTGCAATGACGCGCGTCGATTTCTACGTCGTGGACGGTGGCGGCGCGGTGCACGATCGCACGCTGTGCCGCGTCGTCGAGAAGGCCTGGCAACAGGGCCATGCCATCTACGTCAACTGCGAGGACGGCGAGGGCGCGCGGCGTTTCGATGACCTGTTGTGGCAGTTCCAGGACACGAGTTTCGTGCCGCACGCGCTCGAGCAGGATGCCGACGAGGCGACGCCGATCGTCATCGGCACCGCCGCGGCCGGCGCGGTCAGCCACGATGTGCTGATCAACCTCGCCAGCGGCGTACCCGAGGCGGTGAGCCGTTTCGAGCGGGTGGTCGAGTCGGCCGGGCACGACGACGCCAGCCGACAGGCCGCGCGCACGCGTTACCGCTACTACCAGGAACGCGGCTTCCCGCTGCATACGCACAAGATCGGCCGCTGAGGACGCCCCGGGATCGTGAGCGAGCAGGCCGCCGTCAGGCGCGTATCGTGCGGCAGGCGCAGCGGATGAGCGACCCATGACCAGCGTACAACGACGACCAGCAGCGAGCCGACGCGGTCCCGCGGGCGGGGCCGGTCCGCGATGAGCGGCAGCGAGCCTGCGGGCGATGCCGCGCTGCCGGCGCATCCGGAGTCCGACCAAGCCAACGCGCCGCCGCCGCGCCTGACCGAGCGTGCAGACGCTGCTGCCCCGCCACGTCTGACCGAACGTGTCGCGCCGCCCGGCGCGCGGTTCCCGGACGCGGCCCAGGAGGCCCCCGCCAAGCCCGCCGGAGACGCCACGCTGGCCGCCCTCGGCGCCGATTTGAAACAATTGCTCGCCACCACGCTGGCCAGCGCCGTCGCCGAGCTGAAGGACGAGATCCGCCGCGAGCTCGGCCGCGAGGCGTCCACCGCGAGCACGCCGACCGTAACGACTTCACGACAGGAAACCGCCCCGATGTCCATCCCGATGGAGAAAACCTACGATCCGCAGGCGATCGAGCGCAGCCGTTACCAGCAGTGGGAGGAGGCCGGGCATTTCCGTCCCGGCGGTAGCGGCGAGCCTTATTGCATCATGCTGCCGCCGCCCAACGTCACCGGCAGCCTGCACATGGGGCACGCGTTCCAGGACACGTTGATGGACGCGCTGATCCGTTACCAGCGTATGACCGGGCGCAACACCCTGTGGCAGTGCGGTACCGACCACGCCGGCATCGCGACGCAGATCGTCGTCGAGCGCCAGCTCGCCGCGAGCGGCCGAACCCGCCATGACCTCGGCCGCGATGCGTTCGTCGACGC
This sequence comes from Gammaproteobacteria bacterium, assembly GCA_030429865.1. Classification (GTDB taxonomy): domain Bacteria; phylum Pseudomonadota; class Gammaproteobacteria; genus JACKNG01. Next base: position 12,747 of record JAUIFX010000116.1, on the reverse strand, counting down.
GGTGTGGCAGTGGAAGGGCGAATCGGGCGGCACCATCACGCGCCAGCTGCGCCGCATGGGCGCCTCGATGGACTGGAGCCGCGAGCGCTTCACGCTCGACGAGGATCTCTCGCGCGCGGTACGCGAGGTGTTCGTCTCGCTCTACGACGAAGGCCTCATCTATCGCGGCAAGCGCCTGGTCAACTGGGACCCGGTGCTGCACACCGCGATCTCCGATCTCGAGGTCGTCTCCGAGGAGGAGAGCGGCCACCTGTGGCACATGCGCTACCCGCTTGCGGACGGCAGCGGTGAGGTCATCGTCGCCACCACGCGGCCCGAGACGATGCTCGGTGACACCGCCGTCGCGGTGCATCCGGAGGACCAGCGCTACCGCCGGCTCATCGGCAAGCGCGTGCGCCTGCCGCTGAGCGGGCGCGAGATCCCGATCATCGCCGACGACTACGTCGATCCCGAGTTCGGTTCCGGTTGCGTGAAGATCACCCCCGCGCATGATTTCAACGACTACGCCATCGGCCAGCGGCACGACCTGGAGATGATCAACATCTTCACCGACGATGCGGCGATCAACGACAACGCGCCCGAACGCTTCCGCGGTCTCGATCGTTTCGAAGCGCGCAAGGCGGTCGTCGCCGAACTCGAGCAGGCCGGGCTCATCGTGCGCATCGACGACCACAAGCTAATGGTGCCGCGCGGCGACCGCACGCACAGCGTGATCGAACCCTATCTCACCGACCAGTGGTTCGTGCGCATCCAACCGCTGGCCGACCCGGCCATTGCCGCGGTCGAGGACGGCCGCATCCGCTTCGTGCCGGAGAACTGGTCGAAGACCTATTTCGAATGGATGCGCAACATCGAGGACTGGTGCATCTCGCGCCAGCTCTGGTGGGGACACCGCATCCCGGCGTGGTACGACGAGGCCGGCAACATCTACGTCGGCCACGACGAGGCCGAAGCGCGTGCACGTGCCGGCCTCGCGAGCGACGTCGTGCTGACGCAGGACCCGGACGTGCTCGACACCTGGTTCTCCTCGGCGCTGTGGCCGTTCTCCACGCTCGGCTGGCCGGACAAGACGCCCGAGCTCGAGACTTTCTACCCGACCGACGTGCTCGTCACCGGCTTCGACATCATCTTCTTCTGGGTCGCGCGCATGATCATGATGGGCATGAAGTTCATGGGCGACGTGCCGTTCCGCGAGGTCTACATCCACGGCCTCGTGCGCGATGCCGACGGCAACAAGATGTCGAAGTCCAAGGGCAATATCCTCGACCCGCTCGACCTCATCGACGGCGTCGATCTCGACACGCTCGTCGCCAAGCGCACGACCGGCCTGATGCGCCCCGAGGATGCGCCCAAGATCGAGGCCGCGACGCGGCGCCAGTTTCCCGACGGTATCGCTGCCTTCGGCACCGATGCGCTGCGTTTCACCTTCGCGGTGATGGCGACGCAGGGCCGCGACATCCGCTTCGACCTCGGGCGTATCGGTGGCTACCGCAACTTCTGTAACAAGATCTGGAATGCGGCGCGCTTCGTCATGATGGCCTGTGAGCAGCATCGCGGTGCGACGCCGCCGGCGCAGTGCGAGCCGGGCATGCCAGAACGCTGGATCCGCGCGCGCTTCGCCGCGACCGTCGCGCGGGTGCGCGAAGGCTTCGACGGCTACCGGTTCGATCTCGCCGCGCAGGCGCTCTACGAGTTCGTGTGGGACGAGTACTGCGACTGGTACATCGAGATGGCCAAGGTCACGCTCTACGACGACGCGGCGAGCAGCGCGGCCAAGGACGGGGTCTGCCTGGTGCTGCTCGAGATCCTCGACCAGAGCCTGCGCGCGCTGCATCCCGTGATGCCGTTCGTGACCGAGGAAATCTGGCTCAAGCTCGCTCCGCTGATCGGCGTCGAGGCAAGCACCATCATGACCCAGCCCTATCCCGAGGCGGCGGCCGCCGCGGCGGGCGAGGACGAAGCCGCGTTCGCCTGGATGCGCGAGTTCGTACTCGGCGTCCGGCGCATCCGCGCCGAGTACGACATCGAGCCCGGCAAGCGGCTGCCGCTGTACACCCGTGACGGCAGCGCCGCCGAGCAGGCCTGGCTGGCGGACCACGGCCGCATCATCGAGCAGCTCGCGCGCACGCAGCCGCTGGCCGCCGCACCGGCCGAACCGGGCGACTGCGCGACCGCGCTGGCCGGTGAGATGACCGTGCTCGTGCCGCTCAGCGACCTCATCGACCGTGATGCCGAACGGGCCCGCCTGGGGCGCGAGATCGAACGTCTCGAAGGCGACATCGGCCGTGCCGAGAACAAGCTCGCCAACGCCTCTTTCGTCGAGCGTGCGCCGGCCGCGGTGGTCGACAAGGAGCGCGCCAGGCTGGCCGAGGCGAGTGCTGCGCTGGGCCGCTTGCGCGAGGAGCTCGCGCGGCTGGGCAGCGGCTAGTCGGGCGGGCGCTCGGCGCGCTCAGCCGAGCGCGAGGTGCAGCACGATCTTCACGGCAAGGTAGACGGTGAGGATGAACAGCAGCGTGCCGACCAGGCCGAGCACCACGTACTGACGCGCGGTGCCGCGACGAAAGTCGCGTTCGCGATTCTTGTTGCTCTGCACGCCGAATGCGGCGGCGAGGCCGCTGCCGGCGAGCTCGCGCAGGGTCAGCGGACGATCGTCGTGATGCGCTTCGTCGTCGGGGTGTGTCGTCATGGTGGGTTTTCGCACCGCACGGGCTGCCCGGGATTCGGGCTGGCGGCGTTTATCGGGTAGGATGCGTGTCCGACCAGCAGACTCGCAACGGTGTCAGGCATGTTCGAGCGTATCAGAGAAGACGTCAGCTGTGTATTCGAGCGCGACCCTGCCGCGCGCCACACGCTCGAGATCCTGACCTGTTACCCCGGCGTGCACGCCGTGTTGTTCTACCGGCTCAGCCACCTGTTGTGGGGTGCCGGGCTGAAGTGGCTGGCGCGCTTCGTTTCCCACCTCGGGCGATTCTTCACGGGTATCGAGATCCATCCCGGCGCGACCATCGGACGGCGCTTCTTCATCGATCACGGCATGGGCGTGGTGATCGGCGAGACCGCGGAGATCGGCGACGACTGCACGCTCTACCACGGCGTCACGCTCGGCGGCACGAGCTGGGAGAAGGGCAAGCGTCACCCGACGCTCGCCAACGGCGTGGTCATCGGCGCTGGCGCCAAGGTGCTCGGTCCGATCACCGTCGGAGCGGATGCGCGTATCGGTTCCAACGCGGTCGTGGTGCGCGACGTCGCGCCCGGCACGACGGTCGTCGGCGTGCCGGGCAAGGTCGTGCAGACGGGCGTCGCGGACAAGTTCCGCCAGCGCGAGGAGACGGCGCGCAAGATCGGCTTCGACGCCTATGGCCAGGTGCCGAACATGCCCGATCCCGTGTCGCAGGCGCTCGACTCGCTGCTCGACCACGCCCGCGAGGTCGAGCGTGAGATCGCCGAGTTGAAGACCGAGGTCGCGCGCGCCCGCAGTGCCGAGCCGGCGACCGCCAGCGACCTCGACTGACCGGCGGCGTTCAAAGCCCTTCCAGGCCGCTTCCGAGCCCCAGCAGCGCGCCCGCGCCGCGCCGCGACGATTTTTTTCGGAACAATAATTGACTGTTTTGGTCGGATAACGCATTATTACCGACCAATTCACTCTGATTTCGTCACGGCGCAGCAGGAGAACGACGCATGAGACTCACGACCCGCGGCAGGTATGCCGTCACGGCGATGCTGGACCTGGCCCTGCATTACGACCGCGGCCCGGTGTCGCTCGCCGCGATTGCCGAGCGCCAGGGCATTTCGCAGTCCTACCTCGAGCAATTGTTCGCGCGGCTGCGCCGCAACGGCCTGGTCGACGGCCTGCGTGGCCCGGGTGGCGGCTACCGCCTCGGACGGCCCGGCGACAGCATCTCGGTGGCCGACGTCATCGACGCGGTCAACGAAACCGTCGATGCCACGCGTTGCGGCGGTCAGCGCAACTGCCACGGTGAGAAGCGCTGCCTCACGCACGACCTGTGGGAGGAACTGAGCTGCCAGATCCGCGATTTCCTCAGCAACGTCAGCCTCGACCAGCTGGTTCGCCGCAAGAGCGTGCAGACCCTGCACCGCATGCAGGAACCGCACGACAAGGAAGCCCGCCCGCAGGCGACCGCCTGAACCCCGTCGCCGCCCCGAAGCCCCAGCCGAAGGAGAAACCCAGACCATGGCAATCACCCTGACCGAACGGGCCATTGCCCACGTACGCGGGTTCATGGCCCGCGAGCACAACACGAGCGGCCTGCGCCTGGCCGTCAAGCCGACCGGCTGCTCGGGTTACATGTACGTCGTCGAGCTCGCCGAAGGGGTGCAGGACCACGACCAGGTCTTCGATTGCGACGGTGTGTCCGTGGTCGTCGATCCCGAGAGTCTCAAGTACCTCGACGGCACCCAGGTCGACTACGCCCGCGAAGGCCTCAACGAGGGCTTCCGCTTCGACAACCCCAACGTCGCCGCGACCTGCGGTTGTGGCGAGAGCTTCAGCCTCTGAGCCCCCGGCCGCGCGATTCGCGAGACCCGAGACCCCGAGACCCGAGAGTAACTGCCACCATGGCCAGCAACGCCCAGGACATCGAAAAAATCGTCGACCGCCAGTACGCGGCCGGCTTCTTCACCGAGATCGACCAGGACACCGTGCCGCCCGGTCTCGATGCCGACACCATCCGCCTGATCTCGGCCAAGAAGAACGAGCCGGCATGGATGCTCGACTGGCGCTTGAAGGCTTTCGCGCGCTTCCAGCAGATGCGCGAGCCGAACTGGGCGCACGTGTCCTACCCGCCGATCGACCTGCAGGCGATTTCCTACTACTCCGCGCCGAAATCCGACAAGGACCGCCCGCAGAGCCTCGACGAGGTCGACCCGAAGCTGCTCGAGACCTACGAGAAGCTCGGCATCCCGCTCGAAGAGCAGAAGATGCTCGCCGGCGTCGCGGTCGATGCGGTGTTCGACAGCGTCTCGGTGCACACCACCTTCCGTGACAAGCTCGCCGAAGCCGGCGTCATCTTCTGCTCCTTCTCCGAAGCGGTGCAGGAACACCCCGAGCTGATCCAGAAATACCTCGGCTCGGTCGTTCCGGTGACCGACAACTACTACGCGGCGCTGAACTCGGCCGTGTTCACCGACGGCTCGTTCGTCTATATCCCCAAGAACACGCGCTGCCCGATGGAGCTGTCGACCTATTTCCGCATCAACGCGATGAATACCGGCCAGTTCGAGCGCACGCTCGTCATCGCCGACGAGGGCAGCTATGTCAGCTACCTCGAGGGCTGCACGGCGCCGATGCGCGACGAGAACCAGCTGCACGCGGCGGTCGTGGAACTGGTCGCGCTGCAGGACGCCGAGATCAAGTATTCCACCGTGCAGAACTGGTACCCGGGCGACGAGGAAGGCCGTGGCGGTATCTACAACTTCGTCACCAAGCGCGGTGATTGCCGCGGCGCGCGCTCGAAGATCTCCTGGACGCAGGTCGAAACCGGCTCGGCGATCACGTGGAAGTATCCGAGCTGCGTGCTCAAGGGCGAGAACTCGGTCGGCGAGTTCTACTCCGTGGCGCTGACCAACAACCTGCAGCAGGCCGACACCGGCACGAAGATGGTGCACCTGGGGCGCGGCACGCGCTCGACCATCGTCTCCAAGGGCATCTCCGCCGGGCGCAGCCAGAATGCCTATCGCGGCCTCGTGCGCATTGCCCCGGGGGCCGAGGGCGCGCGCAACTACACGCAGTGCGATTCCCTGCTGCTCGGCGACCGCTCGGCCGCGCATACCTTCCCCTACATCGAATGCCGCAATCCCAGCGCCCAGGTCGAACACGAAGCCTCGACCTCGAAGATCAGCGATGACCAGCTGTTCTACCTGCGCTCGCGCGGCATCGGCCAGGAAGACGCGGTCAACATGATCGTCAACGGCTTCTGCAAGGAAGTCTTCAAGGAACTGCCGATGGAATTCGCCGTCGAGGCGCAGAAGCTCCTCGGCATCAGTCTGGAAGGCGCGGTCGGCTGAGGCCACGCGCGCAACGTTCAGGAAGCAACCATGCTCGAGATCAAGAATCTGCACGCCGAAGTGGACGGCAAGCCCATCCTGCGCGGCATCGACCTCGTCGTCCGCCCCGGCGAGACCCACGCCATCATGGGTCCGAACGGCTCCGGCAAGAGCACGCTCTCGCACGTGCTCGCGGGGCGCGAGGGCTACACCGTTACCGGCGGCTCGGTGACTTTCAACGGCAAGCCGCTGCTCGAGCTCGAGCCCGAAGAGCGCGCCGGGGAAGGCGTGTTTCTCGCCTTTCAGTACCCGCTCGAAATCCCGGGGGGCAACAACGGCTACATGCTCAAAGCGGCGCTCAACGGCATCCGTGCCTACCGCGGCGAGAAGGAGCTCTCGGCGGTCGACTTTCTCAAGCTCGTCAAGGCCCGTGTCAAGGCGGTCGGGCTCGACGAGAGCCTGCTCAACCGTCCGGTCAACGAGGGCTTCTCGGGCGGCGAGAAGAAGCGCAACGAAGTGTTCCAGATGAGCGTGCTGGAGCCGCGCCTGGCGATCCTCGACGAGACGGACTCCGGACTCGACATCGACGCGCTCAAGGCCGTCGCCGAAGGCGTCAACGCGCTGCGTGACGACACCCGCTCGTTCATCGTCGTCACCCACTACCAGCGCCTGCTCGATTACATCGTGCCCGATTACGTGCACGTGCTGTCCAAGGGCCGCATCATCAAGTCCGGCGGCAAGGAACTGGCACTCGAACTCGAAGCACGCGGCTACGACTGGCTGACCAGCGAGGCCGCATGATGGAAGCCCTCGAACGCATCCTCGCCGATCTCGCGCCAGCCGGGCCGCACGCCGAGGCGCGCCTGCGGGCCGCCGAGCAGGTCCGCGCCCACGGCGTGCCGAGCACGCGCCAGGAGGCCTGGAAGTACACCAGCCTGGCGAGCCTGAAGGACGTCGCCTACCGTGCGGCGAACGCGGCCGACGGCGCGGCGCTCGACGCGCAGGCGCTCGCCGCGCTGCCACTGGCCTCCGCCTCGCCGCACCGCGCGGTGCTCGTCAACGGACGCTTCCGCGCCGACCTGTCGACGCTGGATGCGCTGCCGGCCGGCATCCGGGTGCACAGCATTGCTGCCGCGGCGGCGGCCGAAGCCGGGCAGCTGGCCCCCGTCTACGCGGAAGAGATCCGGCCGGAGGCCGTCTTCACCGCGCTCAACGCGGCGTTGCTCGACGACGGCCTGATCATCGAGGCGGACGCCGATGCGCACCTCGATGCGCCGCTGCACCTGGTCTTCGTCGCCGCCGGCGCCACGCCCCTGCTGCGTGCGCCGCGCGTGATCGTGCGCGCCGGGCGCCACGCGCGGCTGCGCATCATCGAGGAGTTCGTCGGCCAGGAAGGCGACCGTGGCCTGACCAACGTGGTCAGTGACCTGGCCCTCGAGGAGGGCGCCGTGCTCGAGCACCATCGCCTGCAGAACGAGCCTGATTCGACCGCGCAGATCGGCCGCGTGCGCGCAACCCTCGCGGCCAACGCCACGTTCAACAGCGACTCGGTAACGTTCGGCGGCGCGCTGACACGCATCGACATCGAGGTGGCGCTCGCCGCGCGCGGCGCCCGCTGCCGCCTCAACGGCCTGTTCACGACCGCCGGTACGCAGCACGTCGACCACCATACGCTGATCGACCACCAGGTCGGTGACACCCACAGCGAGGAGCTCTACCGCGGCATTCTCGACGGACGCAGCCGCGGCGTGTTCAACGGCAAGGTGCTGGTTCGCCGCGACGCCCAGTGCATCACCGCGCACCAGGCCAGCAACAACCTGCTGCTATCGCGCCAGGCCGAGGTCGACACCAAGCCGGAACTCGAGATCTACGCCGACGACGTCAGCTGCGCCCACGGCGCGACTGTTGGCGAACTCGACACCCAGGCGCTGTTCTACCTGCGTTCGCGCGGTATCGACGAAGCGCAGGCACGCGCCCTGCTGACCTACGCATTCGCCGAGAAAGTCGTCGAGACCATCCCGCTGGACAGCATCCGCCACGCCATCGAGGAGCGCTTCATCGGCGCCGGCGCGCTGAGCGAACTCGAAGCCTTGTTAGAGCAATCATGAACACGATGAACGCCAACGTCGCGGCGAGCACGGCGACGCCGGAGCTCGATCTCGAGCGCATCCGCGCCGACTTCCCGATTCTCGCGCGCGAGATCAAGGGCAAGCCGCTGATTTACGTCGACAATGCCGCGACGACACAGAAGCCGCGCCAGGTCATCGAGCGTCTCACGCACTACTACACGCACGAGAACGCCAACATCCATCGCGGCGTGCACACCTTGAGCGGTGAGGCGACCGCGGCCTACGAAGACGCGCGCCGCTGCGTGCAGCGCTTCGTCAATGCCGCCGACGAGCGCGAGATCGTGTTCACGCGGGGAACCACCGAGGCCATCAACCTGGTCGCGCAGAGCTGGGCACGCCCGCAGCTCGGACCGGGCGACGAAATCCTCATCACCGCCCTCGAGCACCACTCGAACATCGTGCCCTGGCAGATGGTCTGCGAGCAGACCGGCGCGCGCCTCGTGGTCGCGCCGATCGACGAAGACGGCGCGCTGCTGATGGACGAGTTCGCGACGCTGCTGAACGAGCGCACCCGGCTCGTTGCGGCGGTGCACGTATCCAACGCTCTCGGCACGGTCAACCCGGTGGCCGAGATCGTCCGGCTCGCGCATGCCGTCGGCGCCGTGGTGCTGCTCGACGGTGCGCAGGCGAGCGTGCACGAGCCGCTGGACGTGCAGGCGTTGGGCTGTGACTTCTACGCGTTTTCCGGCCACAAGGCGTTCGGACCGACCGGGGTCGGTGTGCTCTACGGGCGTGCCGCACTGCTCGAGGCGATGCCTCCCTGGCAGGGCGGCGGCGACATGATCAAGGTCGTACGCTTCAGCCACTCGGAGTACAACGATATTCCCTACAAGTTCGAAGCCGGCACGCCCAACATTGCCGGCGGGCTGGGCCTTGCCGCTGCGCTCGACTACTTCTCGGCGCTCGATTTCGACGCCGTTCGGCGCCACGAGCACGCGCTGCTCGAAGCCGCCACGGCGCGAGCGCGCGCGGTTCCGGGTCTGCGCATCATCGGCAGTGCCGCGCACAAGGTGGGGGTACTCTCGTTCTGCATCGAGGGCGTCCATCCGCAGGACCTCGGCACGCTGCTCGATCACCACGGTATCGCCATCCGTACCGGCCACCATTGCGCGATGCCGGTAATGGAACGTTTCGGTGTGCCGGGCACGGCGCGCGTCTCGTTCGCGCTCTACAACACGCTCGGGGAGGTCGAACAGGTGTTTGACGCTCTCGAGAAAGTCCGTACGATGCTGGTGGATTGACCCGGCCATGACCATGGATCACGCTCAGGATTTCACTCGTCCCATCGCGCTAGAACGTGACTGCGACGCGATTCTCATCCCGCAGGGGACGCCGATCCGGCTCCACGCGGGCGACCCGGTGTTCGTCACCCAGGCGCTCGGCGGCTCGGTCACGGTCAACGTCAACGGCAACCTCGCGCGCATCAACGCAGCGGACGTCGATGCGCTGGGCATGGACGTCGAAGCCCTGCCGGCCGAGGGTGCCGCCCGGCGCGGCGACGGCAGCGTCGACGAGGACCTGATCTGGGAGCAGCTGAGTACCTGCTACGACCCGGAGATCCCGATCAACATCGTCGAGCTCGGCCTCATCTACCGCTGCGAGGTGATGCCCTCGGATCGCGGTAACCGGGTCGAGATCGACATGACCCTGACCGCGCCCGGTTGCGGCATGGGCCCGTTCCTGGTCGAGGACGTGCGTGCCAAGGTGGCGCAGGTGCCGAACGTCGCCGAGGTCGAGGTCGACCTGGTGTTCGATCCCCCCTGGGCGCCGCACATGATGTCCGAAGCGGCGCGGCTGGAAACCGGCCTGTACTGACGCGGTTTTGCGCGCGGCGGCGCCGCGCGCTCCCGGCCAGGCGTTGCCGCCGGTGACGCCTGCCGCAAAGCCCGTCCACCGATGTGGTTTTCTTTCCGCCAGGTAGTATAATGGCGTGCTGTTTTTAACGCCTTATCAAGAAGTTAGGAGACCACCGCACCATGGCTAGAGAGCGCACGCTGTCGATCATCAAACCCAGTGCCGTGCGTGACAACCACATCGGCGCGATCCTCGCTAAATTCGAAGCCGCGGGCCTCAGGATCGTGGCGGCGAAGATGCTCCAGATGAGCCGCGAGCAGGCCGAGTCCTTCTACGGCGTGCATCGCGAGCGGCCGTTCTTCGGCGAACTGGTCGAATTCATGATGTCCGGTCCGGTCATGGTGCAGGTCCTCGAGGGCGACAACGCCATCCAGGTCAACCGTGACGTGATGGGCGCGACCAACCCGGCCGACGCGGCGCCCGGCACCATCCGCGCCGAGTTCGCCAACAGCATCACCGAGAACGCGGTTCACGGCTCCGACGCGGCCGAGACCGCGGCGGTCGAGATCGCTTTCTTCTTCGACAACGACGAGATCCTCTCGCGCTGATTGCCGCGATGACGCCCGCACCGGTCAACCTGCTCGATCTCGACGAAGACGGCCTCGTCCGTTACTTCGAGGCGTGCGGCGAGCGCCGCTTCCGTGCGACCCAGATCGTCAAGTGGGTGCACCAGCAGGGCGTCATCGATTTCCACGCGATGAGCAACCTGAGCAAGGCGCTGCGCGAGCGCCTGCTCGCCGAAGCGGAAATCCGCCCCCCGGTCATCGAATCCGAACAGCTCTCCGCGGACGGGACGCGCAAGTGGCTGATGCGGGTCGATTCGGGCAATTGCGTCGAGACGGTGTTCATTCCGGAGGGCGAGCGCGGCACGCTGTGCGTCTCTTCGCAGGTCGGCTGTCCGCTCGACTGCCGCTTCTGCGCGACCGCGCGCCAGGGTTTCAACCGCAACCTCGGGGTGGCCGAGATCATCGGCCAGGTGTGGCTCGCCGCGCGCCGGCTGGGCCAGACGCCCAAGCAGGGCCGGCACATCACCAACGTGGTCATGATGGGCATGGGCGAACCGCTGCTCAATTTCGACAACGTCGTGCCGGCGATGCGCCTGATGATGGACGACAATGCCTACAACCTGGGACGCAAGCGGGTTACGCTGAGCACCGCGGGCGTGGTGCCCGGTATCGATCGCCTGGCACGCGAATGCCCGGTGAGCCTGGCCATCTCCCTGCATGCGACGAACGACGAACTGCGCGACGAACTGGTGCCGATCAACCGCAGCTATCCCCTGGCCGAGCTGCTCGATGCCTGCCGCCGCTACGCCGCGAGCAATCCGCATAGCGAGATAACGTTCGAGTACATCATGCTCAAAGGCGTCAACGACACGATCGGCGAAGCGCGAGCGCTCATCCGGCTCCTGCAGGGCCTGCCGGCCAAGGTCAACCTGATTCCGTTCAACCCCTTTGCGGGCGCCGGGTTCGAACGTTCCACCGACGCGGCCATCGACGCCTTCCGCGAGCGACTCTCGCGTGCCGGCCTGGTGACCATCACGCGCAAGACGCGCGGCGACGACATCGCCGCGGCCTGCGGGCAGCTGGTCGGCGAAGTCCAGGCACGTGCGCGCCGCCACCGGCGTGTCGCCGACGCTGCCCACGATGCGGCCTGAGCCGGCACCGCGCGTGCGTCGACTGCTACCCTGCCTGACGCTGCTCGTCGTGGCCGGCTGTGCGAGTTCCGGCACGCCGCGTGATGCCGACGTCGACCGCGCCAAGCTCGCCCAGGTCAACACCGAACTCGGCATGCAGTACCTGCAGCGCGGCGATTACGAGACCGCGATGACGAAGATCGAAAAGGCGCTCGCGGCCGATGCCGATTTCGTCGATGCGCACAACGCGATGGGCCTGCTGCGCGCGGCGCTGGGCGAGAACGACAAGGCGGAGCGCAGCTTCGAGCGCGCGCTCGCGCTCGCGCCGCGCAACTCCGCCGCGCTCAACAACTACGGCCAGTTCCTGTGCCGCCAGGGCCGTCACGAAGCCGGGCAGGCGCAGTTTCTCAAGGCGGTCGGCAATCCCTTGTACCGCCTGCCGGCGGTGGCCTACAGCAACGCCGGGACCTGCGCGTTCGACGCCGGCGACCTCGCCACTGCCGAGGATCATTTCCGCAAGGCACTCGAAATCGACCCGCGGCTGGCGCCGGCGCTGCTGCAGATGGCCGACCTGAGCTACCGGCTGGAACGCTACCTGCCGGCGCGTGGATACCTGCAACGCTACCTCGAAGTCGCACGGCACACGGCGCGTTCGTTGTGGCTGGGGATTCGGATCGAACGCGAACTCGAAGACCGCGACGCGGTCGCGAGCTACAGCCTGCAACTCGAGCGCGGCTTTCCGGATGCGCCGGAGACGCGCCTGTTGCTCGAGTCGAGGGCGCGATGAGCGAAGCGGAAGCGAACGAGGTCGACGAGGCCCGCGGCGGCGTCGAGCCGGGGGAACTCGGGCGCATGCTGCGCAGCGCGCGCGAGGCGCGCGACCTGAGCGTCGAGGACCTTGCGCACCTGCTCAGGCTCGAGCCCAAGATCGTGCGGGCGCTCGAGAGCGAGGATTTCGATCACCTGCCGCCGCCGGCGTTCGTGCGCGGTTACCTGCGCGCGATTGCCAAGGAACATGGCATGGACAGCACGGCGTTCCTCGGCGTATTCGAGCAGCGCGCGGGCAACGAGGAGCCCGAGCTGTCCGATTTCAAGTCGCGCGCACCGTTGCAGATCACGAGCGAG
>JAUIFX010000115.1 GCA_030429865.1 Gammaproteobacteria bacterium | reverse complement strand
CTGATCCCGGCCCTGCCCCCGGGTGAACCGCGGGTCGCTCCGCTGGAGGTCGACGTCCACGATGGAGCCGCCGAACAACCCAGGGCCGAGGCTGTTCCTCGACGACAGGATCGCGACCCGGAGGTGGCTCAGGCCGTGGGATTGCTACAGTAACGTCGGTGTCCGAATTTTCTGTGGTGTTGGGGGTGTAGGTTGAATAAAATTTGGCCAGATGGGATATTCTTGTACGGAACCGATGTCTGAAAACGAACACACCACATCCCCGGCGCCTCTGCGTCAGCGGCTCGCGTCGATCATCGAGCGCTACGATCTCGACAAGCCACTGATCGCCGCGGTCGACGGCGTCGCCGCCGGCGGCGGTTTCGAGATCGCGCTGGCCTGCGACATCATCATCGCGACACGGCGCTCGCGCTTCGGCTTGCCCGAGCCGCTGGTCGGCGTGATCGCCCTCGGCGGCGGCATGCATCGGCTGGCGCGGCAGATCGGCACCAAGCAGGCCATGGGGCTCATCCTGACCGGCGACCTGGTGCCGGCCGCGGAGGGCTATCGCCTCGGCTTCGTGACCGATCTCGTCGATGACAACGCGCTGGATTCGGCCATCGACGCCTGGTGCACGCGCATCCTGCGCTGTGCGCCGCTCGCCATCCGCGCATCGAAGCAGAGCGTGATGCGCGGCCTCGACGAGCCGGACCTCGCCAGCGCGATGCGCAACCAGGCCGCTTATCCCGCGTTCAAGGCCTGCTACGAATCGGCCGATCGCCAGGAGGGCGCACTCGCGTTCGCCGAGAAACGGCCGCCGCGCTGGCAGGGACGTTGAGCGTGGCTGCCGGCACCGGCGGCGGGTACCTGGCGGCCCGCTGAACGCCTGCCGATGCGCCGCGTGGCTTCATTGCTGCTGCTGCTCGTGCCGCTGGTGTTGCCAGTCACGCTGCTGGCGAACACGTTCAGCGGGCTTGCGAGCGTCGCCGAGGACGGCAGCCTGCGGCTCCGCCAGCGCAGCGTGCGGCTGTGGGGGATCTACCTGCCGCGCACGGCGGAGGACTGTCTCGCCCACACGCGGCCGCCGCGCTGCGGCCCGCGCGCGGCCTTGCTGCTCGAACAGCGCATCGCCGGTTTCGTGCGTTGCGTCGAACGCGGTCGTGCCGAGGACGGGACGCTGCTCGCCACCTGTCACACCGATTACTCGGCGTTCGACGAGGGCGTTGACCTCGCCGCCTGGTTGCTGCAGCAGGGCTGGGCAGTGGCGCGGCCGGAGGCGCCTTTCGAATACCAGGCGCTCGAGCGCATCGCGCGCCGTAACGGGCTGGGCTTGTGGGGCGCACCGTTCGCGGTGCAGCCATGAGCACCATGCGCGGCCGGAACGGCGCGGGGACGTCGGGCAGCATGGCCACCGCGCCGGGCACTTATGTCCTGCTCTTCGCCTGCCGCGTGACGGTGTGTCGCGATGTCGGGCGGCTGGGGCGCATCGCGCTCGAACCCGGCCATTACCTGTACGTCGGCAGCGCGTTCGGTCCGGGCGGCGTGCGCGCGCGCGTCGCCCGTCACCTGCGGCGCGACAAGCGCCTTCACTGGCATCTCGATTACCTGCGCGAAGCCCTCGAACCGCTCGAGGCCTGGTACACCCTGGACGCGGTGCGCCGCGAGCACGAGTTCGCCGCGGCGCTTGCCGCCTGGCGGGGTGCGGAGGGTGTCCGCGGTTTCGGCAGCAGCGATTGTGCGTGTCCTTCGCACTTGTTCGCGCTGCGGCGGCGGCCGCGGGCGGGCCGGCTGGCCCGCAGTACGGGCGTGGCTCTCGCGGTGTGGCCTTGCACGATGCGGTGACGGGCTCAGCGGGACCGCGTGGCATCGGGCGCGAGCGGCAGGGCACGCGCTGATCGCACTGTCGCCGGCGACGCGTCGGGATGGATGTGGGGCCGGGGAAGTAGGGCCGGGGAAATGGGGCCGGGGAAATGGGGCAGAAGGGACGGCGGCGCGTCGGTGGTCAGCGCGGTCGCGTCGGGTGTCTAGCGATGTCGCGCCCGCAGGACGCGGGCGAGACGCGGATCCGCGTGCGCGGCGTGCCGGAGGCACGCCGCGCACGGGACCGTCAGGTGCTTACCAGCGGGAGCCGCCGCGCGGGCCGCCCGAAGGACGCTCGCCGCGCGGACGCGCCTGGTTCACCTTGATGTTGCGGCCGCCCATTGCCGAGTCGTTGAGCGCCTTGATAGCTGCGTCAGCGGCACTGTTCTCGGCCATTTCGACGAAGGCGAAACCCTTCGACTGACCGGAGAACTTATCCGTGATCACGTTGACGCTGGCGACCTCGCCGTAAGTACCGAAGGCGCTGCGAAGCTGGTCTTCGGTGACGCTGTACGGCAGGTTGCCGACATAGAGATTCATCATCATGCATTCCTCAAAACGTGTGTCGATCGTCTGTTGCGCCACTGCCGTGTCGACACACAGCCAGGCAGGGACGTGTTGCCAGTGGACTGGCAATGGGAAAACGGTGCGGGCGCGGTCTCAGCGGACGTTGCCCGAGGCCTGCCGCGGGCGTCGCCGCGGGCGGCGTTTGCGCGCGCGTGCCGGGGCCTCGCCCTGCGGTTGGGCATTGTTGCGATGGCGGCCGGCGCCGTGGCGCGCGTTGCCGCTCTCGCCGGCGTCGCGGCCGCTTGCAGGCGTCGCGGCCGGCAGCTTGCGTGGCGTGAACGCCGGCAACGGCACGACGTCGATGTCGCGCTTGAGCAGGCGCTGGATGTCCTTGAGGAAACCCTGCTCCTCGCGGTCGACCAGCGATACGGCAAGGCCCGATTCACCCGCGCGGCCGGTGCGGCCGATGCGGTGGACGTAGTCCTCGGGCACGTTCGGCAACTCGTAGTTGACGACGTGCGGCAGCCGCTCGATGTCGAGGCCGCGCGCGGCGATGTCGGTGGCGACGAGCACGCGCACGCTGCCGTCCTTGAAGCCGGACAGTGCCCGCGTGCGCGCACCCTGGCTCTTGTTGCCGTGAATCGCCGCGGCTTCGATGCCGGCGCGCTGGAGTTGTTCGCTGAGGCGGTTCGCGCCGTGCTTGGTGCGCGTGAATACCAGCACCTGGAACCACTGGCCATCCTCGATGAGATGGATCAGGAGGTCGCGCTTGCCGGCCTTGTCGACGCGGTAGACCTGCTGCGCGACGGTCTCGGCGGCGCTGTTGCGCCGCGCGACTTCGATCAGCGCCGGGTCGTTGAGCAGGCCGTCCGCGAGCCGCTTGATGTCGGCCGAGTAGGTGGCGGAGAAGAGCAGGTTCTGGCGCTCTTTCGGCAGCAGGGCGAGCACCTTGCGGATATCGTGGATGAAGCCCATGTCGAGCATGCGGTCGGCCTCGTCGAGGACGAGGATCTCGATCGCCGAGAGGTCGACCGTACCCTGTCCCGCGTGGTCGAGCAGGCGGCCGGGCGTGGCGACGAGCACGTCGACGCCGCGGCGCAGCGTCTGGCGCTGCGGTTCGAAGCCGACGCCGCCGAAGATCACCGTGGTGCGCAGGCGGCTGTGCTCGCCGTAGGCGAGGAAGCTCTCGGCGACCTGGGCGGCGAGCTCGCGGGTCGGCGTGAGGACCAGCGCGCGCGGCTGCAGGCGGCTCTTGCCGCGCCGCGGGCGCGCTTCGAGCAGCTGCAGCATCGGCAGGGCGAACGCGGCGGTCTTGCCGGTGCCGGTCTGGGCGCCGGCGAGGACATCACGGCCCTCGAGTATGGTTGGGATGGCCTGGGACTGGATTGAAGTCGGACGGGTGTAGCCCTGCGCGGCAATCGCACGCAGGAGATCGGCCGTGAGGCCGAGACTGGCAAAAGGCATAGAAGCTCCGGGTCGGGCCTCCCCCGTGCTGGGCGCGGGGCCGGTCAAGGCAGAGCGTAAAAGGTGGCAAAAGCGAGGAGAGTCTAACCGGAAGGGAGACGGCCGCGACGCCCGAGTAACGACCGGATGGAACTGAGGCGTGCGACGAGTATAGACGCAACAGGAGGGGAAAGATAGCGCGCCGTGCAACCCGCGGCGCGCGGTCGCGAGCGTGGCGCTGTGCCATAATCGAAGCCCGCGCGTGCCCGACACGCCGGACGTGCAGCGCGCCGCACCGGCGCGAGGCGGCCGCAGGCGATGGATCCCTGCAAGCCGGGGCGAGCTTGCCGGGAAGCCGGTGCGTGGTATCCCGGAAACGGCTTACGCACCCTGCCGCAAGGCGTCGTGCAACGACGTCGCCGGGGCTTGCCGGACGTGCTTGCGAACCCTGGACCGCGGGCCCTCCATTACCGGAATCGCCTCACCACTCCGAACCGCCCGTGCCAGTATCAACGCTCACTTCGCCTGCCGCGCCGAGCCGGGCACGGGACGGCACCCGTGCGGTCGCCCGGCCGCTGTTCGCGCTCATCTGGCGCGCCTACGCGCGCGCGGCGCTGTTGCCGCTGCTGTGCGTCGAAGTGCTGCTGGTCCTGGTCTACCTGTGGACCAACGCGGCGATTCGCGATGCCAATGTCGCTTCGCTGCACGACATCGCCGATCGCGATCTCGACGCCATCACGATGCGCGAAGCGCAGACCATCGAGCGGCGCCTGCAGGGCGTGGCCCAGTTGACGCGCGTGCTGCAGGCGGCGGCGCGCGACGCCACGCTCGAGCCCGGACCGGTACCGCCCGGCGAAGCCGCGCGCTACGCCATGGCGCCGAGCGGGGTCTACCACACGACCTATGCCGACGGCGGTGCGGCGGCCTTTTTCAGCGCGATCACCGAGGTAGGCCCGGCCCAGCGCACCAAGCTGCAGCAGCTCGCGGCGATCGACCCCGTGCTGCGCTACGTGCACGATGCCGACCCGCTGGTCGTCCAGACCTACTACAACACCCACGACTCGGCGAACCGGATCTACCCGTACTTCGACACCCTCGCGCGCTACGACACCTTCCTCGATATTCCGAGCTACAACTTCTATTACGCCGCCGACGCCGCGCACAATCCCGGCCGCGGTGTCGCCTGGACCGATGCCTACCTCGACCCGGCCGGACGCGGCTGGATGATCTCCGCGGTCGCGCCGGTCTATCGCGGCGATTTCCTCGAAGGCGTGGTCGGCGTCGACATCACGCTCTCGACGCTGGTTGCCCAGGTGCTCGATCTCGAACTGCCGTGGGAAGGTTACGGCATGCTCATCGATCGGGGCGGCACCATCCTCGCCATGCCGCGGGCCGCCGAACAGGATCTCGGCGTGCGCGAGCTGGCCGGCTATGACTACGCCGAAGCGGTCAGGCAGGAGGCGCGCAAGCCGGACGAGTTCCGTCTCGCCCAGCACCTGCCGGAACTCGCCCAGGCCATCAGCGATCACGATCACGGGACACAGCACGTCCATGTCGATGGCGGGCGTATCGCGATCTGGCGGCACATCGCGGGCAGTGACTGGACGCTGCTGACGATGGTCGACGAGGCGCGCGTCTACCAGGAGGTGCTCGCCCTCGAAGCGCATTACGATGCCGTGGGCTATCGGCTGATCGCGCTGATGGTGCTGTTCTACCTGCTCTTCTTCAGTTTCCTCTACTACCGCGCACGGCGCATGGCGCGCGAGATCGCGGAACCGCTCGAACGCTTCGACGCGCTGGCCCATTCGATCGGCAGCGGCGCTTACGTGCAGGCCGCGCCGCGCTCGGGCATTCGCGAGCTGGACCAATCGGCGGCGGCGCTGGCCGACATGGGACGGCGGCTGGGGGACGCGGTCGAGCGGCTCTCCGAGGCGAAGCGCCAGGCCGACGATGCCAACGAGGCCAAGTCGCGCTTCCTCTCGCAGATGAGCCACGAGCTGCGCACGCCGCTGAACGCGATTTGCGGTTTCGCCCAGCTGCTCGACATGTCGCGCGGCCGCATTGCGCCCGAGCTGCACGAGTGCATCGACGACATCCGCGAGAGCGGCCGTCACCTGCTCGACCTGATCAACCAGATCCTCGACCTGTCGGCAATCGAGTCGGGGCGTTTGAACCTCGTGCCCGAGGCATTCGAGCCGGCGCCGCTGATCCGGCGCACCGCGGCGTCCCTCGAGCCGCTGATGGCGGCACGCGCGCTGCGCATCGAGCTCGACCTGGCCGCAGCGGCCGCGTGCGGCGCGGTCCGCGCGGACGCGGTACGTACCCGCCAGGTGCTGCTCAACCTGCTGTCGAACGCGGTCAAGTACAACCGTGAGGGTGGCGGTATCCGTGTTCACGCGGGGCCGGGCGAGCAGCCCGGCACCCTGCGCGTGAGCATCTGCGACGACGGCCCGGGGGTGCCGGTCAGCGCCCGCGAGTGGATCTTCGAATCCTTCCATCGCCTAGACGACAGCCGCGGGGTGGAAGGCGCCGGCATCGGGCTGGCCATCTGCCGTTCGCTGGTCGAGGCGATGGGTGGGCGGATCGGCGTCGCCGGCGCCGCGGGCGGTGGCGCCTGTTTCTGGTTCGAGCTGCCGCTGGCGGACACCGCGAACGCGCCGCCGCGGCGCGGCGCCTTGGCGCCGGCCTGACGCCGACGCGCAGCGCGCGGCCGTGCGGGCCGTGGCTCAGACGCCGCGGCGGCCGCTGGCCGCGCCGTCCGGGTGCAGGCTGTCGTGGGCACTGTTGCGCGTCATCATGCGTGCGAACCAGGCGTTGACGTTGAGCAGGCCGCTGTCGATCGACTGCCCGACGCCTTCGCCGAAGTCGAGCGCGCAGTAGAGGATGATGTCGGCCAGCGTGAAGCGCTCGCCGCAGATCCAGCTGCGCCGGCCCATCAGGCCGTCGAGCCAGGCGAGCTTCTCCTGCACGATACTGGCGAGTCCCGGGGCGGCCTCGGGCAGGCAGTGCATGCGGTCGCGAAAAAGCTCGAGACCTACCGAGTAGCGGAACGCGTTGTACAGGTTCTCGGTGATGTTGAGTTCGATGCGCCGCTGCCACATGCGGTGCTCGGCTTTCTCCAGCGGCGTCGCGCCGATCAGCGGCGGTGCCGGGTGGATGTCCTCGAGGTACTCGCAGATCGCGACGGTCTCGGCGATGCAGCCGCCGTCATCGAGGAGCAGGCTCGGCAACTGGCCGCCAGGGTTGCGTTCGGTATACGGCGCGCGGCGGTTCTCCGCGCCGAGAATGTCGACTTCCTCGAACGGGATCGCAAGACCCTTCTCGAGCAGGAACATGCGCACGATGCGCGGGTTGGGACCGAGCGAGTTGAGTAGTTTCATGAGCACCCCGGGGCTGTGACGGTGCGGCGATTCTAGCGCGCCGCGTCGCTCGCCGATTGCGCCGCGGCGCGCCGCTTCCGCTCAGCCGAGTTCGGCGACGAGCGCGCGGGCGCGCCGGAACATCGGCATCACGCTGCGCCCGTTGTGTTCCCAGATCGGGTCGTGGCGCTGCCCCTTGCGGTGCAGCTTGACGTTGAGGCAGGCAATGCAGGCGAGGCGGTAGTTCGCGAGTGCCTGGTACCACGGGATCAGGGCGTCGTCGCAGCCGGTGGCGCGGGTGTAGATGTCGACGATGCGCGTGCTGCCGATGGGATGCAGGGGCATCCAGCCCGGCGTCCAGATCGAGCTGTCGGCGATCATCAGCAGCCAGCCGACGTCGAGCAGCTGGGCGCCGATGCCCGACAGCTCCCAGTCGATGACGCCGCACAGCGCGCCATCGTCGTAGAGGCAGTTGCCGGGCTGGAAATCGCCGTGGAACAGGCCGACCGGCGTGCCGTCGGGCAGGCTGTCGAGCAAGGCCTGCTCGGTCGCGGCCGCGGCCGTGACCCAGTCGGGCTCCGGTGCCTGCGCGTAGACGCGCTCCCAGCGCGTGATCTCGTGCGCGAGCGACGCCGGTTCCTCCCAGTCCGGCAGGTGGCGGCGCCAGTCGAAGGCGTGCAGGCGCGCGAGCGTCGCGACCGCCTGCTCCCAGTAGCGCTCGCACACCGCGCGCTCGCGCGGCACGCCGGGCGCCGGGTCCCACACGAAGAACGTGTGGCCGGGCAGGCGTTCCATGACGATGAACGGCAGGCCGAACCAGCTGTTGGACTCGTCCTCGCGTGCCCAGGGTACGCCGGGCACCGGCAACCCGTCGGCCTTCAGCGCACGCAGCAGCGGCGCCTGGCGGTAGACATCGGTGTTGCCGCGGCGGCGGACGCCGCGCGGCGGCAGCTTGATCACGTAGGGCTTGCGCGCACCGCCGGCCTCGACGATGTCGAACAGGAAGGTGAGGCCGGCGTGGCCGTCGGACTCGGTAAGCGCTTCGAGCCGCGCGCCGTTGCCGACCTCGTCACGAATGAATCCCGTCAGGCCCTCGCGGACTTCTTCCAGCTGCACGATGTTGCTCCTTTCCCGGTGGCGTGTCGTCGTTGGGGCGGCATTGTAAGTCCGCCCGGCGTGCATGCCGCCGGGGAGGCTGCCGGCACGGCACGCGCCGTGCGCCGCGGCGGCCGGTGTCGCGCCACCGCGGCGTCTGATAACGTGAGCGTCCGCCCGCCGCGACGGCCGGCGGCCACGAGGGGACATGGGCAGCATCGATCGCAGGCATTTCTTGCGCCGCGCGCAGCATCTCGTCGCCGGACTTGCCGGCGGCGCGCTCGGCGGCACGCTGCCGGCCGCCGCGGACACCACGCTCGCGCAGGGCGCGCCCGCGAGCGGCTACGGCGCGCGCTCGCGCTTCGAAACCATCAAGCGCTGGATCACGCCCTCGCGCTACCCCACGGCGACCGCTTCGTGGACGCCGCTGGCCGAACTCGAAGGCGTCGTCACGCCCTCCGCGCTGCACTACGAACGCCACCACGGCGGCGTGCCGGACATCGACCCGCAGGCGCATCGCCTGCTCGTGCACGGCCGCGTGGCGCGTCCGCTCGAATTCACGATCGACGACCTGCGCCGTTTCCCGCTGGTGCAGCGCTTGTGCTTTCTCGAATGCTCGGGCAACGGCTACCGCGAGTGGACCGGGCCGGGCGGCGCCGACGTGCAGCAGACGCACGGCCTGACCTCGTGCAGCGAATGGGCCGGCGCGCGCCTCGCCGACGTGCTGGCCGAATGCGGCATCGAGCCGGACGCGCGCTGGGTGCTCGCCGAGGGCGCGGACGGCGCGGCGATGACGCGCTCCATCCCGCTCGACAAGTGTCTCGACGACGTCATCCTCGCCTACGCCCAGAACGGCGAGGCGCTGCGTCCCGAACAGGGCTATCCGCTGCGGCTGCTGGTACCGGGCTTCGAAGGCAGTATCAGCGTGAAGTGGCTGCGGCGCCTCAAGCTCGGTACGCAGGCCTGGCGCACGCGCGAGGAAACGTCGAAGTACACGGACCTGCTGCCCGACGGCAGCGCGCGCGAGTTCAGCTTCGTGATGGAGGCGAAGTCCGTCATCACGCGGCCGTCGCCGGGCGGCGCGCCGCTCGCGCCGGGGTTCCACGAGATCCGCGGGCTCGCCTGGTCGGGCCGTGGGCGGGTCGCGCGGGTCGAGGTCACGACCGACGGCGGACAGACCTGGCAGGAGGCCCGGCTGCACGGCCCGGTGCTGCCGGTCTGCCACACGCGTTTCACCCTGCCCTGGCGTTGGGACGGCGGCGCGACGACGATCGCGAGCCGTTGCCACGACGAGACGGGTTACGTGCAGCCGACGCGCGCGGCCTTGCGGAGCGTGCGCGGTGACCATTCCTTCTACCACTACAACGGTATCCAGTACTGGCAGGTCGATGGCGACGGGCGGCTGCGCAATGCCTGAGCGGGGACGGCGGCACCGCGCGGCGCTCACGTTGATGCCCGCGCTCGTTGCAACCGGTGTGGCGTGTGCCGATGCCGGCGATGACCGCCGCTACGGGCTCGGCCACAGCGCAGCGCCGGCGCACATTGCCGCGCAGGACATCGCCATCGCCCCGGACGGCGCGGAGTTGCCGCCCGGCAAGGGCGACGCACGCACCGGCGCGGCGATCTACGCGGCGCGCTGCGCCGCCTGTCACGGCGCCAGCGGCCGCGAGGGGCCGGACCCGGTGCTGGTTGGCGGACGGGGCTCGCTCGCGAGCGCCGCGCCGCTGCAGACCATCGGCAGTTACTGGCCTTACGCGACCACCGTCTACGATTACGTCCACCGCGCGATGCCGTTCACCGCGCCGGGCTCGCTGACGGCGGACGAGGTCTACGCCGTGACGGCCTTCCTGCTGCATGCCAACGGCATCATCGAGGTCGACACCGTGCTCGATCGCGACACGCTGCCGGCGATCGTGATGCCCAATCGCGACGGTTTCGTGCCTGACCCGAGACCGGACCTGCCATGACGGTGCGCGATGCCTACCGCCGACAATCGAGAAGGGGAGAACCTGCCATGTCTCGCACCAACCTGGGCGGCGCCGCCGCTGCGCTGCTGATCCTCGCAACGAGTTCCACCGCGTCCGCCCATGGCGGACACGGCGGCAGCGCACAGCTCGAGACCTACAACAACGATCGCGCCATCGCTGCGCAGGTCTACGGTGGGCTGCACGAGGACCGTGGCGAGGTGCGCATCACTTTCTACGGCAACATCGCGTTCGAGATCGAGTCGCCGCGCGGGGTGAAGGTGTTCGTCGACCCGTGGCGCAACGACATCACCGGCATGTATCCGCCGTGGTACGTCCGCGACATGCCCAAGGTGCGTACCGACATCGCGCTCGTCACGCACGCGCATTTCGATCACGACGCGGTCGATCGCCTGCAGGCCGACATGGTCATGGAACGCATGGCGGGCACGTTCCGTCTCGCCGACGTCAAGATCACGGGCATCGCCGAGAAGCACGTGTGCGAGACCCAGGGCGAAGTGCCGTACCGCGACCTGGTCAAGCATTTCATCGACCAGGATCCCTGTCCGCCCAACGAGACCCTGCAGTGGGACAACTCGATGTACGTGATCGAGACCGGGGGACTGCGCATCCTGCACTGGGGTGACAACCGGCAGAACCCGCCGCAACGCGTGTGGGACATGATTGGCGACATCGACGTCGCGATCCTCGCGGTCAGCGACGACGGCCACATCCTCAGCCCGAAATGGGCCGACGTGGTGATGCAGAAGAGCAAGGCGAACATCGTCATTCCGGGGCATTATTTCGTCGAAGGGGTCAATATCCCGGCCGCCTACGGCCTCAAGTCGGCGGCCGGCTGGGTCGCGCGCCATCCGCACACGATGCTCGACAGCGCGTCGATCACGCTGTCGCCGGCAGAGGTCGCGAAGTTCGACCAGCACGTGATGTATTTCGGCGACCATGTCGCTTTCGACAGCGGCGGCAAACTTCCGGCCGGCGACGGTGAACTGCCGGAGGTGCCGCCCCCCGCGCGCGCCTGGGAACGCTTCGCGCCCAAGCCCTGACGCATGTCGGGGGGCACTCCCGAAGCGCCGGCCGGCGAACGCGGCTACCTGGCCGGGCTGCTCGTCTTCGTCTGCATCGTGACCCTGTTCGAGGGCTACGACCTGCTGATCATCAACCTCGCCTTGCCCTACCTCGGCACCGATTTCGGTGCCGACTCGGCGACGCTCGGCAACGCCGTCGGCCTGATCAACATCGGCACCATCGTCGCGTTCATCCCGGTGCGCCTGGCCGATCGCTACGGCCGCCGCCCGGTGTTCCTGTGCGCGGTCGCCGGCTACACGCTGTTCACGCTGCTCTCGGCCGTCTCGGTCGGCCTGTACGACTTCGTCGCCTACCAGTTCGTCGCGCGCATGTTCATGGTCACCGAGATCGGCGTCGGCGCGATCATACTCACCGAGGAGATGCCGGCGCGCTGGCGCGGCGCGGCGGTCACGCTGATGTTCGCGCTGAGCCTCGCCGGCGGCATCCTCGGATCGGCCATCTTCCCGTTCCTCGTCGACACGACGCTGGGCTGGCGCATGCTCTACGTGATCGGCGGCTGCACCCTGCCGGTCCTCGCCTGGTACTGGCCGCGCCTGCGCGAGACGCGGCGGTTCCGCGCCATGCCGGCGGCGGTGACGCAGGTGGGCAGCCCCGCCGCATGGTGGCAGGCGCTGCGCGAAGTGCTCGCGCGACCCTATCGCCGGCGGGTGCTCGCCGGGGCCACCGTCTGGTTCACCGTCAACGCCTGGAGTTCGAGCTGCCTGTTCTTCTTCTCCTACTACGTCACCAATGAACGCGGCTGGGCGCCGGCTGCCGTCAGCCAGGCCCTGACCCTGGGCTACTCGCTGGCGATCCTCGGTTACGCGACGGCCGGGCCGATGCTGGACCTGGCCGGTCGGCGTCTGACTGCGACGCTCTACTTCTCTATCGGTGCGATCGCGGCATTCGTCTGTTTCACGGCCGAATCGGTGCCGGTCATCACGGTGGCATATGTCATCGTGCTCGGTATGCACGCCGTGTGGCCGATCGCGGCAACTATCACGAGCGAGATTTTCCCGACGCCAATCCGCGGCACCGCCAATGCCGTGGTCAACAACCTGCTCGGGCGTACCGGCATGGCCCTGGCGCCGGCGATCGTGGGCGCCCTGTCGGGCTGGTTCGGGGCGGTCGGGCCGGCCGTCGCGGTGGTTGCCCTGATTCCGTTCGCGTGTTTGCCTATCATTCTCATGACGGTCGCCGAGACGCGCGGCCGCGAGCTCGAGCAAATCGCCTCGTGAAAGGCCTGGGAGGTCGGGACCATGAACTACGAGCACATTGAGCTGAAACCGCGCACCGCCGCGATCGGTGCGGACGTCGAGGGTGTCGATCTCGAGCGGCTCGACGACATCACCTTCGCCGAGATCCGCCGCGCGCTGCACGAGCACCTGGTGCTGTTCTTCCGCGGCCAGCGGCTGACGCCGGCAGGGCACATGGCTTTCGCCGGGCGTTTCGGCCGGATGGAGGTTCACGAAGTGTTCCGGCCGCACGACGGGCATCCCGAGATTTCGGTGCTCGAGCACGACGCCGAGCATCCGCCGATCAGCGACGCCTGGCACTCGGATGTCACCTACCGGCCGGAGCCGGCGCTCGCCTCGGTGCTGCATGCGCGGCACATCCCGCCGATCGGCGGCGATACCCTGTGGCTGAGCGCCGTGGCGGCGTACGAGGCGCTGTCGCCCGCGCTGCAGGCGTTCCTCTGCACGCTCACCGCCGAGCACGATTTCCTGCAAGCCTACGGGGGATATCTCCTCAAGCAGGAGGACGGCCCGGCCCGCATCGAGCGGGCCCGCCGCGAGACGCCGCCGGTGACGCACCCGGTGGTCATCGAGCATCCGGTCACCGGCCGCCGTGTGCTCTACGTCAACCCGACGTTCACCGCGCGTATCGTCGAACTCGCGCCGGCCGAGTCGCGCGCGCTGTTGGACATGCTCTTCGCGCACCTGCTCAAGCCGGAGTTCCAGGTGCGGTTCAAGTGGCAGGTCGACGACGTTGCGGTGTGGGACAACCGCGCGACCCAGCACTACGCAACCGGCGATTACTACCCCGAACTGCGCCGCATGCACCGCATCACGGTAGGCGGCGACCGCCCGCGCGGCGTGATGCGCGAGACCCCGGCGCGGGTGCGCGCGGCCGGATGAGGGTGCCGCCGGGCCGATCCGCGCCGCGCGGCCGACCCGGCGCGCGGCGTCGCGCCGGTGGCGGCCGTGCAGGGTGCGTCGCCGTATGCCTGTGCCACCATGCGGCGGCCGCTATTCACTGAGCCGGCGCAGGGCCGGAAAGGAACCAAGCATGCACAAGAATGTTTTCCTGCTGCTCGCGCTGTTCGCGGGCGTCGCGTTGGCAAGCCTGGACGTGCTCGCCGCGCCGGGCGTGGGCAAGGTCGTCGTCGTCAAGGGCAGCGCGATGCGCCAGGCCGCCGACGGCACGCGCGTCGCGCTCGAACGCGGTGACAGGTTGTTCGAGCGGGACCTCGTGACGACGGCGGCGGATTCCATGATCCTGTTGCGCTTCGATGACGACACCCGCTTCAATCTCGGGCCGCGCGCCGAGTTCCGCGTCGACCAGGTGCGCGACGACGACGAGGGACTGTTCAGCGCCGAGGTCATCCGTGGCGCGTTCCGCTTCATCACGGGGCTCATCGCGAAGAAGCGCAGCGGCGCGATGCGCGTGCGCACCGGCGTCGTCGCGACGATCGGCATTCGCGGCACCACCGTGGGCGGTGAGGTGGTGGGGGAGTCGGCCACGATCGTGCTGCTCGAGAGCGAGGAGCCGGGCACGCCGTCGGCGATCGAGGTCGGCAACGACTTCGGCAGCGTTATCATCGATCAGCCCGGTTACGGTACGCAGGTGCCGGACGCGCACAGCCCGCCGTCCCCACCGCAACGCATGACGCTCCGTGCAATCGACAACCTCGTTCGCAATATCAACAACATACAGCGCAATGCTGCGCCCCGCCCGATGATTCATCGGTAGCGCACCAAAATCTGGCATTCGCGCCATCTTTTGCTTACACTTTACGTTAGCTAGGCCACCTAACTAACGGAATTTACGTGATGAGCAAGCTCAAACCTTTTCTCATGGCAGCGGCGCTACCCGCTGTCGTCCTGACCGCCCCGGCGACGCTCGCGACCGAGAGCGAGCTCGAAGAGCGCATCTGCAATCGCGAGGATTTCGCCGGCTGCCTCAACGGCGTGTCGAGCTCGGTCACCAACGGTGCAGGCCTGCGCATGAGCAGCGCGGCGCTGGACGACGTCGCGCGTGAACGTGCCGGCAAGAGCGTGGAGCAGAACACGCAGGCGGCGCGGTTCGGCGGGCAGACCGGTCTCAACGCGGGTGACGGCACGGCGGGCAGCGTCTTCGGCCTGTGGGCCAACTACTCCTACAACGATTTCGACTCCGATTTCGCTTTCCAGGGCACCTCGCTCGCCTACGATGCCGATGCGCACAACGTGCTGGGCGGCTTCGATCGGCTGTTCGGCGATCGCGTACTGCTCGGTGTCGCCTTCGGCTACCAGTGGCTCGAGACCGATACCCGTTTCAACGGTGGTGGCCAGGACAGCGACGGCTTCACCGTGGCGCCTTACGCGGCGGTGCTGCTGAGCGACATCTTCAGCATCGACGTGTCGGGCGGCTACTCGTCGCTCGAATACGACCAGAACCGCATCTCGCCGGCCGACGGTACCGGGATCGAGGCGAGTTTCGACTCCGACCGCTGGTTCGTCGCGACCAACCTGAACGCCTTCCTGCCGGTCGATCGCTTCATCTTCGGCGCCAAGATCGGCTACCTCTACACCGAGGAGGACCAGGACGCCTACCTCGAGACGGGGAGCGTGGCGAGTGCGAACGCCGGGCTGTTGCGTACCGTCGCGAGCCGCAACGTCGACCTCGAGCAGCTCGTCGTCGGTGGCGAGATCGCCTACGACGCCGGCAACAACTTCGAGCCGTTCTTCATCGCCGAGTACCGTAACGACCTGAGCCGCAGCAACGGCAACGGCGCCGGCGGCCTGCCGGGCAACTTCACCGCCGTACAGGCTGGCGACGATGACGAAGTGCAGCTCACCGCCGGCTTCCGCTACTACACGAACTGGGGCGTGACGACGAGCTTCGAGTACCAGCGCGTCGAGGGGCGCACGGACTTCGACAGCAACCTCTACATGCTGACCCTGCGCACAGCGCTCTGAGCGCACACCGTCCATCCCGCCGTGACAACGCGCTCGCGCCCGGCGCGAGCGGTTTTTTTTTTCGTCCGCGCTGCACCCCCCCACCGGATCAGGCGGCACGCCACTTATCCACAAGTGTCAGACACTTTTGCTCAAAATTTGAGCAACAACCTCATCCGCTACCAAGCGTCGCGGCAAGCAGGAGGGTCAAAAGTGTCTGACACTTTCGACCTGCAACAGCCCGCCTGCGCAGGGCAAAAGTGTCTGACACTTTTGCTTGAATTTTGCGCAGGCGGGCGGGCGGCGGGTGGCGTGCTCAGGCGCGGATCCTGGCCATCCAGCGGGCGACGTTCTGTTTGTGCGTGTCTAGGTAGCTGCCGGGGCCGAAGAACTTGTCGTAGAAGCCGGTATCGAGGCGGTGCGCCTGCGTGTAGTAACGCACGAAGATGCTTGGCACCGTGCCCGGGAACTTGCCGTAGGTTGCGTAGATGTACTCG
>JAUIFX010000114.1 GCA_030429865.1 Gammaproteobacteria bacterium | reverse complement strand
ATCGGCATGGTCGTTTGGCTTCCCGTGAAGGCGTCCATGACGAGTATACCGTCGCGCCCGCCGCGGCCGGACCCGGTGGCGGCGGAGTGCCGCCGGGCAGCTGCGCAGCCGGCGCGCGGCGGCTACGGGTCGCGCGCGTCGTCGCCTTGCGCCGCGGCGCGCAGGCGCTGGCGCAGACGTTCGCGCGCCGCGGCGTCGAGTCGTACCGGCGGCGGCGCCGCGCCGGGCTCGGCTGACGCGTCGCCGAAACGGCGGGCGACGCGCCGCATCGCCTCGAGCTGCCGCTTGTAGAGGCGGCAGGCCGGGCAGACCAGGCGATGCAGCCACAGCGAGAGACGTTCGCCACGCCGCAGCGGACGATCGAGCTCGGCGGAACTCAGCACGGCAGCTTCGCGACAATCGATCATCGTCATGCCCCCTTGAACCAGCCCTGCTCGAGACAGGTGCGCAACTTCTCGCGCGCCCGCGACAGCATCACCCACAGGTTGTTCGCACTCGAGATACCGAGGACTTCGATCAGCTCCTCGGTCGCGAGACCATCGATCTCGCGCAGCACGAACAAGGTGCGTGCGCGCTCCGGCAGGCGCTCGATACAAGCCTGCATGGCGGCGCCGAGCGCGGCATTCTCGGCCAGTGCCGCCGGGTCGCCCCAGTCGAGCGGACGCTCGATCCAGTGGCCGGTGCCATCGAACCTGGCCGCCCACGCGGCGTCGTCCATGTCGTCCGCACCATCGCTGGCGATGCTCACCTCGCGGCCGCGCTTGCGCAGGTGATCGACGAGCTTGTGCTTGAGGATACCGACGAGCCAGGTGCGGACGTTGGATCGTCCGGCGAAATCGCCCGCGGCGCCGAGTGCCGCGAGCAGGGTGTCCTGGACGAGGTCCTCGGCGACGGCCGCGTTACGCACCCGCAGCAGGGCGAAGGCGTACAGCGCATCGCCATGATTTTCGAGCCAACTTTCCGGATCGCCCGGATCGGCCTCAGCATCCATTGCATGCGCCCGTTGTGCCAGTGGCGCGACGATAGCATGGACGCGCGCGCTGCCGGGCACGGTGCCTCGCACCGCCCCGGCACGCGGCCCCGCTCAGCTCCAGGGACGGAACACGCTGTGCGGCATCACGCCGAGCTGCACACCGTCGGGCATCTCGAGCCGCACGGCGCGATCGCGCCACGGTGCGAAGCCGCCCGGCGCGACCATTGCCGGCGCCGAATCCGGGCGGTCGGCGGCAGGCATGCGCGCGTCCCAGGGCGCGAAGGCATCGGCGCTGGCCGCGGTCGCGGCCAGGCCCAGGGTCAGAGTCAGGGGCAGGGCAATGAGCAGGTTCTTCATGATGATTCTCCTCGAACCGGGTTGTTGGCAGCGGCCTCGAGCCGCCGGATTCGAGGCTTGGTCGGACGAGCACGGCAAACCTTACAGACGCCGTCACCCCGAGCTCTCACGCACACCGCGCACGGGCGGAACACCAGGCGGCGCGAAGCTGCGCACGAACACACTTCGCGCCGCAGGGCCGTGCTATAAGCCCGTCCAGTCCTTCCTCGATACCGCCAACCGCCATGCACAGCACCGCCCCGCTCGCACCCGCCGTCCACCTCAACCTGAACGTGCGCGGCATGCGCCCCTCGGCAACGATTGCGATCAACGAACGCAGCAAGGCGCTGCGCGCGGCCGGACGTACCGTCTACAGCCTCGGCCTCGGCCAGTCGCCGTTCCC
Source organism: Gammaproteobacteria bacterium (assembly GCA_030429865.1). GTDB lineage: Bacteria > Pseudomonadota > Gammaproteobacteria > JACKNG01. The sequence continues at coordinate 14,403 of JAUIFX010000114.1, read as the reverse complement.
CGTGCCGGCAATCGTGCAGCAGGCCCTGCGCGACCACGCCCACGAGAAGGACTACCTGCCGGTGCGCGGCCTGCCGGCGCTGCGCGAGGCCATTACCGGCTACTACCGCCGCACCCAGGGACTCGAGTATTCGCCGGAACGGGTGCTGGTCGGTCCCGGCACCAAGGAGCTGATGTTCCTCACCCAGCTCACCTACTACGGCGACCTGCTGATCCCGAGCCCGAGCTGGGTCTCCTACGCACCGCAGGCGCGCATCATCGGGCGCAACCTGCACTGGCTGCCGACCGCCATCGAGAGCGGCCTCGGCGTCACGCCCGAAGCGCTCGAACGCGTCTGCGCGGCCGACCCGGAATCGCCGCGGCTGCTCATCATCAACTACCCGGGCAACCCGACCGGCATGGTCTACGAGGCAGCGCAGCTCGAAGCCATCGCCGCGGTCGCGCGGCGCTACCGCGTGCTGGTGCTGGCCGACGAGATCTACGGTGGCCTCACGTTCGACGGCGAGCACGTCTCGATCGCGCGCTTCTACCCCGAAGGCACGATCATCAGCAACGGGCTGAGCAAGTGGTGCGGCGCCGGCGGCTGGCGCCTCGGCGCATTCGTCTTCCCCGAATCGCTGGCGTGGCTGAACGATGCACTCGTCGCCGTCGCGAGCGAGACCTTCACCGCAACCAGCGCGCCCATCCAGTATGCCGCGGTGACGGCCTTCGAGCACCACGAGGCCATCGAACGCTACCTCGACCTGTCACGCCTGGTACTCGCCGCACTATGCGATTACGCCTGGGCGACGCTGGCCCGCGCCGGCGCCGAGCTGACCCGGCCGCGCGGCGGCTTCTACCTGTTTCCGAACTTCGAACCGCTGCGCGTCGCGCTGGCCTCGCGCGGCATCCTCGACGGCACCACGATGTGCGAACGCCTGCTCGACGAGACCGGCATTGCCTGCCTGCCGGGACAATGCTTCGGGCGCCCGGATGCCGAACTCTCCATGCGCCTCGCGTTGGTCGATTTCGACGGCGGCGCGGCGCTGGCCGCGGCGGAGGATGGACCGATCGGCGAGGATTTCCTGCGCGCGCAGTGTGCCAACGTCATGACGGCCATCGACCGGCTCGCCGGGTGGGTCGCGCAGTGAACGAGAACGCGGCGCGCCGAGTGCGCGATCTTCATTCTGCGGCCCGCGGCGCCGCCGCGCGGGCTCAGGGCGAGCCCGCCGCGGGTACGTCGACGCGCGCCACCTCGATGTGTGCGCCCGGCTCGCCGCGCGAGAGTTCCTCGACCCCGCCGTCGTAGGTCAGGCAGTAGAGGCTGTGCCCGTCGCTGCCGCCCAGCTGGCAGGCGATGGCGGCACGCGGGGCGACGTCGATGCGCGCGATGACCGCCCCGTCCGGCGCCACCTGCACGAAGGCGCCACCCATCGCGCCCGCGACCCACACGTTGCCCTCGGCATCGAGACAGATCCCGTCGGGGACGAGGTCCGGCAACTCGCACAGCACGCGCCGGGCGTCCAGCGACCCGTCGTCGGCGATATCGAACGCACTCACGCGGTGACCGAAGGACTCGGCAACGACCAGGGTCCGGCCCCCATCGGTAATCAACAGGCCGTTGGGAAAATCGAGATCGGTCGCGACATGGCGGCAACGCCCGTCGGTCTCGACCAGCGTGATCTCGGCCGTGCGTGACGGCGCACCGCCAAAGAGGTCGTAGCCCATGTTACCGACGTAGGCGCGCCCGCGCGCATCGACCACCATGTCGTTGATTTCCGCTGCGACCAGCGGCGCGAGATCGGCGTGCAGCACGAGTTCACCGGCGACCAGGCGGTAGACGCGGCGTTCGGTCATCGACACGATCAACGGCGTCCCATCGGGCAGGAAGCCGAGACCGGACGGCCGTCCCGGCACGTCGACGATGGCCTCGCGCGCGCCATCGGCGGCGACGGCATAGACCCTTTGGCCCCAGATGTCGGACACCCACAGGCGCCCATCGTGCCAGCGCGGGCCTTCGAGGAAGACGAAATCGTCGGCGAACGCGGTCGTGGTGTAGGTCAGCATGAATGACTCCCGGAACAGACCGGGAGCATACGACGACGAACCCTCGCGCGGGAATCGCGCGGGGCAGCCGTCCGTCTCAGGACGCGTCCGGTGCCTCTTCCAGTTCCATCTGCGCGACCATGTCCTTGGCCCCCGCCATCGCGAGGGCATGGATCAGCGCCTGGGTCTGCTCGCGCAGCGCTTCGCTCGGATGCTCGAATTCGAGGCCCACGCGGTACATGGTGAAGTCGCCTTCGCCGATACGGCTCTGATGCACGACGCGCGCACGCAGTTCGAGCAGGCAGTCGCCATCCGCATTGCTGAGCGCGATGAGCAGCGACTGCCCCTTCTCCAGCGCGTCGGGCACGGTCAGCTGCAGGCCGCCGGAGGAGATGTCCTCCAGCGTCGCACGCAGCTCGCCGGCATCGCCGTACTCGACATCGAGGCGTTGCACGAGGCGGGGCGCGGTGCGCTGTCCGTGAGCGTCGGGCTGGGCGAGCAGGATTTCGAGCACGTTGCGGAAGCGCGGCTCGTCTTCCGGGTTGAGGCTGTCGAAACGCAGCCCGTAGACGGGTTCGCCGGCGTCACCGGAAACCTTGCGCAGAATCGTTGCCAGTACCGGGATTTCCTTGCCGCTGCCAGCGGGCAGCAGCAACCACACCGCGTCGCCTTCCTCGCCCGGCATGTCGGTGCACGCGACCGCGGCACCGCCCCAGGAGATGTTGCGCAGGCGCGCGGCGACGCAGCGGCTGCGATCCTCCGACATCAGCTTGGCCGGAGCATGGGTGTTGATGCGGCACTGGTGGCGCAGGTCGGCGCCCTCGAACGGCGCAGACGGGGCCGGCGCGTTGTCGGCGCCGGCGATCGGCAACTTGACGCGGACCAGATCGATGGCCTCGGCCAGGGTCGCGCGCACGGCCGAGGCGACGTCGGAGCCCTTACCTTGCGCCAGGCGCGAGACGGCCTCCAACGGCACGCCGCCGAAGCGTTCGCGATGCACCGCGACACCCGCCGCGAGGAGTTGCACGCAGGCCTCGAGCTCGTCGCGAGTGACCTCCGAGAGGTCTTCGGGCATCGTCTTGATCGGATTGTCGTGACTGGCTGCCATGTAGCAAGGGGCTCTCCGGGCCCGCCATGTTCCCATACCGTTACCCGCTTCTTAGCGGCCGCGGCCGCGGGCGGCTTTACTGTCGCCCGTGGGCCGCCGGGCCGGGCAGAACGGCGCTCCGCCGCGCGGTACAGCCGCCGCGTGGCGGCGAAGGCGTCGCAATTCCGCGCTTGCGCGTTCGGCGCACGGCGCGAATGTGCGCGCCGTCACGGTCTTGCGCCGCACGCCGACTAGGATCGCGAGCATGTCCGGCGCCATGCCGGACGTGCGAATTCCGACACATCGAGGAGGTTTCCATGTCGAGCCCCCAGCGCTCCGTTCTCACCGTCACCCTGCTCACGCTCACCCTCGGCCTCGGCGGCTGCGGCACCACCAAGCAGGACCGCGGTCTCAGCGGCGCCGGCATCGGTGCCGGTGCCGGTGCGATCGTCGGCGCGGTCACCGGGCTGACCGTGCTCGAGGCCGCTGCGCTCGGTGCCGCCGGTGGCGCCCTCGCCGGCATTCTCACCGACGAATCGCAGATCGACATGGGCGATCCGGCCTGGAAGAAGAGCCAGCAGGCCGACGAACTCAGCAGCGTCGTCGCCGACGTGCAGAGCCGGCTCGCGCGGCGCGGTTACGACCCGGGTCCGATCGACGGCGTGGTCGGCGCGCAGACGCGCGACGCGATCCGCGCCTGGCAGCGTGACAGCGGCATGGCCGTGGATGGGCGCGTTACCCCCGCCCTGATCGAAAGCCTGCGCGGCTGACGCCTCGTCGGCCCGCGTGCCGCCCGAGTGCGCGGCACGCCTCGCTGTCCACCTGCGCGCCCCGGGATGACGCCCGGGGAAACCCCGCGCGGCGTTATAATCGCGGCCCGCGTGGCGCTCGGGCGCCGCGCGCGGCCCACTTCTTGCCACCGTGCGCCCTCGCCGCGCGGGCGGTGGCACGCCCCGGGCCGCCCATCCACGACCAGACGCGGCCGCGACGGCGGCGAGTGAGGACACGAGGCAATGAAGAAGGTTTTCCCCGACGCGACCAGCGCGCTCTCCGACGTCCTGCGGGACGACATCACCATCGCCGCCGGTGGCTTCGGCCTGTGCGGCATCCCCGAAAACCTCATCGCCGCGCTCGCCGACTCGGGCATCAAGGGCCTGACCATCGTCGGCAACAATGCCGGCGTCGACGGCTTCGGCATGGGCCTGCTGCTGAACAACCGCCAGGTCAAGCAGGTCATCGCGTCCTACGTCGGCGAGAACAAGGAGTTCGAGCGCCAGGTCCTGGCCGGCGAACTCGAACTGCACCTGACCCCGCAGGGCACGCTGGCCGAGCGCCTGCGCGCCGGCGGCGCCGGCATCCCCGGCTTCTACACCCGCACCGCGTTCGGTACGCCGCTCGGTGAAGGCAAGGAGGTCAAAATCTTCAACGGCTTGGAGTACGTGCTCGAGGAAGGCATCCGCGCCGACGTCGCCATCGTCAAGGCGTGGAAAGGCGACAAGGCCGGCAACCTCGTCTACCGCAAGGCGGCGCGCAACTTCAACCCGATGATCGCGACCTGCGGCAAGGTGTGCGTCGCCGAAGTCGAGGAACTGGTCGAAGTCGGCGAGCTCGACCCGGACGAGATCCATACCCCCGGCATCTACGTCGACCGCATCATCCAGGGCCGCGATTACGAGAAGCGCATCGAGTTCCGCACCGTCGCCGGCACGCCGGCCAAGGGCGGCTCGCCGACGCGCGACATGATGGCGAAGCGCGCTGCGCAGGAGCTGAAGGACGGCTACTACGTCAACCTCGGCATCGGCATACCGACCCTGGTCGCGAACTTCATTCCCGAAGGCGTCAACGTCACCCTGCAATCGGAGAACGGCCTGCTCGGCATCGGGCCCTTCCCCGAGGAAGCGGACGTCGACCCCGACCTGATCAACGCCGGCAAGCAGACCATCACCGCGATCCCCGGTTCGAGCTTCTTCTCGAGCGCCGACTCCTTCGCCATGATTCGCGGCGGGCATGTCGATCTCTCGATCCTCGGTGGGCTCGAAGTCGCGCAGAACGGCGACCTCGCCAACTTCATGGTGCCGGGCAAGATGGTCAAGGGCCCGGGCGGCGCGATGGACCTCGTCTCCGGCGTCAAGCGCGTGATCATCCTCATGGATCACTGCGCGAAGGACGGCAGCCCGAAGATTCTCAAGAGCTGCACACTGCCGATCACGGGCAAGAACGTGGTCGACATGATCATCACCGATCTGTGCGTGTTCGAAGTGCTGCCGGACAACGAAGGCCTGGTGCTGAAGGAACTGCACGACGGCGTGACCCTCGACGAAGTGAAAGCCAAGACCGGCTGCGAGTTCTTCACGCCCTGAGCGCGCTGTTTCGACAGCGCCTGGTGTCTGACACTTTTGGTCAAAAGTGTCAGACACCGTCGACGCTGATCCCGTCGACGTTCCCATGACCTCGCGCCGCCCTGCCGATCATGACGTCGCCGTCATCGGCGGCGGCCCCGCCGGGCTGATGGCCGCCGAGGCGGCGGCCTCACGCGGCGCCCGCGTCGCGGTGTTCGACGCCATGGCCTCCTGCGGGCGCAAATTCCTCGTCGCCGGCAAGGGCGGGCTCAACCTCACCCACCAGGAGACCGGCGACGCGCTGCTGGCACGCTACGGCGACGCGTCGCCGGAGGCCCTGCGCGCAGCGCTCGCAACCTTCGACACCCGCGCAGTGCGCGCCTGGGCCGCGGGTCTCGGTATCGAGACCTTCGTTGGCAGCTCGGGGCGCGTGTTCCCATCCGATCTCAAGGCCGCGCCGCTGCTCAGGCGCTGGCTCGAACGCCTGCGCCGCCAGGGTGTCACGTTCCACCAGCGTCACCGCTGGACCGGTTGGAACGGTGACGCACTCTGCTTCGAGACGCCCGCGGGCGAAGTACAGGTGAACGCAACCGCCACGGTGCTTGCGCTCGGCGGCGCGAGCTGGCCGCGCCTCGGCAGTGACGGTGGCTGGGTGGCGATCCTCGAAGCGGCCGGCATCGACGTCGCCCCGCTCGCGCCGAGCAACTGCGGCTTCGAAGTCCGCTGGAGCGAACACCTGCGCACGCGCGCCGCCGGCCAGCCGCTCAAGACCGTGGTTCTCTCCTGCATCGACGAACGCGGCGTCACGCGCACCGCGCCGGGCGATCTATTACTCACCGAGTACGGCATCGAAGGCGGCTGCGTGTACGCGCTGTCGCGCTACCTGCGCGAGACCATCGCCGCGCATGGACAGGCAACCCTGAGCGTCGATCTCGCTCCCGCACGCGACACACAGGCACTCGCCGAAGCGCTCGCCAGACCACGTGGCAAGCAGCGCTTCGCGCGTCACCTCGAACGGGCCAGCGGCCTGCGCGGCACGCGCGCGCTGCTGCTCTACGAAACCCTGCCCGACGCGCCACGCCAGGACGCGGTGACGCTGGCCCGCGCCATCAAGGACGCGCGACTCGCACTGACCGCGGCGCGCCCCGTCGAGGAAGCGATCAGCAGCGCCGGCGGGGTGCGCTTCACCGCGCTCGATGAGTCACTCATGGCCAGGGCGAAGCCCGGCGTGTTCATAGCCGGCGAGATGCTCGACTGGGAGGCGCCGACAGGGGGCTACCTGTTGACCGCGTCCCTGGCGACGGGAAGGCTCGCCGGATGCGGCGCCACCGAGGCCGCTCGCGTCACCCGATGAAGCGGTGACGGAGCGGCATGCTCACCGGGTGCGGGGAGCACCGCTCCGAGAATCGACGCCTGCCCCGGATTCGTGCGATGCAAACGCTCCCCACGCGCCGGCACTACCTCGGTTCTTGCCGCTTGTGCTTCAGGCCCGCACCGGGCTACGGCGCCATCGGGCGGCGGCAAGGACCATGGCGAGGCCACTCAGCGCAAGTGTGGCAGGTTCCGGGATCGAGGGAATCTCGTTGATGCCCAGGCGCACGCGGTAAGCGCCGTCGTTGTCGTCGTAGGCACCGGGCCCGCCGTCGAAACCGAAGCCGTCTGGTATGCCGAGGAACAGGCGCGTGGCGCCGGTGGGCGCGATGAACTGCTGGAAATCACCGCCGGTGGTCACACCATTGCCGATGTAGAACACCTGGCCGAGCGCGGGCGTGATGGAGAGAAAATCGCGCGTGAGACCGCCGGTGCTGAAATTGAGCGTACCGGGCGGTCCGGCGAGCGGCACGTCGTCGTTGAGGAAGACCCCGGCCAACGCGCCCTCGGGCCCGAAATAACCGCTGATGCCGCCGAAAGCCGACAGCTGGCTGCAGCCACCGCCCGAACAATCTCCCTGGCTGCCCTCCGGGCCGTAATACGGCGGTCCGAAGCCGTTGAAGAAATTGATGCCTCCCTGCGCCGGATCGAGCAGGCGTACGACGTCACCGGCTGCGACAGCAACGCTTGGCGGCACGCTCTCGAGGATCTCCTCGGGCGTGGGCCCGGGGTGACGAATCATGCCGCCCGGCCACGACTGGTTGGCGGGGGGAATGACGAGATCGGTGCGGCCGGCGAGAAAAATCGCGTCTCCGCCGCCGATGGAGACATCGACGATGGTGGCCTGAGCAGCGGCCGATGCGATCACGAGCAGCGAGGCTGCGAGGAGACGGTAGAAACTCATGGTCGACTCCTGGTTGCGAGGCGAAAACCGAGGAACCAGGTCATGCAGATCGCATGCCGCGCGGTCAACTCGTTGAATTGAATGAGGTCGGCACATGCTGCGCAGCGGCAAATGTAAAATTCTTTGAACAGTCGGCCGCTTTTTGCGAACCATGTCGCGCTTGCTCGATGAAGGCCTAACGAAAGACTCGCTTACTCATGCACTTACGGTGGCTGCCATGTCAACGATGTTGACACGATGCCGCGGAGCGACGCGACTCAGCGACCGTGCAGCCCGATCAGCGCCTCGCGCACAGCCGCGTCCCGCCACGGCCGCGGTCCTCGCATGCGGCCGATGAATCGACCGTCCGTGCCGACCAGGTAGGTCACCGGCACGCCCCAGTCCCAGAGTGCGTCGGCAACCGTGCCATCGGCGGCGAGGTAGGTCGGCAGGGTGACGCCGAGCCCGTGCGCGAACTCCGCGACCACGTCGGCCGCGAGGCCTTCGTCGACGGCGACCAGCACGACCGCGATGCCGTCGTCCGCGACGCTCTCGGCGAGCGCCTGCAACGCCGGCAGCTCGTGGCGACAGGGTTCGCACCAGGTCGCCCAGAAGTGCAGAAGCGTGAGACGGCCGCTGAAGTCCGCGTCGCTCACGCGGCGCGTGCCGTCAGCACTGACCAGTTCGAGCGCGGTCGGCGCGCTCGGCAGGCGCGCGAGGCGCAGTACCGCGGGCATGTCGCCGTCTTCAGCGCCCGCCGCCCACGGCGCGCCGCCGCCGAGCGGCAACAGAATGAGTAATGCCATGGCGAAACGCATGGCAGGGATTCTAAAGGCACGGCGGTGCAGACCGGGCAAATTGGGGACAGGCAAGGATTGGCGCGGCCGCGCCAATCAGGCGCCAATCGGGGTGAAATTCGGGACAGGCATCAATTGCGGTGCGACCTGGTGGACGAATTGTTGGGGGCGAATTGCGGACATCCACGAATTGGGCGAATTGGGGGCCCTGCCAATCGGGGACAGGCATCAATCGGAGGCGCGAGCGGAATGCGGGGGCGGCCAATCGGGGACGGGCAAGGATTGGTGGGGCCGCACTAACCGGGGGGCGAATCGAGGACGGGCACAAACGGGATTCGTGCGATGCAGGTCTCACGACTCTATTGTTATTGATAATCATTCGTATTTATGATGAAGGCTCGTTCAATCCTCTATCGGAGTCCCTCCCGCCATGAAATCCCCGGAAACCGTCCGTGACATCCCCGTCGACGCCCTGCACGCAAGCAGCATCCGCGCCATGAGCGAGTTCGTGCGCAATCCCTCGCCACAGCTCGCCGAGACCATCGTGCGCCTGCTCGACCATCTCGCTGCCCACCCCGCGCGCTTCGTCGCTCCCTGCGGCCACGACGTCTACGCCCGCGCGCAGGAGGTGTGGCGCGCACTCGCCGCGCAGATGCGCTGCCACTGCGCGTCGGCGCACGGCGAACCCTCGCTCGTGCACTGAGCGCTCGCCGTATGCCGGCGCGCGGCCCGGCGTGTCGTGATGCGCTGCGCGTGACGCGCTTATACTGCCCCGGGCGACACCGCCGCGCACCGGCGCGGCGCCGCGAGGGGAGACAAGCGATGGATTTCGATCCGATCCTGCCGCCGGCGCGGGGCGCGGCCATGCGGGCTGCCGGGCTGTGGCCCGACCGCCTCGTCATCGATCACCTCGATGAGGCCGCCGCGCACGAGCCACTGCGCGTCGCCATCGTCGATCACAACTCGATGACCGGTGAACGCACCGAACTCACCTACGGCGAACTCGCCGCGCACTCGATTCGCATCGCCGCGGGTCTCGCGGCACTCGGCGTCGAACGCGGTGACATCGTCGCCGTGCAGCTGCCGGGATGGTGGCATTACGCGGCACTGCACTGCGCCTGCGTGCGCATCGGTGCCGCGATCAACCCGTTGATGCCGATCTTCCGCGAGCGCGAACTCGAATTCATGCTCGGCTTCGCGGAGAGCAAGGTCATGATCGTGCCGCGCAGCTTTCGCGGCTTCGACTATCCCACGATGCTCGCGGGCTTGCGCGACAAGCTGCCGGCGCTCGAGCACGTGCTTGTCGTCGGTGGCGAGGACCCGCGCACGGCTTTCGAACCGGTGCTGCTCGAGCATCCGCATGAAACGGAAACCGACGTCGCGGCGCTGTTCGCGGAGCGTCGCCCGTCCCCCGACGACGTCACCGAGATCATGTACACCTCGGGCACGACGGGCCGGCCGAAAGGCGTCATGCACACCTCGAACACGCTGCTGTGCAAGGCGAAGCTCGCCACCGAGCTGTTCGATTACGAGGCGGGGGACGCGGTCTTCATGGGTTCGCCCGTCGCCCACCAGACCGGTTTCATGTACGGCATCGTGTTCGCGATCGCGAATCACGCCAAGTGCGTGCTGCTCGACCAGTGGGAGCCGGCGCGCGCCGCGCGCATCATCGCCGAAGAACGCTGCACGGTGACGCTGGGTGCGACGCCATTCCTTTCCGATCTCATCGGCGTGGCCGAAGACGACGCCGGCGCCCTCGCGAACCTGCGCCTGTTCCTCTGCGCCGGCGCGCCGATCCCGCGCGTGATGGTCTACGACGCCGCGCGCCTGCTGCCGAACTTCTACGTCATGAGCGCCTGGGGTATGACCGAGATGGGCATCTCGACCGCGACCTACCCGGGCGACCCGCCGGAGAAGGTCTTCGAGACGGACGGCCGCGCGCTGCCGGGCCATGCCGTGCGCATCGTCGACGAACACGGCGAGGTCGTCCCGCCGGACACCGAGGGCCGCCTGCAGGCGCGCTGCGCCTCGCTCTTCGTCGGCTATCTCAAGCGGCCGGAAGCCTACGAGGTCGACGGCGACGGCTGGTTCGAAACCGGCGACAACGCACGCATGGATGCCGACGGCTACATCCGCATCACGGGCCGATCCAAGGACATCATCATCCGCGGCGGCGAGAACATCCCGGTCGTCGAAGTCGAGGAGTTGCTCTACCGCCACCCGGCGATCGTCGACGCCGCCGTCGTCGCCATGCCCGACGCGCGCCTCGGCGAGCGCGCCTGCGCCTTCGTCACCCTGCGTGACGGCGACACCCTCGATCTCCGCGGACTCGGCGCCTGGCTCACCGAACAGAAGCTGACCCGGCAGTACCTGCCGGAGCGCCTCGAGATCATCGACGCCTTCCCGCGTACCCCGAGCGGCAAGATCCAGAAGTTCGTGCTGCGCGAACAGGCGCGCCAGTTCGCCGCCGCAAACCACGCCTGACCCGCCCACTCGCGGACAAAATTACCCACAGGTGTCTGACACTTTTGGGGAAAACTGCGCCGGGGATATCCACAAGTGTCTGACACTTTTGGGGATATTTTTGGGGATATGCGGCGGGCGGGGGCGCCGCTGCCTCGCGCGGCGGCCGTGCGATCCGCGATAATTGGCGGCTGACGTCATGACAACACAGGGGAGCAAGCCATGGGTCTGAAGAGCGCCGCCGAGTACCGTGCATCGCTGAACGACGGCCGCGTCGTCTATTGGGGTGGCGAGAAGATCACCGATATCACCAGCCACCCGCGTTTCCAGGTGCCGATCGAGGTCGCGGCCAAGGACTACGCCTACGACGACCCGGCGCTGCGCGATCTGATCACCTACGAGACAGAGGACGGCAGCCTCGCGCACCGCGTCTACCAGGTCCCGCGCACGACCGAGGCACTGGAGAAGCGCATCGAGCTCGGCCGACAGATGTCGATCGTCGGCGGCGTGACCGGCGTCTACATGGCGCTGCTGCAGATCAAGGACCGGCTCGCCGCCGTCAACCCGCAGTTCGCCGAGAACATCGAGACGATGTACCGCTACGCGCGCGACAACGACCTCCGCGCCGCCGAGGTCATCACCGATGCCAAGGGCGATCGTTCGAAGAAGGCGCATCAGCAGATCGATCCCGATCTCTACGTGCGCATCGTCGAGCGCCGCAACGACGGCATCGTCGTGCGCGGCGCCAAGCTGCACATCACCGGCGCGGCGCTGGTGCACGAGCTCGTCGTGATGCCGACCAAGTCGATGCGCGAAGACGAGGCCGACTACGCGGTGGCCTTTTCGATCCCCGTCAACGCGCCGGGCGTGCGCATCATCAACCGCAGCTTCGCGCCGGCCGAGTTGAACGAGTTCGATTACCCGGCGAGCGCGCACCATTCGATGCCCGAAGGCTTCGTCGTCTTCGACGACGTCTTCGTCCCCTGGGATCGCGTGTTTCTTGCCGGCGAATGGCAGCTCGCCGGCGCGTTCGCCGCCGCGCTCGGCCTGTGGGAACGCACGCTCGGCCTGGTCATGGCCGCGCACGAGGCGGAGCTGATGGTCGGCCTCGCCGACCTCGTTACCGAGGCGCAGGGCAAGGAGCGCGATCCGCACGTGCAGGACGCCATCTCCGAGCTCATCTGCTATGCCGAGATGATCCGCATGGGCATCGAGTACTCGGTGCAGCACTACGAGTCGACGCCGGACGGCATGCTGCATCCGAACACGCTCGGCATCAACTGCACCAAGTACTACTACGCGACCAACTTCCACCAGATGGTCAAGCAGCTGCACGACGTCGCCGGCGGCCTCGTCATCACCCTGCCCGAGGAAGCCGACCTGCGGCACCCGGAAGCCGGCGCCTACCTGCGCAAGTACCTTGCCGCCAAGCCCGACACCGACATCGAGCAGCGCATGCGCGTGTTCACCCTGATTCGCGACATGACGGCCGACGCGCTCGGCGGCTGGTATCTCGTCACCGCGCTGCAGGCGGGCGGCGGATTGAAGGCCCAGCGCATCATGATGGCGCGCACCTACGACATGGCGAAGGCGCGCCAGGAAGCCTTGCGCGCCGCCGGCGCGCTCGGCGGCTGAGCCGCCGCGTCCTGCAGATCAAGGGAGAACGCTGATGCAACCGATCGCCTACGTCGACGCGCTCAACGAACGCTACCAGTCGCTCGGTTTTCCACCCTACGACTGGACCGTCAACAGCGACGCGCCGTTCACGCCGCTCGCGAAACCGCTCGCCGCCTGCCGCGTCTCGATGCTGACCACCTGCGGCGCCTCGCGCCGGGACGCACCGCCGTTCGATGCCAATGCGCGCAACGACCTGCGCCTCGATGCGATCCCGGCCGATACCGCCGCGGACTTCTTTCAGATCCACGACAACTACTACGATCACCGCGACGCCAGCCGCGACATCAACTGCCAGTTCCCGATCGAACGCCTGCGAGAACTCGCCGCCGATGGCGTCATCGGCAGCGTTGCGCCGCGGCTGTGGAGCGGCTTCATGGGGCGCATCTACACGCGGCGCGAGGTGTGCGAGGAGGCGGCGCCCGCGTTCGCGCGCGAACTCGGCGCGGACGGCGTCGACGTGCTCGTCGTCATCCCGGCCTGCCCGCTCGATCACCAGACCGCCGGGCTGGTCGCGCGCGTGGTCGAGGCACATGGCATCGTCACCGTCACGCTCTCGACCGGTCGCGACCTGTCCGCCAACGTCAAGCCGCCGCGCACCGCGTTCGTCAATTTCCCCATGGGCAATGCCTGCGGCGCGCCGTTCGATGCCGCGCAGCAGCGCCGCATCCTGCAAGACGTACTCGCGCTCGCGCCCAGCGCGAGCGCGCCCGGCACCCTGGTCGACCTGCCCTACGACTGGCCGCAACCGTTCGGCATGTATTTCCCGATGAAGTCGCGCGAGGACCAGCTGCGCAAGTAAGCGCGCCATCGCCGCCGGCCGGAGGCCGATGACGTCAGCGGCGCACGGCGTAGAACAGGTTCACCGGGCTGCGGATGTCGAGTTCCTCGACCGCGCCGAAGCCGGCCTCGGCAAACAAGGCGCGGGTCTTGCCCGGCCCCATGCACGCGCCGAGACCGGCGCCGCCATGGGCGAGTGACTGCGTCGTGCAGTGGAACACGCTGAAGCCGTAGAACATGGCCGCGATCGGGTGCACGTTCTCCTCCAGCCGGTCGGACACGCGCGGTTCGATGACCAGCAGCACACCGTCGTCGGCCAGCCGGGCACGGATATCGCGCAACACCGCGACCGGGTCCGGCATGTCGTGCAGACAGTCGCAGGCCATGACGAGATCGAAACGCGGCTCGGGCGGCACGGCATCGAGCGTCGCCTGCACGAACTCGGCGTTGCCGAGACCGGCCTTGGCGACGGCGTTACGTGCGGCGGCGATCGACTCGGCATCGGGATCGACCCCGACGATGCGGCTCGCGGGGAAGCCGCGCGCCAGCGCGGCGAGCACCTGGCCGGTGCCGCAGCCGACGTCGAGCACGCTGCCGCCGGCCTCCAGCCGCGCCACCGTTGCCGGCAACTTCTGCAGCCAGAAACTCACCAGGCGGTGCTCGTAGTTGCCGCGATTCATCACGTCGATGGCGTGACGACATTCGCCGGGGAACTCGGCGAACGGCACGCCGCCGCCATCACGGAACGCTTCACGCACGCGCGGCGCGACGCTCATCAAGGGCGGCACCATGCCGAACAGCCCGCCCATGAAATGGTCGGTATCGTCGGAAGCGAGCAGGTAGGCATGCTCTTCGGGCAGCGCGAAGGTATCCGCCGCCGGGTCGTACTCGAGGTAGCCGGCGGCGACCATCGCGCGTGCCCATTCGTCGACGTAGCGTGGTACGAGCCCGCTGTGCCGGGCGAGCGCGGCGGCGTTCATCGGAC
>JAUIFX010000113.1 GCA_030429865.1 Gammaproteobacteria bacterium | reverse complement strand
CACGTTGGCGAAACGACACACGTCGGCGTGGAGTTCCCGGTAACTGATGTGCTTGTGGTCGGCCGGGTCGTCACCTTCCCAGATGATGGCGGTCTGGTCGCCGCGCTGCGCGAGGTGGCGATCGAGGCAGTTGTAGCTGACGTTCAGGCGCGCGCCGTCGAACCAGCGGATGTCGGCCTTGTGGAAGTCGTAGCTGCAGATCGTGTCCCACGGTTTATCCCACGTCACGAACTCGCGCGCCTGTTCGGCCCAGAACGCGTCCGGGTCCGACAGCGAACGCGCATACATGTCTACGTACTGCTGCTCGTTGACCAAGGCAGCTTCAGCGATGTGCGCGGGCACGGGACGGGTAGTGGAATCGGACATGGAACGGGTCTCCTCGACACAAGCAGTCGCAGCCGGATGTATGCCTGTGAGGCCGGTGCGACGGGCCGGCCTGCGCCCTCGCCGCGTCGCCGCAGGCGACGTTGCTGGTGGCCATGGTGGCGCCCGAGTTTAGCACAGGGCCCCGTCCGTCACGGCGCGCCCCGAGAGCCATTTGAGGTACCGATATGAGCATCGAAGCACAGCTTGCAGGGAAGCTTCCCGACATCCTCGCCGCGGTCACCGCCGCCTGCCGCGTGACCCGTCACGTGCAGGCCGAGCTGGACCGCATCCGCCAGCACACCAAGGACGACCGCAGCCCGGTGACGGTCGCCGACTACGCCTCGCAGGCCATCATCGCCGCCCGCCTCGCGACGTTCGGCGAACCGCTCCATCTCGTCGGCGAGGAAGACGCCGCCACGCTGCGCGATCCGGACCGCGCGGCGCTGCGCGAGGCGGTCGCCGAGACGGCCCGCGTGGCGTGGCCGGAGGCCGGCGTCGACGACGTGCTCGACGCCATCGACCGCGGCAACCACGATGCGAGCGCCGACGGATACTGGACCCTCGATCCGATCGACGGCACCAAGGGCTTCCTGCGCGGTGGACAGTACGCCGTCTCGCTGGCCTACATCGCCGGAGGCGAGGTCGTGTTCGGCGTGCTCGGCTGCCCCAACCTGTCGGCCGATCTCGCACGCCCTTTCGATGCCGGCGACGCGCACGGCAGCCTGTTCTACGCCTTGCGCGGTCGCGGCAGCTGGGTCGTGCCGGCCGACGCGCCCGGCGCCGCGCCGGCCGCCGTGCACGCGAACGGCAGCGGCGACATCACGCAGATGCGCGTCTGCGAATCCGTCGAGGCGGCGCATTCGCGTCTCGACGATACCGCGCGCATCGTCGCCCACCTCGGCGCCACGGGGGCCCCGGCGCGACTCGACAGCCAGTGCAAGTACGCGGTCGTCGCGCGCGGCCAGGCCGATGCCTACCTCAGGCTGCCGACCCGGCCCGGCTACGTGGAGAAGATCTGGGACCACGCGGCCGGCAAGATCGTTGCCGAGGAAGCCGGCGTACGGGTCAGCGACGTGCACGGGCGCCCGCTCGACTTCTCCCACGGCGCCGGCCTGTCCGCGAACCGCGGCGTGGTCTGCGCCGCGGCCGCGTTCCATCCGCGTCTGCTCGAGGCCATCGAGACGCTCGGCCTGTTCCCGCGCTGAGCTCCCGGGGCGCCCCGCACCACGGCGGTGCAGCCGGTTCGCGCCCTCGGGCCGCGGCCGCGCGGAGCGCTGCGACAGCTTCCGGCCTGGCGCGCCGCAACGCGCCGAAAGCCGCTGGTATCGCGTCTGGCGATGGATTACTTTGCACCCACGACCATCCCAAATCGTACAGGAGCAGTCATGGCATTCACCGCCGATTTCGATCAGTTCAGGTTCCCGGAGAACGCCTTCCAGGGCAAGCGCGTGCTGATCACGGGTTCAGGCAAGGATGGCGGCATCGGCCAGGGTCTCGCACTGGCCGCCGCGGCCAATGGCGCCGAGATCGTCGGCGTGCATTTCCACTCGAGCTACCGCGACGGCTTCGACATGGTGGACGCGATGCGCGAGCGCGGCGTGAAAGCCTTCGCCATGCAGGCCGACGTCACCAACACGCGCGACCTGTGGGCCTCCCGCAGCTACGTCATCGAGCAGATGGAAGGCAAGGGTCCGGACATCGTCATCTGCAACTCGGGCCTGACCGAGAAAGGCTACCGCTTCGGCCGCGCGCTGCCGGAAATCGAAGGCGAGAGCCGTGCCGAGCGCCGCGCCCGCGTGCGTCGTGACTTCATCGAAAACCTGGCCGAATCGAAGCTCGTGATGGACACCAAGATCGACGGCTTCGTCTACATGACCCACCTGTGGGCGGGCGAAGCGGTGTATCACAGCCAACCCATCCAGTTCGTCTACATCTCCTCGATGCAGTCGCTCGAGCCCGGCGTCGCCGTACCCGGCTATGTCGTGGCCAACTGGGCGGTGCTGCGCCTGCCGGAAGTGCTGCGGGTCAATCTCGGCCGCGCCAGCGACATGGCCAGCGCATGCTGCCTGATGCTGCCGTTCATCCGCACGGGCATGACCGAAGAATACGCGGACAACCCCAAGGTTTTCGGCCGCTGGCAGCCACGCATGCTGGAGACCCACGAAGCCGCACAGGCCGTGGCCCAGCTCCTCTCGCGGCCGCGCGATGAACTCGACCTGGGCAATTTCAAGCTGCGCGTCGAAGGCAGCGCCGAGGACATCGCACTGAAGTGGTCGCGCGTCGATCTCAACATCAGCGAGCAAGCGCTCGACTGATCACCGGCCCCGGGGCCTCGGGCCTCGACGCCCGCCCCGTGCGCCGGCACCCCACCCGGCGCACGGCAGCGCGCCGCGCGCAGGCGCGACGCCGCGCACATCGATTCAGCGCTGTTCGAACACGCGCTCGAATTCGAGCCAGGGACCGTCGCGGCGCTCCTGCAGCTCCGCTTTCATGACCAGTCGCTCTTGCGCGGGGTCGTAGCGGAAGCGCTCGACCATGCGGCCGCCGCCGTGAACCGACGTCTCGATCACGAGCTGGCCGTCCTCGAGGTAGGTGAGCGAGCGGCCGACGGCATCGTTGGTGACTTCCGTTCCGGAGACGGAATAGGCACGGCCGGCCGGGTTGATGGTCAACAGGCGTTTGAGACTGCTCCCGTACAACACCGCGACCTTGCGCGCGACATAGAGCTTGATCGTCGGTGCGTTGAGGATGTCCCGCTGCATCGCGGTGTCGCCCCACCTGATGGAGCGCATGTCCTCGGCGATCATCTCGGAGGTCGCGGCGACCTGCTGATCGAAACGCCCCCGCGCGCGGCTGTTCGAGTTGCTGCGGTCGAAAGTCTGACGCTTGTTGCGCCGGCGTGCCTCGTTGAGTTCGTCGTTGAAGGCCGCCCCGGCCGCTTCCAGCGTGGTCGAGCGTTCCTCGTCCAGCGTCCAGGTACCATTCAGCGCCTCGTTGGCATGGCTGACCATCGTCGCCGAAAGCGATACGAGCAGGACCAACCAGCAGACACCGGCGGGCCTCGCGGCAGCGGCCGTCCCGAACCTTCGTGCTTTCATCGTCACCTGCGTTTCCTGCGTTGCTGAACCCGTGCGGAGGCCCCGCATTATAGGCCAGCACCTTCGTGACGCATGGCAGGCTGACGCACCCGCCGTTCCCGGCGGGCAGCTGCTGCCGGCGCCTGCGACGCGCGCGCCCGGCGCGGCATGATGCCTTCGCGTTGACCCGCCTTTCCAAAGCCCCGCACACTAGGGCTGGCCGTCTTTCGTGCGTCGAGGCATGAAGGACCGACTGGCCCTGGAACCGGCTCCATGCATGACAGCCGAACAACAATACCCGTCCCCGGACGCCTCCCCGCCATCGCTACGTCACGCCGGCATGGTCCGGCCCAAGTCATCCAAATCTAGCCATCGGGAATGGCATCAGCCGACCCGAGGAGGGTAAAGACATGCTCATCAAGATCGACTCCCCGCAGCGCCTGTTGCGCGACGACGACCCGTTCAGCGATGCCGAGGCGTTTCCCAACCTCGAACTGCGCTTCGAACCCCGCGCCGGGATCCTTTGGAAATACATCGCTCCCGGCGCAACACCGCACTTCTCCCACGAGCTCCTCGACGACATCCGCCGCGTGCAGCATCGCATTCGTAACCGCGAATGCGGCGGCTTCGCCAGCGCGACGCCGGTCAAGTACGTCGTGTTCGCCTCGCGCATACCCGGCGTCTACAGCCTCGGCGGCGATCTGCGGCTGTTCCGGCGTCTCATCGCCGCACGCGACCGGGCCGCGCTGATGCGCTATGCGCGCAAGGCGACCGACGCGGTGTATCACCATGCCTCCAATGCCGGCAGCACGATGTCGTTCTCGCTCGTGCGCGGCGTGGCCATGGGCGGCGGCTTCGAGGCCGCGCTCGCGGGTAACGTCCTGGTCGCCGAGGAGGGCTCGCGCATGGGCTTCCCGGAAGTCCTGTTCGGGCTCTTCCCGGGCATGGGCGCCTATACGTTTCTGCGGCGACGGGTGAGCGCGGTGACGGCCGAGAAGATCATCCTGAGCGCGCGCAACTACCGCGCGGAGGAACTGTACGAAATGGGCGTGATCGACGTGCTGTGCGCGCCCGGTGAGGGAGAAGAGGCGATTCGCTCCTACGTCTCTCGCCAGGCTTCGCGACCCGGCGCGATCGCCTTTCGGCAGGCCATCAGCCGCTGCCAGGCGCTCGACCGTGAGGAGCTGTACAGCATCTGCGATTCGTGGGTGGAAACCGCCCTCGACCTCTCCGCCGACTGCCTGCGGCGCATCGATCGGCTGATCGCCAACCAGGACCGCAGCTTCGCCGGCCCGGCCCAGGCAGCGGCAGAAGCGCCGGTGCCGCTCGCCAACGCCGGCTGAACGCGGCAAGGACCGCGACGAACGGCGATGGGCACGGATGCCCCGCCGCGCGTCGCGGGCGCGACGTGCGGGGCGGCGGCGACACGCCCAGACGCCGATCGGCCCCGGGGCGCCGTTTCCGCTGGTCAGCGGCGGGAGCGCATGGATGCGCCCGGCGCGGCGCGCTCCGCGCTCGCGAGCCGTGCTGGTGCCGGCCGGGACGGCGCTATCGCGCCCGGGGACAGCCGGACGCGGGGACCGCGAACCGGGTTGCTAGTTGCACTCGGCCGCGTCGTCGTCGTCCTCCTCGTCCTCGTCGTCCTCGCTTGCCTCTGCGTCGCGCGTGAGCATGGCGAGGATGGCGTCGACGGTCGGCTCCTGGAACAGCCCGCTGATGAAAATGCCCGATTGCGAGCTGCCGTCGAACAGCGGATCGAGCAGCAGCTCGTTGCAGCCGCTGCAGTTCGTGAAGCTGATGTCGGCGACGCCGCCGAGTCCGAGCAGCAGGGCGTCGGCGTTTTCGGCGCTGCCCGGCGCCAGCGTCAGATTGATGCTCTCGACCGAGAACTCGCCGAACGAGGCTAGGGCGGCAAAGGCACCGGGGCTGCCACCGCCGATGAGCTCGACGTCGTCGGCAATCACGTTCAGCGCCGCGCGGCCGATGATGAACGCCGCCGGCGCCTGCAGGCTGCCCGGATCGTTGACGAAAGCGGAAAGGATCTCGCTGGCACTACCGGGCGCGATGCCGGTACCGCTGGCCGTGCCGGCCTGCAGGCGCAGCAGGCCGCTGCCATGTGCATGTACGTCGGTGCGCTCGAGACCCACCATCGCGGCGAACGCGTTGGGCGTCGTGCCACCCTCGAGGAAGATGTTCTGCGCGTCGACCGACAGGTTGGTCGCCAGCACGCGCACCCCGGTCTCCCCTGCCCTGACGGTGATGTTGCCTTCGCCCGCTTCGCGGAACGCCGGGTCGGCGCCGGGCGCGTTGGCGAGCAGGCGCAGCGTGCCGTCACGCACGATCAGGTCGGCCTCGATGTCGATGCTGCGCCCGGCTTCGAGGACCAAGGTGCCGTTCTCGGCCACGAGTCCGCTGCCCTGCGGCAGGTAGATATCGTTGTTGGCCTGCAGCAGCAGCGTCGCGCCGCTGTTCAGGAACGCGATGACCGAGGCGATCGAGAGTGCGAGTTCACTGCCCGGGTTGGTGGCGAAGCCGATGTCGCCGGTGATTTCCTGCACCGTGGCGCCGTCGATGATGTCGAGGCGGCCGGCGCCCGCGATACCGTTCACGCTCGCGAACGGGCTGCGAACCAGCGCACGGTCACCGCCGAGCGCGGTGATACCGCCGCTGCCGAGGAAGTCGTCCGGCAGCTCGCCGACGAGACTGTTGGCGCCGGAGACGACGCCGGTACGCCCATCGACGACATTGATGAAAGTGACCGCCCCGCGATTATCGAACCAGTTGGGGCTGCGCAGCAGGATGTTGCCGGTCGGCAGCGTGACGAACGAACCGTTGCTCACCTGGTCGTCGGTGTGCGACCCGACGAGGCTGTTGTCCGCGGAGACGAAGCCGGTGACCGGCATCACGCCGCCTTGCGAACGCATCAGCGTGGCCGCACCGAAGGCCTGGCCGGTGCCGTCTGACCACTGCGGGCTGCGCACCAGCAGGCTGCCGTCACCCAGTTCGTTGACGCCGCTGCCGCCGACTTCGTCGCCGGCGCGTCCGACCAGGCTGTTCGCGCTGCTGACCTGGCCGACCAGCGGCGCGAGCGGGTCGAACACCGTCACCGCACCCGCATCGTTGCCCCAGGTAGTCGAACGCAGGACGACGAGGCCCCGGTTGTCTTCGCGGAACAGTTGCTGGGCGATGTCACCGACGCGGTCACCCGCGCTCGCGCCGACCAGGCTGTTGCTCGCCGACACGGCACCGACCCGCGGCGCCGCCGGGTTGATCACGGTGACGGCGCCGCGCTCGGCATTCCATTCCTCGCTCAGCACGAGCAACCGGTCGCTGTAGGCGAGGTTGAGTACCGATTCGCCGACACGGTCGCCGGCGCTGGAACCGACCAGGCTGTTGCTGGCCGAGACCAGGCCCGAGCGGCCGCCCGTGATCGTGCCGAACGTCACCGCGCCACGGTCGCCGTTCCAGGTCGGCGTGGCAACGTAATAGCGGCCGCTGCCGAAATCCTCGCTCACGAT
The DNA here is from genome assembly GCA_030429865.1 of Gammaproteobacteria bacterium. Taxonomy (GTDB): domain Bacteria; phylum Pseudomonadota; class Gammaproteobacteria; genus JACKNG01. Next base: position 9,467 of record JAUIFX010000113.1, on the reverse strand, counting down.
CCAGTCGCCAACGCCATCGCCGGGATTACCGCCCACGAGGCTGTTGGCCGCGCCGAGCGTGCCGGTGAGATCGCTGGCAGTGTTCCAGAACGTCACCGCGCCGGCGTCGCTGTTCCAACTCGTCGTCACGACCAGGCGATTGCCGTTGCTCAACGTGACGAAGAAGCCGTCACCGACGCGGTCGTCGGCGTTGCTGCCGACGAAGCTGTTGGCCGCGCCGATCGCACCGGTCCGGGGCGCGCTGGCCAGGAAGCTCGTGATGGCGCCGGCGTCAGCGGCCGCGCCGTTGTCCCAGTCCGGACTCTCGACGACGACACGCGTCTGGCCACCGCTGGTGACGAAACTGCTGATGCCGCCGCTGCCGGGCTCGTCGCCCGAGGTGCTGCCGAGCAGGCTGTTGCCGGGCCCGACCACGCCGGTGACGCCAGTGTCGACGTCGCCCCAGGTCAGCGCCCCGGCCTGCGCCTGGCCACCGTTCGCCCACTCCGGGCTGAGGATGGCGTAGATGCCGCTGTTCGATGGCTCGACCACGCCGCCGGAGCCGACGAAGTCACCGGTGTTGCTGCCGACGACACTGTTGCCCGCGCCGATGTCGCCGTTCAGCCCCACGCCGTTGACGAGATCGACGAAAGTCGCCGCGCCGCTATCGCTGTTCCAGTTAGGGCTGAGCAGCACGCCGTTGCCGTTGGACAGTTGCTGGAAAGCGGCGCCGCCCGACAGCAGACCGACGTCGTCGCCGGCGCCCGGGCCGACCAGGCTGTTGGTGTTGTCGACGATGCCGGCGATACCGACCGCGGCGTCGGCGAACGTAACCGCGCCGCCCGGCTGGAACGAGCCGCTGAACACCGCGTAGTACTGGTTGGCACCGGCAAAGAACTGCTGCACCGTCGGCGTTCCGCCATCGGCGCCGATCTCGTCACCGGCCAGCGCGCCGACCAGGCTGTTGGTGGCATCGAGCGTGGCGGCGAAGCCGGCTTCGCCGAAGAGGTTGCCGTTGATCAGATCGACGTAGGTCACCGCGCCTTTCTGCGAACCCCAATCGGGACTCAGGACCAGCACGTTGCCGTTGAACAGCGTGAGGATGCCGCCGCTGCCGACGGCGTCGCCGAAGTTGTCGCCGACGAGGCTGTTCGTGGCATCGACGTCGCCGATTGGCGAGGACGCGCCGAGATCGTCGCCGATCGTGACCGCGCCGTGGCCCGAACTCGTGCCGAGATTGGGGCTGAGGATGAAGTAATGGTTGCCGACGACCTGAATACCAGCGACGCCGGGGCCGCCGCTACCCAGGCCGTCACCCGGATCGGGCCCGGTGATGCTGTTGTCGACATCGATGACGCCGGTGAAATCGGCTTCGCCGAAGATGTTGCCGTTGATCAGGTCGTAGAACGTGACGGCGCCGGCGCTGCTGTTGAAATCGGGGCTGTGCACGAGCGCGTTGCCGCTCGCGAGCGCATGAACACCGCCGCTGCCGACGGCATCGAAGCCCGCCTGGCCGACGAAGCTGTTGCCCGAGGACACCGTGCCGATGATGCCGCTCGCGTTGGCGCCGACGGTGACCGCTCCCGCATCGATATTCGAACCGTCGTCGAAATCGGGGCTGAGCACGATGTAGTGGTTGCTGAAGATCTCGATGCCACCACCGCCGATGTCATCGCCGGCGTTGGCACCGACCAGCGCCGAGCCGGCGCCGAGCGAACCGGTGACCGGACCACTGGCGTCGAGGAAGACCACCGCGCCGGCATTGTTGGCGAAGTCCGGCACGATCAGCAGGCTGTTACCGTTGGGCAGAAACTCGAAGAAATTGCTCGAGCCGCCGACATCGTCGTTGTCGTTGACACCGACCAGGCTGTTGGCGGCGCCTACCGTACCTGACAGTGCGGTACCCGGCATGTACCAGGTGATGGCACCGACGTCGACCGAGCCGCCATCGTCGAACTGTGGGCTGAACACGCCGGAGTAGGACCCGGCAACGAAATTGATGCCGTCGGAGCCAATCGCGTCCCCGGTCGTCGCGCCCACCAGGCTGTTGGCGGCGCCGATCGTGCCGACCGCCGCGGTGGCGGTGCCTTCGAAGGTGCCGTCCTGGCCGTCGATGAACGTCACCGCGCCGGCATCGGTATTCGCGCCATTGTCCCAGCCCGGGCTGAGCACGCCCCAGGTCGTACCACCGACATAGTCGAGCCCGCCGCTGCCGACGGCGTCGCCGGCGCCGGCGCCGACCAGGCTGTTGGCGGCGCTCAGCACGCCGACCGCCGGCGCGGCGGGATTGATGATCGTCACCGCGCCCTCGCCGTTCTTGTCGCTGACCAGCGCGTAGCGTCCGAAGAACAGGCTCTGCAGGGCGTTGGCGCCGACGTCGTCGCCCGGCGCACTGCCGACGAGGCTGTTCGACGCGCTGACCACGCCGCTGATGCCGCTCGCCGTGGGCGCGATGGTCACGGCCCCGGCAGTGCCGTTGAAGTTCGGGCTCCGTACGGCGTAGTGACTACCGAGGGACTGCACGCCGCTGCTGCCGACGTCGTCGCCGACGGCCGCGCCGACCAGGCTGTTGCCGGCACCGACGACGCCCTTGGGCGCCGCGGCCGGATTGATGAACGTTACCGCACCGCGCCCGCCGTGGTCGCTGCGCAAGACGAAATTGCCGCTGCCGATGCTTTGCAGGAAATTCAGACCGACCTGGTCGCCCGCATTCGCGCCGACCAGGCTGTTGCCGCTGCCGACGACGCCCTTCAGCGTCATCGGTGCGGCGATGGTCAGCGCACCGCGATCGCCGTTGAACGCCGAACTGCGGACCGCGATGCGGGTGCCGAGCGACTGCACGCCGGAGAAGGCCCCGCTGACGAGACCGACCTGGTCGTCCGCGTTCGCGCCGACCAGGCTGTTGCTCGCCGACACCGCGCCGTTGACACCGTTGACCACGTCGAACACGGTCACCGCGCCGCGGTCGGCGTTCCAGGTCGGGGTACGCAGCACGCGCGTGTCGCCGAAACTCTGCAACGTGACGGCGCCGACATTGTCGCCGGCCTGGCTGCCGGTCAGCGCCGAGACCAGTGCGCCGTCGGAGAGCCGGTAGAGGTAGACGGCACCGGCGTCGTCACCGCCGAAGTCGTCGAGCGGGTCGAAGACGGCGAGCTTGGCCGGCGTCGAGAAGTCGCCGTCCTCGTAGAAATACTGGACCGACTGGCCGAAATTGTTGTCCGTTCCCGGGTGCGGGTCGAGGATCTGGATGCTGCCAGCGCCCTGTGAGGATTCTTCGGTGAAGACGATGTCCTTGGGGTCGACCAACCACTCGCCGGCCGCGCCGTTCGATGCGCTGACGTCGGGCTGGCGGTCGATGGCAACGCCTTCCTTGCCGGACGTTTCGACCAGGCCGCCGTCACCCGCGTCGGCGCCGCCGCGAGCGGAGATGATGCCGCTGTAACGCGTCGTGCCATCCGCCCACACGACCACGCTGCCGCCGTCACCGGCCGTCTTCGCATCGGCCTTGATCACGGTCGAGGCGTTGGCCGTGACCGTCGTCGCCGCGGGCAGTCCCGGTCCCCCGCGGAACTCGCCGCCGACGCGAACGCGGCCGCCGGCCGCCTCGCCACTCGCGTCGATCGTGGTGCCGGCGAGCGTGATCTCCTCGCCCAGCACTTCCACGTCGCCGCCGGTCAGCCCGTCGGCAGTGACCAGCGCCGAGCTGAACGTGCCCTCGCCGCCATCCATGACGACGCGGCCGCCCTGGCCGCTCGCGCCGCCCGCGTCGAGGCGCGCGCTCGCCGTGGCGATGATCTCGGTCTCGCCGTGCACCGCGACCGTGCCGCCGTCGATGGCGCCGCGCGCGCTCAGGTTGCCCGTCGCGAGAACCCGGTCCGCGGCGAGTTCGACCCGGCCGCCGGTGTCGCCGTCGGCAGCCACCGTGCCCAGCGCGTAGAGTCGTCCACCGCCGGCATCGCCGCCGGCGCTGACCGCGACTGACCCCGCGCTGCCCTCACCGGATGCGCTGACGCGGCTGCCACTGTCGAGATAGGCCGTCGAGGTCGCCGCCAGCACGACATTGCCGGCACTGTCACGCGAAATCGCGTCGGCGTTGATCTCGCCGGAATGACGCAACGTCCCGGCCAGCACGCTCACGCTGCCACCGGCGGCAAGCAGGCGGCCGAGATTGACTGCCTCGTTCTCGGGCGCGCTGACTTCGAAAGTGATGTCAGGATGATCGAGACTCGCAATCGTGATCGCGGTACCGGCGGCGAGTACGAGTTCGCCCTGCGGGCTTTCGATCAGGCCGCTGCGTGGATTGCCGGCCTGCGGCTCGTTGACGATCCGCGGTGCGATGAGAATGATCTCGCCGCCCGGTGCGCTCTTGATGTAACCGTGGTTGGTGATACCGCCGTTGTCGGCGTCGCCGGCAAACTGCAGCCGGCCACCGAGGAAGTCGGCATCCTGGATATCCAGCGTGGACATCACCAGGCCGGCGGTATCGATGGTCGCGTCGCGGCCGATCAGGATGCCGGCCTCGTTGATCAGGAACACCCGGCCGTTGGACAAGAGGTTGCCGAGTATCTCGGAACTCGAGCCGCCGACGACACGGTTCAGCACCGCGCTCGCGGCGCTCTCCTGGATGAAACGCGTGGTCTCCGCCGCGCCGATGTTGAAACTCTGCCAGTTGAGGATGGCGCTCGGCGAGTTGGTGATCTCGAGCGTATGCGGATTGGGCGTGGCGAAGCTCGCCGCACCGTGCACGACCTCGGCACCGCGCGGGTTGGCTGCCGCCACGGCGCTCGCGGCGAGGGCGTAGGTGAAGGTCAGGATCTGCCCGCCACGGCGGCGGACGCGGTTCAGCGAACGGTACATTGCAACCCTCCGCCATCGAGGTTTTCGTTGAAACGGTTGAGCACCCCGCCGAGCTCGCCGGCATGCAGCACCGGGTCTTCCGCCTGGAACGGCGGCACTTCCGGCAGTTCCTCGGCAGCGCCGCCGGCGGCGCCGACGTAACCGGCCTGCCCCGGCCCCAGTTCGACCACGTTGGCCTCGGTCTGCACCGCGCAGTTGCCTTCGTAGCAGCTGACGTACAGGCCGGCCTGGGGGTTGGCCGAGGACGGCGGCGGGGGCGGTGCGGGCGGCAGCGTGACCGTATCCGGGCGCGGCTCGCCAAGCGTCATCGGCAGCCCCGGCACGGGCACCGGCGCGTAGCCGGCCTTGCCGAGGAACACGGTTTCTCCCGTCTCCACCACGTGCACGTCGTCGAGCGTGATGGCGCCGTCCCACACCTCTGTGTACAGGCCGTCGCCGTCGGGTCCGGCATCGAGGTCGGGGCTCTGACAGGCGCCCTGGCACACGGCGTCGTAACCGGTGCCGCGGATGCCGATGGTGGCAACGGCGGTGCGCATCTTGTAACCGCGGCCGCGGCTCTTGCCGATGAGCCCCGAGACCGCGCGCAGACCGCCGCGCAGCAGGCGGAAGATGGCGCTGCCGGACTCGGGCTCGGCGGGCTCGAAGCGCAGTTCCTCCACTTCGAACTCGGAGTTGGGTAACAGGGTCACGCGGCTCTCGTCACGAAAAGCGATGACGGCGTAGGCGCCCGCTTCGCTGAGCAGGGTGTCGCCGACGTACACCGGCGCACCGCTCTCGAGCGTGCGTGCACGGCTGCCGGAACGCGCCACGACGCGGCCGCGCACGAAGCCGGCACGGCCGGCTGGCGCGGGCCGCTCGCGGGCCTCCTCGGCGCATTCCTCGCCGCACAGGCGGGCATCGAAGATCGTACCGCGGATGCCGATGGTCGCGACCGAGGTGCGCAGGCGCATGGCGTCCGGGTTGCGCTTGCTGAGAAAGCCGGTGACGGTACGCAGACCACCGCGGAACAGCGTGAACAGGGCGTTCTCCTCGTTCTCCCCGGTTTCGAACTCGGTGATCTCGAAGGCCGTATCGGGACGCAGGGTGATGCGCGAGCCGTCGGCGAGTCGCATGATCGCGAGGCTGCGCTTGCCGGTGCTGATGACCTCCCCGGTAAAGACATCCGAGCCGGGCGCGACGATGCGTGCCGTCCCGCCCGCCGCGTAGGCGGTCACGACACCGCGGGCGACGAGTATCTCACCGGCCGGGTCGGCCGCGCGCGCCGCCACGGCCGCGACCAGCAGCAGCAAGGCAACGACGGCGTAAGGCCCACGGGGCAACGCGGAGGAGCGTGACGCGCGCGACCCTGGCGCGCTTGCGAACGCAATGTTCAATAGCGGTACTCCAGGGTGAAGTGCACTTTCGAATTGCCGCGATCCGCGGCTTCACCCTCGGCGTTGGCCAGCGGCTGTCCATAGTCTAGCGCGGCGACGATGTCGTCGCGCCACTGCCAGCGCGCACCGATACCGATGCTCGAAATCGTGTCGTTCGGCCGCTGCCCCGTGAGCGGCTCGTCGAGCACCTTGTGCGCGGCGTCGAAGAACGCCAGGAAACGCACGCCGTAGAGCGCGGCGACCTGTGGCGACCACAGCTCGAGGTTGAACTGCACGCCGCGGTCGCCGGCGATGGTGCGCTGCTCGAAGCCGCGCACGGAACGATCGCCACCGAAACCGATCTGCTCGCCCGGGATGAGCGGTTCGCTGGTGTACTGCCCGGTGATGCGCCCGACGGCGCGGAACTCCCGCGGCAGGCGCTGCGTCACCAGCGCGCCGAAGCGGATGAGTTTCCAGGACGGGTCGGCCGGCGCCCGCACCTGGCGATAGCTGGACAGACGGTTGTGCCCGCCGAAGCTGAGGTTCTGCGTGAAATCGACGTAGAAATCGAGGCTGGTCGCCGGCCAGTTGTAGCCGCCGTCGTAGCGCAGCGAGATCGGGCGCGTGCGCACCTTGGTACTGAGGGTGGCGAACGGCAGGCCGGTGATGGCGCTGGCGATGGCGGTATCGAACAGGCGGTCCTGGATCCCCGCCGTGATGCTGTGCCGATAGCGGCCAACCCCGACCAGTTCATGACGGAAGCTGACGCCGATGAAATCGCCCGAGCCGCTGACATCGAACAGGTCCTGCACGCTGCCGACGTCGACGTCGGACTTGACGTAGAACGCGGTCAGCCAGCCGGACGCGGCGTAGACGGGAAGCTGGTAGAAAACGCCGTACTGCTGCACGTCGTCGGCATTGTCCGGCGAGGTGATGAACGTGCCGGTGAGCACGTCGTCGTGACCGGTCAGGTTGCTGTACTGGCCGCCCACGCTCATGCGCGTATAGCCGGTGCTCTTGTTGCCGATGTTGTTGAGCCCGGCGAACAGCGCCCACGGCTTCTCGTCGCGCACCTTGACCACGGCGTCGAGCGCGTCCTCGCGCTCTTCCGCTGCGCGGAAATTCAGCTTGAGCTGTTTTGCCGGGTGCTGGTTGGCGACGGCCAGCGCGCGTGACAGCCGCGGCAGGTCGGGCGCACTGCCGGCAGCGAGCGGCGGCAGGCTGCGCCGCACCGAGTCGTCGGAGAAATGCTGGTTGCCCTCGACCGTGACGCCGCCGATATCGAACGTGACGACTTCGAGTGTCACCACGCCGCCATCCAGCGTCTGGGGTGGGAGTACCACGCGGTGGAACGTGAAGCCGGCACTGCGCAGGTGCTGTTCGAGGGCGTCACGCGCGGCGAGCAGACCCTCCATGCCAGCGTGCGCGCCGGTGAACGGGGCCAGGACGTCGTCGGCGGTGGCGGCATCCACCGGCATCGCGCCGCTGACCGCGAACCGCTCGACGGTGAACGTCAGCGGCGGCGCCTCCTGCGCAGCTAGCGCGCTTGCCATGAGCAGCGCGAGGACAAGGAAAATCTGTCTCATACCCTCCTGCCTGCGCAAAGTCTTGGCGCTCCGTCGCGGCGGTTCATATTAAGTCAGCGAGTTGCCCATGCAAAGGTAGATTTTAGATAAATTCTTCTCGCTAACCCGCTAATTAATAGCACAAGTCGGTTCAGGATGGGGATTCGGCCTCGCGCGCACCGCGAGAAACACGCCGCCGACCGCGCCGTGCGCGTACGGCATTCGTGGTGGGCGTCGCGCCAACGCCTTGACGGAACCGGCACACTCAGTGCTACCTTGAACAGCGTGATCAGGTCCACGACTGACATAAAACTCCAATAAAATTAAGGAATTGGGCCAATAGGCGACAACGCCGGCGGGACCGCCGGCAGCCGCGGCCGGTCCGGGGGGTGCAGGGCCATGCAGGGAGAGCCGTTGCGTTACGTCGTCGGGATCGGTGCGTCCGCCGGTGGCCTCGAAGCGCTGGAGAACTTCTTCGCCCACGTGCCGGCCGACACCGGCATGGCGTTCGTGGTCATCCAGCATCTCACGCCGGATTTCAAGAGCCTGATGGACGAACTGCTCGCCCGTCACACCACCATGCCGATTCACAAGGTCGAGCAGGACATGGCGATCGCACCCGATTCGGTGTACCTGATCCCGCCCAACAAGATGATGACGATCGATGCCGGCCGCTTCCGGCTGACCGAGCGCGATCATCGCCATGTGCTCAACCTCCCGATCGATCACTTCTTCACCTCGCTGGCGGAAGAATCGCGGGAGAACGCCATCGGCATCGTCCTCTCGGGCACCGGCAGCGACGGCAGCCGCGGCATTCGTGCCATCCACGCCGCCGGCGGGCTGGTGTTGTGCCAGTCGCTGGAGACCGCGCACTTCGACGGCATGCCCAACAGCGCGCTGGCCACCGGCGTCGTCGACCTCGCCCTGGGACCGGCCGCCATGCCGCAGGTCCTGCTCGACTACGCGCACCACGAACGCACGATCCCCGGCCATGGCCAGGCGGCTTCCGGCGAGGGCGATGGCGCCGATCCCTTCAAGCCTATCTTCGACATTCTCAGTGCTCGTCACGGCGTCGACTTCCAGCACTACAAGCCGGGCACGATCTCGCGCCGCGTCGACCGCCGCATGGCGCTGCACGGCGTGTCGACGATCGACGAGTATGTCGACATCCTCAACGCCCTGCCCTCGGAACCGCTCAACCTGTACCGGGACCTCCTGATCGGGGTCACCGAGTTCTTCCGCGACCGCGATGCCTGGGAGGTTCTCGAGCAACGCGTCATACCGCAGCTGTGTAAGGCGCTGAGCAGCGAACGCGAAGTACGCTGCTGGGTACCGGCGACGGCGACCGGCGAGGAGGCCTACAGCCTCGCGATCCTGTTCCACGAACACCTCACGCAAATCGGCAAACCGGTAAACGTGCGGATCTTCGCCACCGACGTACACCTGGATTCGCTGGAAACCGCCGGATCCGGAATCTACCCGGCCTCGTCGATGACCTCGGTGTCGCCGCCACGTATCGCGCGCTACTTCAAGCGTATCGAGGATGAGCAGTACCAGGTCATGCCGGAGATCCGCACCATGGTGGTCTTCGCGAAGCAGAACCTCATCAAGGATCCGCCCTTCACCCGCCTCGATCTCGTCACCTGCCGCAACGCCATCATTTATTTCGACCAGGAAACGCAGCACCGCGTGTTGTCGACGTTCCATTTCGCGC
>JAUIFX010000112.1 GCA_030429865.1 Gammaproteobacteria bacterium | reverse complement strand
TTGGGCACGGGTTCCCTGAACGTCGAAGCCGGCGCCAGTGCGTCGGCGCTCAACAGCTTCATCGGCAACGTGGCTGGCAGCAGCGGCACGGTCGTCGTGACCGGCGCGGGTTCGAGCTGGACCACGGGACAACAGCTGGTCGTCGGTAACTTCGGCACGGGTTCCCTGAACGTCGAAGCCGGCGCCAGTGCGTCGGTGCTCAACAGCTTCATCGGCCTCGTGGCGGGCAGCACCGGCACCGTCGTCGTGACCGGCGCGGGTTCCAGCTGGACCAATACGGGCTTCATGAATATCGGCTTGGACGGCGCCGGCACGCTGAACATCACGAATGGCGGCGCAGTGACGATTGGCGGCGAGCTGACCGTCGGGACCAACGGCGCGGTGCGCGTCAACGGCGGCAGCCTCTCCGTCGGCACGCTCGCGCCCGGCAGCGCCGCCCGGCTCGATCTCGATGCCGGCGCGTTCGCGCTCACCGCGAGCAACCTCGACATCGGCGCGGGTGGGCTCTTCGGCAGCGCACTCACGACCGAGGTCGACATCGCCGTGACCAACGGCCATCTCGCGATTGATCCGGGTAGCACGTTCAACACCACCGGCGACGTCGCCGCCGACAATCTCACTAATGCCGGCAGCTTCACCCAAGTCGGTGCCGACACGGTGATCGACGCCGGTGGCCTCGTCACCAACCAGGCCGGCGCGCAGCTCGCGCTCCTCGGCGGCGCGGGCGCCGCGTTCGGCTCGGAGCTGGTCGGCGCGACCGCCGGCGCGCCCGGCGTGCAGCTCGACAACCACGGCAACCTGCTGCTGAACAACATCGACCTCGTCGCCGACGTCACTGCCTTCGCCGGCTCGTCGCTGACCGTGATCGGCACCGCGACGCTGTGGGGTTCATTGAGCGGAGATACCCAGATCTTCGGTCCGGGCGCAACGACCGTCCTCGGCGCGCTCAACCCCGGCTTCAGCCCCGGCGAGCTGGTCGTCGAGTCCGACCTGGCGCTGCTCGACGAGGCGCTCGCCATTCTCGAGATCGGCGGCGCGACGCCGGCGCTCGAGCACGACCAGGTGCGCGTCGGCGGCACCCTCACGCTCGGCGGAACGCTCGACGTCCGCCTGCTGGGGGAGTCCTACCTGCCGCGCCTCGGCGATGCCTTCACGCTGTTCGAAGCCGGCCTCATCACCGGCGAACTCGATGCCCTCCTCCTGCCGCAGCTCGCCGCCGGGCTCGACTGGGCGGTGAGCCGCGACAGCCAGCGCTTCGCGCTCGCGGTGGTCTCCACGGTCCCGCTGCCGGCCGGCGGCTGGCTGTTGCTGGCCGCGCTCGGCGCACTCGGCGCCGGTTGGCGTCGCAACCGCGCCCCGCCGGCCTGAGGGGCACGACGATGATGCCAAGCCACCCAGCGTTCCTCGCGCTGCTCGCCGCCCTCTTGTTCCCACCGCTCGCGGCGGCCTCGCCCGATACGCTGTGCGCCTTCGTCGAGGGCGATCTCGCGCTCGCGCCGACGACCACGCTGACGCTCCAGATCGGCGGCAGCTCGGGAACGTGTGACACGACCGACCCGGCGGCCAGCGAGTACGATCGCTTCCTCGTCGCCGGCACTCTGAACGCTGGCGGCGCGACACTCGCGCTGGTCCTCACCAGCGGCTTCGTGCCGGCACCCGGCGGCATGTTCGACGTTCTCGATTTCGGCGCTTTCGCCGGCAGCTTCGGCGCGGTCGACCTCAGCGGCGCGCCGCTGCCGGATGGCGCGGCCTGGGACCTGTCACGGCTCGAGACCGAAGGCATCGTGCAGGTGCCACCGGCTGCGACTGCCGCGCCGGCCCAGGTGCCGCTGCCGGCCTGGGCGCTGGCGCTGGGCGCCATGCTGCTCACCGGTGTCGCGACGGCTGCGCGCCGACGATCGCCGCGTCCCTGAAGCCTGCACGGGCCCGCGCGCGCCGCGAGGCCGGGTCAGCTTACTTCTCCAGCCACCACTGCAGAATCGTCTTGGCGATAAAGCCGAGCATGCCGAAGCCCAAAGCGAGCAGCAGCACGAAGGTGCCGAAACGCCCGGCGTTCGATTCGCGCGCGAGCTGCACGATGATGAACAGCATGTAGAGCATGAACGCGCCGATGCCGACGGTCAGACCGAAGTGCGCAATCTCCGCCTCGGTGTACCCGAAGATGGTATTGCTCATGCGGCGCGCGCGGACTCGCGCAGGGGCAGCGCCGCGGCGTCGACGCTGTCGCGGTAGGCATGCCAGCTCGCATGGCCGAGCACCGGCACCACGACCACCAGGCCGAGCAGCAGGCTGGCCAGGCCGAGCAGGGTCGCCCCCATCAGTAAGGCCGCCCACAGGGCCAGCGGCAGCGGGTTGGCCAGCACCGCGCGCCAGCTCGTCAGCACGGCGGCCAGCACGCCGATGCGGCGCTCGAGCAGCAAGGGCAGCGTAATCACGCTCGAGGCGAAGACCGGCGCCGCGAGCACGCCGCCGAGCGCCAGCCACAGCTCGAACAGGAAGCCGTCGCGCGCGAGCACCACGTGGTGCAGGAAATCCAGCGGTGCCTCGATGGGTCGCGGCGCGAGCAGCGTGATGAGTGACGCCGAGGTGACCACCCAGCCGGTGCCGGCGAGGCCGAGCAGCAGGCCGAAGCAGACCAGGCGCCAATCGTGGCGCTCGGCGCCGCGCCAGCTCAGCCAGGTGCGCAGGACCAGAGCGAAACCCGCCGGCTCACCGCGCTCGAGCGCGCGGCTGACCGCGTAGAGGCCGACAGCGAGCACCGGCGCGACGATGAGAAAGCCGGAAAACGCGCCGGCCAGCAGCCAGAAGCGATCCCCCGCCAATACCAGCAGCGCGGCGCCGAAGGCCGCGAGCGCTGCCCCGTGGGCGAGCCCGACCAGCGGTGCAGCGCGGAAATCACGCCAGCCACGCTGCAACCAGGTCCAGGGTTGCGCCGGCGACAAGGTACGCAGCACGGCGTGGTCGGCTGCAGCAGGTACTGTCGACGACATGGATGCCACCTCGGCTCGGGCGAGCGGGATAGAACAGCCGCGCCGCGCTCAGGCGGCCTGCCCTTTCGCGCCGCCGGCGCCGACACGGAAGCTCGCCGCCGGGTGCGGCGCGGCCAGTCGCGGCCCCTTGCCGAACAGCTTCTCGCGCGCCGTCCCCGGGGTATACGCGGTCTTGTAGCGTCCGCGGCGCTGCAGTTCGGGCACGATCAGATCGACGAACTCGGTCATGGACTCCGGCACGACGGTGTAGGCGAGGTTGAACCCGTCGATGCCGGTCTCGTCCATCCACGCTTCCATCTCGTCGGCAACGGTCTTCGGCGAGCCGGCGACGACGGGCGCGGCGCCGCCGACGACCAGGTAGTCGGCCCACTCGTCGATGGAGCGCGCGCACAGCGACGAGGCCATCGCACGGATCCCTTCCGATTCGTGGTGCTCGATGTAGGCATGGGTATCACAGCCGGCCATGTCGAGACCGGTCCAGCCCGAAATCAGTGCGAGCCCGCCCTCGCGGATGCCGTAGCTCTGGTAGTCGGCGAGCTTGGCCTGCGCCTCGGCGTCGGTCTCGCCGGGGACGACCGCGAGCAGCGCGAAGATCTTGATGTCGTCGGCCGCGCGGCCCTGCGCCGCGGCGAGTCCGCGCAGGGATTCGACGTACTGCGCGACGGTCTGCCGGCTGTGGTTGGCGACGAACACGCATTCGGCATGGGTGCCGGCAAACTGCTGCCCCTTGGGCGAGGTACCTGCCTGGTAGATCACGGGACTGCGCTGCGGCGAGGGCTCGCACAGGTGGATCGCGTCGAGCGCGAAATACTCGCCGTCATGGGTGATGCGATGCACTTTGGCCGGATCGGTGTAGACCGCGTTGGCGGCATCGCGGATGACCGCGCCGTCCTCCCAGCTGCCTTCCCACAACTTGTAGACGACCTCCATGAATTCGTGCGCGATGTCGTAGCGGGTATCGTGCGCGGTCTGTTGCGCGAGACCCGCGCCCTTGGCGGCACTGTTGAGATAGCCGGTGACGACGTTCCAACCGATGCGCCCGTCGGTCAGGTGGTCGAGCGACGAGACCAGGCGCGCGAACGAGTACGGGTGCAGGTAGGGGATCGAGGCGGTGACACCGAACGCGAGATGCTCGGTGACCGCGGCCATCGCCGGCACGAGGGTGAACGGATCGTTCGTCGGCACCTGCGTGGCGGCGCGCAGCGCGGTCTCGGGGCTGTCGCCGTAGACGTCGTAGAGACCGGTCACGTCGGCGAGAAAGATGCCGTCGAACAGGCCGCGCTCCAGCGTGCGCGCGAGATCCTGCCAGTATTTCATCGACGTGTAGCGATGACTCTGGTCGCGCGGGTGCCGCCACAGTCCGTTCGACTGGTGGCTGGGCGTGTTCATGTCGAATGCGTTGAGCAGTATCTGCTTGGTCATGGCTCTCCCCTGTGCGCGGCCTGTCCGCCGCTTCGTGATGTGGCTCGCTTGCCCTGGTCGCCCCCTGCCCGCGCGCCCTGCCGCACCTTGCCAGCGGCAAACCACGGTGCGGCGACTTGCCGGTGGCGGCCGTTCAGTCGTACTTGATGTACTTGAAGCGCGCGTCGTCCGGTGTCCCTTCCAGCGCCGAGTCTGAATCTGCGCCTGGCTGCCACATGACGACCTCCTCGATCTTGCGCGCGAGTTCGAAATCCTTGGCCGTGACGCCCTTCGCCGCGTGGTTCATCAGTTTGACGTTGACGAAGGCGTAGGAAACCGTCAGGTCGGGATGATGCCAGGCGGCCTCGGCGAGGTGGCCCACGGTGTTGACCACCATCAGGGTGGCCTTCCAGCCCGAAGTCTTGTACTTGCGCCGGATCCAGCCGTCCTGGTAGGTCCACCGCGGCAGTTCCTCGGCCAGCCGCTCGTTGATCTCGCTCTCACTGTAGACCTCTTCGTCTTTGCGCTCTCTCCAGCCCATCTCGCTACCTCGTTGCCATCGTTGGTTGTTCGATTGGAAAGGCGGCCCGCATGGCCGCGACCACGTCGCGCACCGCCCGCGCGCTGATGCGCGCTGTGCGCTCCTGCCGTTCGCACAGCGCGCTGCGGAAGCCGAGGTAGTCGGCGCCGCAGGACGCCAGCGCGGCGATATCCGCGCGGCGCAGGCGCCCGGCGAGCCCGCATAACAGGCCCCGCGCATGCGCCGCAGCGACGAAATCTTCCAGTGCGCGCACCTCCAGCAGCTCGGTCAGGCGCGCACCGTGCTTGTCGGCGGTATCGAGCATGATACCGGCCAGCCCGGCGCCGGCCAGCCGCGCGATGTCGTGCGGTGCGGGCGGCTGCTCGGCCATGCACACAGCAATGAGGGAGCGGCACGATCGCGTCGCCGCGCGAAGCGCCGCAAGCGTCGCCGGGGTGACATCGCGCGCGGCCAGTGCGGCCTTGACGTAATCGACGCCCGAATCGGCGAGCGCTTCGGCCCGGCCCGCGATCGCGCCCGGTTCGTGCCAGCAATCGCCAATCGTCGCGCTCACCGGGCAGCGGCCGCCGACCGCCGTCACGACCGCGGCGACTACGGTCGGCGCCGCCGCGCCGAGCGCGCCGGCGGCCGGGTCCTTGACGTCGATCCAACTCGCGCCGGCGGCCAGCGCGACTTCGGCTTCGACCACGTCGCTGACGCTGGCAAGCAGCAGGCTCATGTCGGTGAACTCCCAGGGCTGTGTCTGTTTGCGCCGGACGGCGGACGGGCCGCGCGACGGAGCGACGGGGCAGTGACGGCGCCGCGCGGCCTCAGGCCACCGAAAGCAGCGCGCAATCGAGGCCGTGGCGGGGGTGTGCGGCAATCGCCTCGACCAGCCATCGCCAGGCGGTGCGCTCGTTCTCCCCCGCGGTCTTGCTGACGGCAATATGCAGATATGCCATTTCGCTGGCAAGTTTGTCCGCGTCGATGAAATCGAGGCGGGAAACCAGGATGGCCGCCTCGAGCACCGCCGCCTGCGCGCGGTTGAAACCGCGGAAGGCACGGTGCGTGTATTCGCCCTGCACGGCGAGACGCAAGCGCGGGCGCTCGGTGTCGTCCTCGTGCGCGGTGACGGCGAGCTCGAGATGGCTCAGGCTGTCCGCGAGACGCCAGCCGGGGATCCCCGATGCGGCGACCACCGGCCAGCTGCGCCGGCCGGTGAGGCAGCCAGCGATGATCCGCACGTCATCGACGAGGTTCATCACCGCGTGGGGCCTTGCGAGGAGATTGTCGAGCGTCCGCGAGGGGTGAAACGGCGCGACGAGGAGTTCGTCGTCGCGGCGCCGGAAGCCCATCGGCGTGACGTGGGCCGAGCCGTCGGCGTTGGTCGTCGTGATGATGCCTTCGAAGATCATCCGCTGCGCCTCAGCGTTGCCCGCAGCGACCGCGGCGTGCCCGATCGGTTCATATCAACCATGCCGTTGGTTGCCTGCATCCGCGTCCCCGCGAACCATCCGCCGGTGACCCCGCCATGCGCTGTCCGGTTGTGCAATCACTTGTTTCCTATAGCCATTCAATCCCGCTGGCCGGGACGCCGGCGCGCCGTCATGGCACGTAAACTGCATCCTGTTCAGTGCGGTGCGGCTGCGCCGCCGCGACTCCCGCAGTCGCGCTGTTCAACCATCATCGATGGCATCACCGATGCCATCATCGAGGAGGCAATCCCATGCAGTGGCAGACCCCGTCCTACAGCGACATCCGTTTTGGTTTCGAAGTGACGATGTACATCAACAACCGTTAATGTACTCGTTCCGGGGTCGCGCGAGCGACCCCGGCTCCATCGCCCCGGCACGCGCCATGCGCCTGCCCGTCCGACGTCTCGGGGAGCTTTTCTCTCGTGGTCCAACTGGTTGTCAGGAAGCCCGCCAAGTCGCAGCAACCGGCCTGGCCGCTCGATGAATTCGAGCGCCGCCTGCGCGCGAAGGAACGCCTCTACCACATTCACCATCCATTCCAGGTCCGCATGAATGCCGGCGAACTCGAGCCCGGCGCAATCCGCGGCTGGGTCGCGAACCGGTTCTATTACCAGACGAGTATTCCGATCAAGGATGCCGCCGTCATGGCCAACTGCCGCGATCGCGAGGCGCGGCGCCTGTGGGTGCAGCGGATCATCGATCACGACGGCACCGGTGGCGCGGACGGCGGCATCGAGGCCTGGCTGCAGCTCGGCGACGCCGTCGGTCTGTCACGCGAAGAACTGCTGGACGAACGCCACGTCCTGCCCGGCGTACGATTCGCGGTCGACGCCTACGTCAACTTCGCCCGCGCGGCAACGTTCGAGGAAGCGGCCTGCTCGTCGCTGACCGAACTCTTCGCCCCGACCATCCACCAGCGCCGTCTCGACAACTGGCCCGATGTCTACCCCTGGATCGAGGCGCAGGGATACAACTACTTCCGCAAGCGCCTGTCGGAGGCCCGTCGTGACGTCGAGCACGGTCTGCAGGTCACGCTCGAGCATTTCACGCAGCGTCACGAGCAGGAGTACGCGCTGAACATCCTGCAATTCAAGCTCGACGTGCTGTGGAGCATGCTCGATGCGATGTGGATGGCCTACATGAACGACATGCCCCCCTATCATTCGTGCCCGGAGGAAGCATGAGCGCTTTCGAGCCGGAGAGCGTACCGACGCTGAAGCCGATGTTCCGTTTCCAGTGGGAACCGGCGCAGGACTGCCACGTGTTGCTGTACCCGGAAGGCATGGTGCGCCTGAGCGGCAGCGCCGGCGAAATCCTCAAGCGCGTCGACGGCGAGCGGTCGGTCTCGGCCATCATCGCCGAACTCAAGGCAGCCTTCGCCGGCGCCGACCTCGATGCCGACGTCATCGCCTTCCTGGAACAGGCCCGCGAGAATGGCTGGATCACTGTCTGACATCTCGGGCAAGCCGCTGTGGCTGCTCGCGGAGCTGACCTACCGTTGTCCGCTGCAGTGCCCCTACTGCTCGAACCCGCTCGACATCGCGCGCTACCAGCAGGAACTCGGCACGGAGGACTGGCTGCGGGTGCTGCGCGAGGCGCGCGAACTCGGCGCCATGCAACTCGGATTCTCCGGCGGCGAACCGCTGGTGCGGCGCGATCTGGAAACGCTGGTCGCCGAAGCGCGCAGGCTCGGCTACTACAGCAACCTCATCACCTCGGGCGTCGGCATGGACGCGGAGCGCGTGGCGCGCTTCAAGGAAGCCGGCCTCGACCACATCCAGATCAGTTTCCAGGCCAGCGACGAGGAGCTCAACAATTTCCTCGGCGGCACGGCGAGCTTCCGCCACAAGCTCGAGATGGCGCGTGCGGTCAAGGCGCAGGGTTACCCGATGGTGCTGAACATCGTTCTGCACCGGCGCAACATCGACCAGATCGAGGACATCATCCGCATGACCATCGAGCTCGAGGCCGACTACGTCGAGCTCGCGAGCACGCAGTATTACGGCTGGTCCCGCGTCAACGTCGATGCACTGCTGCCGACCCGCGCCCAGCTCGCGCGCGCCGAGGCGATTGCGCACGACTACCAGGCACGCATGAAAGATCGCATGAAGATCATCTACGTCGTGCCGGACTACTTCGAGAACCGTCCCAAGGCCTGCATGAACGGCTGGGGTGCGGTGTTCCTCACCATCGCGCCGGACGGCAGCGCCCTGCCCTGCCACGCTGCGAGCTCCCTGCCGGGCCTGAGCTTTCCCAACGTGCGCGATCACTCGGTGCGCGAGATCTGGTACGAATCCGACGCGTTCAACCACTTCCGCGGCTTCGACTGGATGCCCGAGCCCTGCCGTAGCTGCCCGGAGAAGACGCGCGACTTCGGCGGCTGCCGCTGCCAGGCCTACATGCTCACCGGAGACGCCACGGCCACCGACCCGGTGTGCGACAAGTCGCCGCACCACGGCGCCTTGCTCGCGGACGTCGCGCGCATCGAGAGCCTGAGCGACGCCGACGCCGCGGCGCGCCCGCTGGTGTTCCGCAACATGCGTAACTCTCGCGCGCTCGCCGCAGGCGACGAGCCGTCGCCGTCGCCTGCGAATACCTGAGCGGGCGCCGTGCCCGGTCCGGGCTCGGCGCCGCACGCCGTGACCGGCCGAGCCTGCAGCACCACGCGCGCCCGCCCGGCCGCGTAGCGCGCCGCAGCGTCGTTCTCTACACCCCGGTGAAGGCGCGACAGGCCCACACGACGTCGGCGGCCTGGCGATTGGGCTTCACGTCGTGGACCCGGAACAGGCGCACGCCAGCCTGCACCCCGAGCGCCGTCGTCGCACAGGTCGCCCCGACCAGCTCGCTCGGCACCGATTCCTCGCAGATCGCGCCCATGAAGCGCTTGCGACTCGTGCCCAGCAGCACCGCGTAACCGCCCGCGGTGAAGCGGCCGAGCGCCGCGAGCAGGCGCAGGTTGTGCTCGCGCGTCTTGCCGAAACCGATGCCGGGATCGAGAGCAATGGCCGCGGGTGCGATGCCGCACGCGACCGCCGCTTGCGCGCGCGCGCGCAGGTACGCCGCGACTTCCTCGACCACGTCGTCATAACGAGGATTGCGCTGCATCGTCTCCGGCGTACCCTGCATGTGCATCAGCACGATCCCGGCTTCGTGCCGCGCAACGGTTTCCAGCATACCCTGGGCCCGTGCCCCCGAGACATCGTTGACGATGCGCGCTCCGGCGCCGAGCGCTGCGTCGGCCACGCAGGGATTGCGCGTATCGACGCTCAGGGTCACCGCCGCCGGCAGTCGCGCAGCCAGTGCCTCTAGCACCGGCACCACGCGGTCACACTCTTCGCCGGGCGTCACCGGCGCGGCACCGGGTCGCGTGGACTCGCCGCCGACGTCGATGATGTCCGCGCCTTCGGCCACCATGCGTTCGGCGTGCGCACAGGCTGCCGCGACCGAGCCGTGCAGGCCTCCGTCGGAGAAACTGTCCGGCGTCACATTGAGTATCCCCATGATCAACGGCCGATCGTCGGCACGCAGGGTATCGAACATGGACGTCGCGGGCCTCCGGACCGGCCTTCAGGCGAGCCGCGCGGCGAGTTCGTCTGCGGCGCGTACGAGGGCGTCGATCATGGGCCGCTCGCCCGACAGGTGGCCCGCAGTACGCAGCACCTCGAGACGCGATTCAGGCAGGGCACGGTGTATCTCCCAGGCCGATTCGCAGGGGCAGGTGATGTCACGCGCGCCGTGGATGACGACGCTGGGAACACGCGGCAGCCGGTGCGCATCGCGCAGCAGCTGGTTGTCGTCGAGGAAGTAGCCGTGATGCGCGTAATGCATCTCGATGCGCGTCTTGGCGATCGCGGCATCGAGCGGCCCCGACGCGGCCGTACCGGGATTGTCGATCGAGTAGGTGACCACCGCTCCCGACCACGCTTCCCATGCGCGCGCGACGCGCTCGACGCGCGCCGCGTCGTCACTGAAAACCTCGCCGTGGAGGAAGGCGGCGAGATCGTCGACCGGTGGATGACCGAGCGCCGCCTCGAAATCTGCCCATTCGCATGGCAGCAGGCGATTCGCGCCGCCGCCGAAAAACCATGCGACGTCGCGCTGCCGCGCGAGGAAGGTGCCGCGCAGAACCAGGCCGCTGACCCGCTGCGGATGCGTCTCGGCATAGGCCAGCGCGAGCGCGGCGCCCCAAGATCCCCCGAACAGCACCCAACGTTCGACGCCGTGTCGCGTGCGTATCGCTTCGAGATCGGCGACGAGATCGGCGGTCGTGTTGTGGGCGACGCCGCCGTAGGGCCGCGAGCGGCCTGCTCCTCGTTGGTCGACGAGGAACACGCGGTACTTGTCGGGATCGAAGAACTGGCGATGGTCGGGCTTGCAGCCGGAACCCGGACCACCGTGGAGAAACACCGCCGGCAGGCCATCGGCACGTCCGCATTGCTCGACGTGTACCTGGTGTCCGTGACCGACGTCGAGCATTTCGACGACGTCCGGCTCGAGCGGCGGATAGAGTCCGCGCAGCTCCGCGCCCGTCACGCCGCGAACGCCATGATGGCAGCGGTTTCAGATCTCACCGAGTATCTCGTCCTTGCGCCGCTTGAAATCACTCTCGTCGATGAGGCCCTGTTCGCGCAGCTGCTGCAGCTTGGCCAGGCGCTCTTCCAGCGACTCCAGCGAAGCGCCGCCCTTCGATTCCTGCAGGTCCTGCAGTTCCTTGCGCATGCGGGCCATCTCCTCGCGCATCTCGCGCCGTTCGAGCGTGAGCCTCGCTGCCGCCGCCTGGGCCTTGCGCTCTTCCTTGCGCACCGTGTCCGGCACCTGCGCCTCGCGGAAAGCCAGCGCCGCCGCGTCGATGTCGATCGCAACCCAGTCCGGGCGGCCGGTCTGCCCGACTTCGACCCCCGTCGTGGTGACGATGCGCCCGCGCATGCGTCCCTTGCGTTCGCGCGTACCCACGTCGAAATGCACGTCGCGAAAATCGTCGATGATGCCGAAGGAACCTTCGACGTTCTTCTTCGCCTTGTCGATGCGTTTGCGATGTTCACCGACAATCAGGTTGAGGCGCCCGTCCTTGTAGAACACCCGCCCGGTGGTCCATTCACGTTCCTTGACCAGCGACAGCATGACGTCGGTGTAGCCGCGCACGTTGAAGGTGACGTCTTCGTTCGGAGCGGCCTTGGCCAGGGCATCGACGACGTAGGTCGCGATGAGTCCGGCCTGCTTGCGCGGATAAACGCTGACCGCTTCCTCGTCGCGCAGCAGGCCACCCTCGATCCACAACTGCAGCGAAGCGAGAGCCTGCTGGACCTCGATCTTGTCGAGCACCACGGGGTGGTCGTTCTGCGGCGCACCGGGCTCGATCTCGACGAGGCGGACGTACTGCTCGTTCAACTCCCAGACCGTCGCCTTGACCTCCTCCTTGGAGAAAATGTCAGGCAACAGGTCGAGCGCCGCCGCCGGCAGGCTGACAGCGGCGAACAGCAACGCCGGCAACAGGCGCGCGGCGCGGGTCAAGCGTTGGAATGTCTTCATCGATACTCGGACCTGGCAGGTGGATGCGGGAGACGCGGCGCACAGTATAACGCCCCGCCGTGGTGCAGGCGGAACTGCGCCGCGGCGAAAGATTAGACGCCGTCTGGTCCGATCGTTTCCCGCGAGGCGCCGGAACTGGAAACCCGGTGCAAAAAAAAAGGGCGCATCTTCCGATGCGCCCTTCTTGCGCTAAAGGATCCGTGCGAGAGATGGCGTTACCAGAACAGGAAGCCACCCACGCTGAAGGTATCCGCATCCGGCTTGTTGGCTCCGGCTACACCGGAGTCGAATTCGCCGTGGTTGTACTCGGCGATCAGGCGCAGCCAGCTGCTGACGTCGTGGTAGACGCCGACCGTCCACATGGAACGCTCGACTTCGCCCGGGCCCGCGTAGAGCGAGGTACCGCCGGTGGTGACGGCGTCCAGGTTGCCTTCACCGTAGGAGACGCCGACCTTGGTCTTGCCGGCGAAGGTGTAGGTACCCTGCACGTAGTAGCCGTCACCCTCACGCTCGATCACGTTGCCGTTGGCATCGAGCTGGACACCGGCCGTGTTGAACTGCGCGGTCAGGCCGAGACCTTCGTTGTCGTGGTAGTAGCCGACGACCTCGAAGCCCTGGTAGCCGACCTTGGCGCCCGCACCCCAGGCCTGGGCCGTGATGCTGCCACAGTTCGCGGCGACGCCGGTGAAGGTGGTGGTCGCGCCGGTGCAGCTCGAATCGAGGTCCTGCCACAGGCCGTCGACCCACAGCTTGACGCTGCCGCCGCTGAAGCTCGTGGAGTAGCTCAGTTCGCCCTCGAAGCGCGGCGTGTCGGCCTCGTCCAGCCAACCCGTGTTGTAGTTGGTGCCGGTGGCCATGTTGGCCGGGTCGAACAGGCCGATGGCGAGCTGGAAGCCGTTCACGTTCGGCGTGGTGTACTGGAAGCGCGCGGCGAAGTCGGGATAGGTGTAGCCGTGACCGACGCGGCCGAACGTGACCGAACCGAAGTGGTCACCGCCCGGGACGAAACCGACGCCGAACAGCGTCATGTCGCTCAGGATGGCGTTGCGGCCGAACAGCGACAGCGTGCGGCCGAAGCTGACCTCACCGAAGGCACCGCTCAGGTTGGCGACGACTTCACGAGTATCGATCTGCGCGCCGGTGATGTTCGGAATCGGGCCGACATTGCCGGACTGCGCGCTGAAGGTGGTCTTGTTACCGCCGGTGTGGATGACCGGGGCGAAGCTGATACGCGCCGTACCGGTGACGCCGTTCACCGTCGGCGACTTCACGTTGAAGCTGAAGAAGGCCGGCAGGAAGCCCGAGTGTACGCGGGAGCTGTCCTTGTTGTTGGCCTCGGTCACGTAGCCGGCATCGAAATCACCGACCGTGTAGAAGGCGTTGACGTTACCGTCGAAGCTGACTTCCCAGCCGTCGTTGCCGCCAACCACGACCACGGCGCCCGCGGGCGCAGCCAGACCGGCACCCAAGGCGGCAGCACTGACCGCTGCGGCCATCTTGGTCTTGTTGAATTGATTCGCCATCACTTCCTCCTAACTCTCAAGGACAAAGGCTCACTCGTGGACCCTGAACGCTAATTTTTTCTTCGGAACTCGGCCGTTTCGCCCGGGCATCCCCCTGTCTTCCAGCCCGGCGTGGCCGCTTCTGCCTGGCCCCGGTCCGTGCGTGAACCGTTGCCTGGAGACGTCTACAGCGGCGAGTCTACGCCAAAGCTTTAGCCCTGACAACACTTTCGCAACACCAAAAACCCCTTAGTCGCGGCGATTTGCCGGATGTGTTGGTCAATCGCAACAAACGGATGCCACACCGTGGCGCAGCCCTGGCAGGGACTTTGCGGATTCAGCCGCCCCCCTTCTGGAAAGCACGGTCGAAGCGCTGCATGAAGGCCGCGCAGCGGCTCGCGGTGAACGCGTGGAACTCGAACCGGAGATCGGTCGTCGGCAGGCGCAGCAGCGCGATGCGCCGCTCGCCCTCGGGCGACAGGTGCACCACGAGACGGCTGCCGTCCTGCCAGCGCACGCTGGCCCGGCCGCCATCGAAATCGCTCTCGGCGTCGCTCACCAGGCGCGGGAAAATGCGGCGGAAATCGGCATGCGAAATCCCCATTTCGGGGCGCTCGACGACAACGATGGCGGTCACCGCCGCTGGCCTCCGCGCGCGCGTGCGGCGGCGAGCGCTGACGCGAGCGGCTCGAGATGCGCACGGTAGTTCGTCCAGTGGGACTTGGCCGAGCGGTAGACCGGCTGCCTGACCTGCCACTGGCTGGCCGTGGTCACGAGCCGCGGATTGCGATGGAAATCCAGGCAGGCGGCGTCGAACGGCAGCCCGGCGAACGCGACCAGCGCCTGCGCCCCCGCGTCGAGGTCGTCGACCAGTGCCTCGTAGTCGATTTCGAGCATCGCCAGCGGCAGGCAGTGCCGCCAGTGCGCCATTAACCGCTCGTAGCCGGCATAAGCCGCGGCGAGGTCCTCGAGCGCACAGGCGTAGGGGTGACTGCCGGCAAGGTCGTGAGTGAACAGGGAAAAACAGGTCGCCATGGCATCGCGGCGGCAGTGAATGACGCGCGCCCGCGGGAACAACGCCGCGATCAGCCCGAGGTACAGGAAGTTGTACGGCATCTTGTCGGTGACGCGGGGAGCGTCTCCGGCGCGCGCCGTGAGCAGCGCGAGGTAGTCGGCGGCGAGCGGCGCGAGGGCCGCGCGGTGTCCCGTCACGCATTGCGGAAACGGCCGCTTGCTGCCGAGCAGGCCTGGCAGTCGCGCAACCTGCTCGGGAAAGAACGTCAGCTCGCCCGCGCCGTGAATCTGTGGATGACTGGCCAGGATCTGCTCGACGAGGCTGGTGCCGGAGCGCGGCAGGCCGACAATGAACAGCGGCCGCTCGCTGTCGCTTGCGGGCTCCGTCGCGGCGGCGAAGAACGCCGCGTCGAACACCTGCACCAGGCTGTCGATGAAACGCGCCTGCGCCGCACCGTCGTAGTGCGTGTGCGCGCGCCGCGTCGCATTCGCCGCGGCGAATGCCGCGAACGCCCGGTCGTAGTCACCCTGCAGGTCGGCCAGGCGTCCCAGCGCGAAGCCCATGGGAACGCGGGCGGGCGCGTCGTCCGGCAGCGCGGCGAGCGCCGCCTCGAGGCGGCCGGCGAGCGCGCGCGCGGCAGCGGGTTCGTGCTCGAGCGCCGCGAGGTCGCGCCAAGCCGCACCGTGCGCCGCGTCGTGCGCGAGCGCACGCTCGAAATTCGACGCGGCGCGCGCGCGGTCACCGCGTGCCGCCCATACCAGGCCGAGGTTGTCCAACGCGTCGGCGGAGCCCGCGTCCAGCGCGAGCGCCTGCTCGAAGCTCTGCGCCGCGGCGTCGATGTCGCCGGCGGCGAACTGCACCGCGCCAAGCGCGTTCCAGCGCGCCGCCGTCGGCGCGCCGGCAGCGAGCGCCTCGCGGTAGGCCGCGGCGCTCGCTGCCAGTGCACCGCGGCGGCGCTCGCAGCGGCCGACGTGGGTCCAGGCCTCCGCGGCGAGGCCGGCGTCGAGCGCGGCGGCACGCCGCAGGCTGTCGACTGCCTCGTCGAGCGTGCCCGCGGCCGCGAGCGCGAGGCCGAGGTTGAGATGTGCCGGGGCGAAACGCGGCTGCAGCCGCACCAGCTTGCGCAGCAGCTGGGCCGCTTCCGCCGCGCGCCCGTCCTGGCGCAGCAGGTTGGCGAGGTTGTTCAGCGCATCGGCATAATCGGGCCGCGCGCGCAGCGCCTTGCGGTACGCTTTCTCGGCCGCCTGCGGACGCGCCCTCGCGAGTTCCGCGTTACCCAGGTTGAACCAGCCCTCGGCGAAACGCGGGTTGGCCGCGACGGCCTGTTCGAAGGCCTGCACCGCGGCGTCGCCATCACGCAGTTCGAGCGCCGCCATGCCGAGGTTGTTGTGATAATCAGGATTGCGCGGCTCGATGGCCAGGGCACGCCGGATCAGGTCCATGCCGGCCTGCAGGTTACCCGTCTGGCAGCCGACGACGCCGAGCATGTTGAGGGCGTCGGCATGGTCGGGCTGCTGCCGCAGGACGTCGCGGTAGAGCACCTCGGCGCGTTGCAGCTGACCTTCGCGGTGCAAGGCGACGGCGGTGTCGAAAAGCGGGCCGACCGCGCTGGCGCCGCGCGGTGGCGTGTTCCTGGCCACGGCCGGGGCCGCTCAGCCGCCCGCCACGGGCGGCCACAGGGCGAGGACATCGCCCTCCCGCAGCAGCGGCTCGTCGCGCTGCTCGGGTTCAACGTAGACCCCGTTGATCAGTACCAGGTGCGCGGATTCGCGCGGCACGTGGTAGCGCGCGATGACCTCGTGGATGGAAATGTCCTCGGGCAACTCGATCTCGACCACGTTACGCACGGCTTCGGGCGGCAGGAACTGCGCCAGGGACGCGTACATCTTGAGGGTGATTCTCACGCTGGAATCCAGGCTCGAGACCCGCCGCGGGGCCGCTCGCGACCCCGCGGGGAAGACGCCGGCAGCCGCCTGCGCCTCAGGCCATCACGGCAGCGTTGAAGCCGAGCGCCTGGGTCGAAGCGAGATACGCTTCCAT
>JAUIFX010000111.1 GCA_030429865.1 Gammaproteobacteria bacterium | reverse complement strand
AGCCGCGGCGCTGCGCATCCCCGCCTGCGATGTCGCGCCCGGCGTGCCGGCGGCACCCAACCAGGCCATCAACGGCGCCGAGAACGACCCCGGCAACCCGGCGGTGCCGAATACCGGGGTGTCGGGCTGCATCACCAACGGCGTGCTCGGCAGCGGCTTCACCGAGCAGGACAGCCGCGGGCTGGGCCTGCAGCTCAACTGGGTCACGGCACGCAACCAGCTCGTCTTCGGCGCCACCTACGACAGCGACGAGACGCTGTTCGAGCAGGCCGAACAGCTCGCCTACATCCTGTCCGGCCGCGAAGTCGTCGCCGATCCCGAGCGCACCTTCGAGCGGACCACGATCACCATCACGCCGCCCGGGGCGCCGCCGCCACCGCCCTCGACCGACACGCTCGTCGCCAAGCGTTACGTCGACGGCGGCTGCGACAAGGATCCGGCCGACCCGGGCTTCGATCCGGGCGTCGATATCATTCTCGGTATCGGCGCCTGCGCGCCGGGCGATTACGCCCAGGCGATCGCGCTGCTGACCGCGGCCGGTGTGCCGGCGCCGGTGCTGGACATCGTCAACGCGGCCGCGGAGCTGGCCGCGTTGCCGCCGCCCGATCCCGGCGGGCGGACCGTGTTCACCGACACCATCGGCGTCGGCTCGGTGCTGCCGGCGAGCACGCGCCCGATCCTGCAGAACCGCGTGCGCGGCGACAACCGCTCGATGGCGGTCTACTTCTTCGATGTCTTCTCGATCACGCCGGGTCTGCACCTGTCCTTCGGCGCGCGCTACTCGCATACGCGCGTCACCACCCAGACCGAGAACGAGTACGGGCGCGCGCTGTTCAACCTGCAGGCCGACGATCTCGAATCGATCATTCCGCGTTGCCGGGGACCCGGCGATCCGCCGCCGCTCGCGAGCAACGTCACCGACGACCTGCCGTTCTTCACCTGCCGGTCCGAGACGCATACCTACCGGGCCTTCAATCCCGCCGTGGGCATCGCCTGGGATGCGCGCGAGAACGTCAACCTGTTCGCCAACGTCAGCCGCGGCTCGCGCACGCCGTCAGCCATCGAGCTGGCCTGCGCGCGGCCGAGCCGCGAGGATCTGGAACGCGATCCCGGGCTGCGCCCGGGGTGCACGATCCCGACCGCGCTCAGCAACGATCCGTTTCTGCCGCAGGTCCGCTCGACCACCTGGGAGATGGGTACGCGCGGGAACGTCACCAGCAGCCTGCGCTGGAACCTGGCGGCCTACCGCACCGACTTGTCCGACGACATCCTGTTCGTCTCCCTCGGCTACGGCAACCGCGGCGTGTTCGACACCTTCGGCAGGACGCGCCGCGAAGGTCTCGAGCTGGGGCTGGACGGCGACACCGGCCGTGTCCGCTGGTACGTGAACTATTCGCACGTGCGCGCGACGTTCGAGTCGCGGGCCTCGGTGATCAACCTGTCGAACAGCAGTTCGGACAAGCAGACCGTGCCCGGCACCGATCTCCTGGAGGGTGAGTTCATCATCGAGCCCGGCGACACGATACCCGGCGTACCGCGCCACGCGCTGCGCGCCGGCATCGAGGTCGACCTCACGCCCCGGTTCAACGTGGCCCTGCAGCTGATCGGACAGAGCGGCTCCTACGTGCGTGGCAACGAGAACAACGCGCACCGGCCCGGCGGAACCGACAACAGCCCGGCCAAGCCACAGCGCTTTCGCGACTACGTCGGCGAGGGCCGCGTCGAGGGTTTCGCCATCGTGAACCTCGAGGCGAGTTACGCGATCACGCGGTCGGTGTCGGCGTTCCTGCAGGTCGACAACCTGCTCGACAAGGATTTCGTCAACACCGGCCAACTCAATCGCAACGCCTTCCCCTCGGTGTTTCCGAACGACCCGGCGTTCGGCGTCCGTGACGCTTCCGGCTTCAGCAACAACAGCAACGACTGGACGCACTCGCGCTTCGTCGGGCCGGGCGCGCCACGCGCGTTGTGGGTGGGACTGCGTTATGCGAGCGAGTGATCGCTACGGTGAGCGTGAAACACCCGACACTGCGCGCACTCCGGGAAGAATTCCCACCGCGGGCTTCGGTAAGCTGCGTACGCGCTTCGGGCCAGGGAAGGCTCGGGGCGCCCTGAGCGCAGGCCGGCCGTGCATGCCCGTGCCACCACCGCCAGAGACCTTGCCGCCATGAGACTCGTCATCGCCACCCTGCTCGGTGCCGTCGTCACCACGCCCGCCCTCGCCGCATGGCAGTCGCTGCCGACCACCGGCGCGACCGTCAACGGCTCGTCGATCGAGTTCTTCGACCCGCTCAAGATCGGCGAAGGGCCGCTCAGCGTTCCCGGCAGTCAGCCGCCGCACAACGCCCTCGATGCCTACCAGCTGCCCGCGCAGCTCAGCATCGTCGCCCAGCGCGTCAGCAACATCGTGCTCGACGGCAGCGCCATCGGACAGACCGCGGGCGTCGCGTACACGGCCGGTACCCTGCGCGACTACGTGCTGCGCGACACGTCGGCGAGCGGCGCCAACCGGCTCGTATTCGCAACCCGCGCAATCCTCAACAACACCGTCGCCGGCACGCAGAACGTCTACGAGATCAACAACCTCCTGCGTAAGGGGTTCAACGGCTTCGCGGTCGAAGCGGCCTGGACGCGCGGCAGCGACCGCGACCTGCGCCTGTACAACGCGGCGCGCAGCGCGACGCTGTTCGGCCAGGGCACGCGCACCTACGACCCGGATACCGTGCTGATGCAATCGGACATCAACGTCAGCGAAGGCAACCCGTGGTCGGGCTGGTTCTTCGTCCGCACCAACGCGCCCTACTGCACGACGGCGCCGAACTCGGTCCAGCTCTACCAGGCCGGCGAAGAAGGCCAGCCGCTGGTACTGGAGAACTTCGCCGGTTTCCGCCCGCTCGCCGCCGTCGACAGCGACAACGACGGCATCCCGGACGGTGTCGAGGACGGCAACTGCAACGGCGTGCTCGATGCCGGCGAAACCGATCCGAACAATGCCGATACCGACGGCGACGGCCTGCAGGACGGTACCGAACTCGGGATCACCACGCCGGTGCCCGACCCCGACGGCGGCGGGCCGCTCAGCGGCACCAACGTCGCGCTGTTCGTGCCGGACGCCGATCCGTCGACGACCACCAATCCGCGCGATCGCGACAGCGACGACGACGGCGTCGCCGACGGCGCCGAGGACGGCAATGCGAACGGCCGCCTCGATGCCGGTGAGAGCAACCCGAACGCCCGCGACACCGACGGCGACGGCCTGCAGGACGGCACCGAACTCGGCGTCACCGCGCCCATCGCCGATCCCGACGGCGGCGGACCGCTGCGCGGCACCAACGCGGCGCTGTTCGTCGCCGACGTCGACCCGGCGACGACCACCTTGCCGTTCGATATCGACAGCGACGACGACGGCCTCGCCGACGGCGTCGAGGACGCCAACGCGAACGGGCGCCTCGATGCCGGCGAGACCGATCCGAGCAAGGCCGACACCGACGGCGACGGCCTGCAGGACGGCACCGAGCTCGGCGTCACCACGCCGGTGCCCGACCCCGACGGCGGTGGACCGCTGCTGGCCACCGACCCGGCACTGTTCGTCGCCGACCTCGATCCCGAGACGACCAGCGATCCGCTCGATCTCGACAGTGACGACGATGGCCTCGGCGACGGCGTGGAAGACGCCAACGCGAACGGCCGCCTCGATGTGGAGGAGGGTGGTCAGGCGCTGCTCACGGCGAATACCACGCCGCCCGAAACGGATGCCGTCAACGCCGATACCGACGGCGATGGCATCCAGGACGGTACCGAACTCGGCATCACGGTGCCCATCGCCGACCCCGACGGCGCGGGGCCACTGACCGGGACCGACCCCGGGGTGTTCATCCCCGATGCCGACCCGGCGACCCAGACCAACCCGCTCGCGATCGACAGCGACGGCGACGGCATTGCCGACGGCATCGAGGACGCCAACGCCAACGGCGCTTACGAGCCGGACCAGGGCGAGTACGACCCGCTGGACCCGGGCTCGGCACCCGGCGCCGCAGCGCCGACGCAGGTGCCGCTGCCGCCGTGGGCGCTGGCGTTGCTGGCCGCCGCTATCGCCGGGGTCACGCAGCGCCGCGGCAGGTCGCGGCGCGATTGACGCCGACGGCCCCGGGTCGCGTCCGGAGGCCGCTGAACGCCTGACCCGGGTGGCGCCGCGCAGCCCGCAGCGCCGTACCGCGTGCCGCGGCGGTGGGGAAACGCGCCCGAAAGGCGCCAGGCGGGCGGCGCGCGTCGTGCCCGTGGGCTCGCCCGCGCGCCGCTTCCGGGCGTGCCCTCAGGCGCTGGCAGTGAGCTCCGCGCGGCGCGCCGAGGTCGCCGCGGCATCCACCGCGAGCGAATCGTCCTCGGCGCTGCCGCTCAGCACCACGCCGTAGACGTCGCGCGCCCGCTCGACGGTTTCCCAGCGTTCCAGCACGTCTTTCAGCACGCGCGCCGGGTCGCGCTCGAGGGGACTGCCGTAGCCACCGCCGCCGGCATCGACGCCGCGCACCCACTCGCCGGGACCGAGCCGGCACTCGACGACCCCCGGCAGTTTCTCCTCGCTGCCGTCGGTTCCCACCTTGTAGGTCGCCGCGGCCGGGCCGTTGTGGCCGCCGCGCACGCCGCGTGGCGGATTGACCTGGCCGTCGCAGGACACCACGACCGTCATCGGGTCCTTGCGCGGCCCGTAGATCACCTCCGCGCCCGGCGCGCCGCGGAAGCGGCCCGCGCCGCCGCCGCCGGCGACCACGCGCAGCGACTTGAACAGCATCGGGTACTTCGATTCGTCCACTTCGACCGAGCCGCGGTACATCAGCCCGGCGGCGACCGGCAGGCCGTAGTTCAGCCAGCCGTCGGTCTCCGGCGTCGCCGGCCCGCCGTTGACCACCAGCCATTCCTGGTTGATGTAGGGGCTGCCGCCGAGACGCCAGTCGCGCCCCGAGATCACCGCGGCGCCGGCGCCCATGCCGACTGCGCCCTCGGCGAGGCCGTGACCTTCGCCGATCTCGGCGAACGCCGCCTGGGTGGCATTGACGATGCGATCGCCGATGTTGGTCGTCGCCATCGAGCAGGAGTGGGGGAACTCGGGGATGCCGATGACGCAGCCCTCGCGCAGCTTCACCGAGAGGCGCCGGAAGCTGCCCTCGTTGTGCGGCACGTCGGGGTCGAGGCAGTTGAACACCCCGCACAGCGCGTTGCTGGTCGCGCAGGCGACCGATTCGTTGAGACCGAAATCGAGATTGTCGGGGTTGTCGGTGAGGTCGACCTCGATGCGTCCCGCCGCCGGGTCGATATCGACCGCGACCTTGATCGGCAGCCCTTCCGGCAGCACCGGCGGCAGTGGATCGTAGACGGTGACGTTCTCGAGGCGGCCGGCCGGCAGCTGGCGGATCGCTTCCTCCATGCGCTTCTCGGAGTAGGCGAACCAGTCGCGTACGAACTGCTGTATGGTCTCGATGCCGTAGCGCCGGGTGAGTTCGACCAGGCGGCGCTCGCCGATGCGCGCCGCGCCGACGGTGGCGAGATAGTCGCCGTACCATTGCTCGGGCACGCGGATGCGCCGCTTGCACATGCGGATGATGTCGTCGACGTCCTTGTAGTCCTTCTGCACGCGCACGCAGGGGAAGATCAGCGCGCCTTCCTCGTAGATGTCGCGCGCGTAAGCGTGGTAGGTGCTCGGGATCGAATTGCCGCAGTCGGCCTGGTGGGCCTTGGCGCAGGTCGTGAACAGGTGCACGCCGTCGACGAAGACGGGGCACATGATCATGTGGTCCGCCGGGTGCGTGTTGCCCATGTACGGATCGTTGTGCAGGAAGGCGTCGCCCGGTGCGAGGTCCTTGTGCGTGTCGCACATCGACTGCGACTGCAGCGCGCTGCCGAAGATGTGCACCGGCAGGCCTTCGCCCGGGCACAGCAGCTGGTTGTCCGCCGTGACGAGGGAGCAGGAAAAATCGCGGACCACCGCGAGCACGGCGGAGCGCGCCGTGCGCAGCAGCGTGTTCGACATCTCGCGCACGATGGCGTTGAGCCGGTTGGCCAGCACCGCCATCAGCACGGGGTCCATGTCATAGGTGATCACGGGTTGATCTGGCTTGTTCATACCTGGCCCTCCGCCGGTGGGGTGAGGATGTAACGGCCGCCGGCGCTGACCCGCGCGGAGGCTCCGGGGTTGACGACCAGCGTCGAGGTCGGCTCCTCGATGATTGCCGGTCCTTCGATGACGACGTCGGTGCCGAGGTGCTCACCGAGGTAAATCGGCGTCTCGACGAGCCCTTGGCCGAAGTAGGCCGGCCGCCGCCGGTCGGGCTCGGCGCGTGCGGTGCGGCCTGCGCGCGAGGGTTCGAGCGTCGGCGCCTTGACGTTCGCGACGAGCCGCCCGCGCCAGTTCAGGCATTCCACCGCCTGGCCCGGATCGGTGATGGCGAACACGCGGTCGTGCATCTGGTGAAAGGCCTCGACCAGCGCTTCGACGTCGGCTGGCGACTCGAAGCGGCTGCCGCCGACCTCGATCTCGAGTTCCCACACCTGGAACCGGTAGCGCGCCTCGACGAAGTAGCGCTTGCGCAAGTCGGTGAAGCCGCGCTCGGTGAGGCGCGTGCCGAACGTGTCGAGCCGTGCGTCGATGTCGGCGAGCGCCGCGTTGACGCCCTCGAAATCGAACTGGTCGGTCGCCGTCAGCTTGCTCGCGCCGGCCTCGGTGACGATGTCGGAGAACTGCATGCCGGACGCCGACAGCGCGCCCGCGGTACGCGGCACCAGCACCGTGCGGCAGCCGAGCTCGGCCGCGATCGGCACGATGTTGAGCCCGCCGGCGCCGCCGCCGGCGACCAGCGTCGACTCGGCCGGGTTGATGCCCTCGTTGATGGTCAGCTCCTTGATCGCCTCGATCATGTTCTCGTTGGCGACCGCCATGATGGCGAAGGCGGCGCGTTCGACCGACTCGCCGAGGGTTTCGGCGAGTCGGCCCACGGCGCGCTTCGCGGCATCCTCGTCGAGCGGCATGCGCCCGCCGAGGAAGTGCGCCGGGTCGATGTAGCCGAGCACGACCGCCGCATCGGTTACCGTCGGCTCCTCGCCGCCGCGCCCGTAGCACGCGGGGCCGGGCTCCGAGCCCGCCGAGTGCGGGCCGACGCGCAGCAGGCCGCCCGGGTCGACCCATGCGATCGAGCCGCCGCCGGCGCCGATCGAGTGCACCGCGACCGAGGCCATGCCGAGGTTGTCGCCGGTCCACGCGGGACCCAGCCAGGTATCGCGGGAGAACTCGACTTCGCCGTCGCGCACGAGGCTGACGTCGAACGTCGTGCCGCCGGCGTCGCACACGATGATGTCCTCGGCGAGCGACTCCGCGCTGACGTAAGCGAGTCCCGCCACCGGCGCCATCGCCGGGCCGGACTTCACCAGGTAAATCGGTTTCTGCACCACGTCGTGCAGGTGCATCACGCCGCCGAACGACGTGCTGACCAGGATGTCGTTACGGTAACCCGCCGCGCGCAGGTCGGCTTCGAGCGTGGTCAGGTATTCCTGCATCAGCGGCTTCAGCGAGGCGTCGATGGCGGTCGAGGACGCGCGCCGGTATTCGCGCAGGATCGGGTTCAACTGGTGGGAGAGGGTGTAGGGCACCCCGGGCAGCACTTCCTCGACGAGTTCGCCGACGCGCAGCTCGTGGGCAGGGTTCGCGATCGACCACAGCAGGCATACCGCGACGGCCTCGACCTGCCGTTCGGCGAGCGTCGCGAGCAGCGACCGCACCGCGTCCTCGTCGAGCGGTGTTTCGATGCCACCCTCGGCGTTGATGCGCTCTGGCACCTCGAACGTCAGGCGGCGCGCGACGTAGGGATCGGGATATTCCATGCGCAGGTTGTGCGGCTCGGCCTTGCCGCCTTCCTTGAGCAGGAGGATGTCGGGGAAGCCCTGCGTGGTGAGAAACGCGGTTCTTGCCGTTTTGCGCTCGACGATGCCGTTGGTGCCGCGCGTCGTGCCGTAGACGAACATCGCGGAGTCGGCCAGCAGGCTGCTGACGTCGAGACCGAGCTCCTCGGCGGCGACGCCGAGACCCGCCTCGATGCTCGCGAAGGCGCGCCGCTTGTCGGTGAGCGCCTTGCCGACCGTGAAGCGGCCGCGCTCGTCGGTGACGACGACGTCGGTGAATGTGCCGCCGGTGTCGACGGAAATGCGGTAGGGCATATGCGGAGATCCCTGCGTTAGATGCGTTCCCCGGGAGCCGGCCGGAGTCCGGATGCGCTGCCGCGAAAACGGGGACACGCCGCCGATCGCCACGCTGCCGGGCGCCGCGGAGTGTCCTGGCGCGTCCTCACCGTGCGCGTTCGACCGCGTCGTCCCCGCTGCTCGCTGGCGCTGCCCGGGTCCGGCCGATTCCCGCCGTGCGGGACGATGGCCCCGCGACCGCTTTCGGCGGCCGCGAGGCAGTATAGCCAAACTGCGCGCTGTACTCAGGCGGCGAGCGCGGGGCCGCGCGGCGACCAGCTCAGGCCGAGCGCCTCGGCGACGACCTGGCTGGTGATGTGGCCGTCGTGCACGTTGAGGCCGGCCGCGAGCCCGGCATCGTCGGCGAGCGCGCGCGCGACGCCCTTGTCGGCCAGCGCCAGCACGTAGGGCAGGGTGGCGTTGTTGAGCGCGAGGGTCGACGTACGCGGCACCGCGCCCGGCATGTTCGCGACGCAATAGTGGACGACGCCGTCGACGACGAAGGTCGGCTCCTGGTGCGTGGTCGGGCGCGAGGTCTCGAAACAGCCGCCCTGGTCGATGGCGACGTCGACCAGCACCGCCCCTTCCTGCATGCGGGCGAGGTCGGCGCGCGTCACGAGTTTCGGCGCCGCGGCGCCCGGCACGAGTACCGCGCCGACGACGAGATGGGCCGTGGCGAGACGTGCCTCGATCGCTTCGCGCGTGGCGTACAGGCAGCGCGCACGGCCGCGATATTTTTCGTCCAGCGTGCGCAGGCGCGGCAGCGAACGGTCGAGGATGGTGACGTCGGCGCCGAGGCCGATCGCCATCTGCGCCGCGTTGTCGCCGACTACGCCGCCGCCGATCACGAGCACCTCCGCCGGCGCGACGCCCGGCACGCCGCCGAGCAGGACGCCCGCGCCGCCGTGTGCCTTCTCCAGGCAGTGCGCGCCCGCCTGCACCGAGAGGCGGCCGGCGACCTCGCTCATGGGCGCGAGCAGCGGCAGGTGGCCGTGCAGGTCGGTGACCGTCTCGTAGGCAATCGCGGTCGCACCGGAATCGATCAGTGCGCGGGCCTGCACGGGATCCGGCGCGAGATGCAGGTAGGTGAACAGCAGTTGTCCCGGACGCAGCATGGCGCATTCGACGGGTTGCGGCTCCTTGACCTTGACGACCATCTCCGCCTGCGCGAAGACGGTCGCCGCGTCGGCGACGATCTCGGCGCCGGCGTCGCGGTAGGCCGCGTCCGCCATGCCGGCACCGGCGCCGGCGTTCTGTTCGACGATCACCGCGTGGCCGTGATGGACGAGTTCACGCACGCTCGCCGGCGTCAGGCCGACGCGGTACTCGTGGTTCTTGATTTCGCGGGGGACACCGATGCGCATGCTGAATACCTCCTGGGCGATGGCGCTGGCGCGCGCGGCGCGCTGAACATCAATCTAGGACAGGCAGCGCGCAATGTGCTTGTCATTTTCGTCGTCGTGGCGGCCTTTTTTCGAAGGGTATGCGATAATTTCTACTAGAAAGAGAGAAATCTGCGAACAATGAAGATCGATGCGACGGATCGTGCCATCCTGGCCGCGCTCCAGGGCGACGGGCGCATGACCAACGTCGAACTGGCCGAGCGCGTGCACCTGTCCGAGTCGGCCTGCCTGCGGCGCGTGCGCCTGCTCGAGGACAACGGCGTGATCGAGCGCTATACCATGCTGGTCAGCCCGGCCGCGGTCGGTATCAACGGTAACGTGTTCGCCGAGATCACGCTGAACAGCCAGAAACAGGAGGACCTCGACGCCTTCGAAGCGGCCGTGCGGGCGGTCCCCGAGGTCATGGAGTGCTACCTCGTTACCGGGGAATACGACTACCTGCTGCGCGTCGTGGCGCGCGACACGGTCGACTACGAGCGCATCCACCACGAGCACCTGACCCGTCTGCCCGGGGTGGCGCGGGTCAAGACCAGCTTCACCCTGCGCACGGTGGCGAAGAAGACCGAACTGCCGCTACGGCCGGCCTGAAGGGCGGGCCGTGCCGGGCGCGGCACACATGGCGCGCGAGTTCTTGTACACTTGCCGCCCGAACGAACCAATGGTGGACGTGCCGGTCCCCCCGCGGCGCAGCGCCGTGAACCCCGTCAGGCCCGGAAGGGAGCAGCGGTAACGGTACCTGCGGGTGCCGGGGTGTGGCTGGCACGCCCGCCGCCTTCTTGCGTGCGGCGGCCCCCGCGGCCGCACAGCGCGAGCGGATGACGACGACTTGAAGCGAGACAAGGGCCAGGCGATTGCAGGCAGCGGGCGCTACGCGGCCCGCGCGACGCGCCGCGTGCGGCCGGCGCCGGCACGATGAGCTACCAGGTTCTCGCCCGCAAATGGCGTCCGCGCAGCTTTGCCGAGGTGCTCGGCCAGGGCCACGTGCTGAAGGCGTTGACCAACGCGCTCGACGGCGACCGCCTGCACCACGCCTACCTGTTCACGGGCACGCGCGGCGTCGGCAAGACGACGCTGGCGCGCGTATTCGCCAAGGCGCTCAACTGCGAGCGCGGCGTCGGCAGCACGCCGTGCGGCGAATGCGCCGCCTGCCGTGAAATCGACGAGGGCCGTTTCGTCGACCTGATCGAAGTCGACGCCGCTTCGCGCACCAAGGTCGACGAGACCCGCGAACTGCTCGACAACGTGCCCTATGCACCGACGCGGGCGCGCTACAAGGTGTACCTCATCGACGAGGTGCACATGTTCTCGAACCATTCCTTCAACGCCTTGTTGAAGACGCTCGAAGAGCCGCCGCCGCACGTCAAGTTCCTGCTCGCGACGACCGATCCGAAGAAGCTGCCGGTGACCATCCTGTCGCGCTGCCTGCAGTTCAACCTGACCCGCCTGTCGGTGGCCCAGCTCGCCGAGCATCTCGCCAAGGTGCTCGACGCCGAGCAGGTGCCGTTCGAGCCGGCGGCGCTGACGCTCGTCGCCCAGGCCGCGGCGGGCAGCGTGCGCGATGCCTTGAGCCTGCTCGACCAGGCCATCGCCCACGGCGCCGGGCGCGTCGACACCGGCGAGGTCGCGATGATGCTCGGCACCATCGACCAGGACCGGGTGCTCGGACTGGTCGAAACGCTCGCCGCCGGCGACGGGCGCGCGCTCATCGAGCGCGCACGCGAACTCGGCAGCTACGTGCCGGACTACGCGCAGGTGCTCGCCGAGATGCTCTCACTGCTGCGCCGAGTCGCCGTCGTGCAGGCCCTCGATGACGCCGCGGCGGAAGTCGAAAGCGATCCGCGGGTGATCGCGCTCGCCGCGCGCATCGCCGCCGACGAATGCCAGCTCTATTACCAGATCGCGCTGACCGGCCGCCGCGACCTGCCGTACGCCCCCGACATGGAGGCGGCGTTCGAGATGATCCTGCTGCGCCTGCTCGCCTTCCGCCCCGCCTCGCCACCGGCCAAGGCGCAGGGTGCGGCGGAGATGATGGCGGCCACCGCCGGCCAGGCGGCGGCACCGGCCGCGTCCGCGACGACGTCGGCACCGCGCACCGCTGCGGGCGGTGCGCCGCAAACGCCCACGCCAAAGCCGGAGCCGGCACCGCGCGCGGCGCCGCCAGCCGCCAACGTGCCGGTTACGGACGCACCGCCGCCGCACACCGACGCGCCGGCGGCGGCATCACCGCACGATGCGGCAGCCGCGCCCGGGGGGCGAGCGCCGGCAACGCCGGCATCCGCCACGCGGGCGGCGGCAGGCGCGTTCGACTGGACGCAGACGGTCGACGAACTCGCCGTCGTCGGTCTCGCGCGCGAACTCGCGCGCAACAGTGCCCTGGTCGCGCACAGCGGCGAGGCCATCGAACTGGCCATCGCGCCGCAGTTCGAGAAACTTGCGCAGCGGCGTCACGTCGAAACCCTGGAAGGTGCGCTGGCCGCGCACCTCGGCCACCCCGTGCGCGTCAGCGTGCGCGTCGACGACGCCGGCGCCGGGATCACGCCGACCCAGCAGCGCAACGCCGAGGCGGCGGAGCGGCAGCGCGAGGCGGAAGCCACGATCGACGGTGATCCGCACGTGCGTGCGCTGCGTGATACCTTCGACGCGGTGGTCGAGGACGTCTCGGCGCGTTGAGCGCACCGCCGCCGCCCGCGGTTCGCGCGGACGCCATCCCCAACCGGAGCAAGAACATGAAAGGTGGTCTAGGCGACCTGATGAAGCAGGCGCAGAAGATGCAGGCCGACATGCAGCGCCTGCAAGAGGAAATCGCGCGCACCGAGGTGACCGGCGAAGCCGGCGGTGGCATGGTGCGCGTGGTCATGACCGGGCGCCACGACGTGCGCAAGGTCGATATCGACGATGCCCTGCTCGGCGAGGACAAGGGCATGCTCGAGGATCTTCTCGCCGCCGCGGTCAACGACGCCAACCGGCGCGTGGAGGCATTGAGCAAGGACAAGCTCTCGGGCGTCACCGCCGGCATCGAGTTGCCGGGCGGCATGAAACTACCGTTCTGAGCCGGCTCGCGCCGCCGCCTTCGTCATGCAGCCATCGCCCCTGCTCGCGGAGCTGATCGCGGCCCTGCAGTTCCTGCCCGGCGTCGGGCCGAAGTCCGCCCAGCGCATCGCTTTCCACCTGCTCGAACACGGTCGTGACAAGGCGCGCCGGCTGGCCGAGGTGCTCGAACGCGCCGCCGCCGACATCGGCCACTGCCAGGTGTGTCGCACGTTCTGCGAGAGCGAGACCTGTGAGCTCTGCCAGAGCCCGAGCCGCGATGCGGCGACGGTGTGCGTGGTCGAGAGTCCGCTCGACGTCGTCGCCATCGAGCAGGCGGCGGATTTCCGCGGGCGTTATTTCGTGCTGATGGGGCGGCTGTCGCCGATCGATGGCGTGACGCCGGCCTCGATTGGTATTCCGCTGCTCGAGCAGCGACTGCTCGCGGGTGAAATCCGTGAACTGATCGTCGCCACCGGCAGTACCATGGAAGGCGAAGCGACGGCGCACTACCTGCGCGAGATCGCGCGCGAGGCGGGGGTGCGTGCGACGCGCATCGCGCACGGCGTGCCGATCGGCGGCGAGCTCGAGTTCGTCGACAGCTCCACGCTGTCGCGTGCGCTGTCCTCGCGCCACGAGTACTGAGCGAGGCGGGCGGGCCGCGGGCCGCGCCGCGATGCGCGTGCGTGCCGGGCACCGCGCGCTGCGGATAAACTGACGCGCGGCGCCGCGCACGAACGCTGGCGCCGTCCAGCCTGGAACCGAGCATGAAGTATTCCGAGCAGAACCTGATCTGGATCGACCTCGAGATGACCGGGCTCGATCCCGAGCGCGACGTCATCATCGAGATCGCGACCATCGTCACCGACGCGCACCTCACCGAGCAGGTCGAGGGGCCGGTGATCGCGATTCACCAGAGCGAGGCCACGCTCGCGCGCATGGACGAGTGGAACACGCGCCAGCACGGCGAGTCGGGCCTCACCCGGCGCGTGCGCGAGAGCACCGTACTGACCGCTGCCGCCGAGGCCGCGACGCTGGATTTCCTGCGTGGCCTGGTGCCGCCGCGGACCTCGCCGATGTGCGGCAACAGCATCTGCCAGGACCGGCGCTTCCTGTATCGCTACATGCCCGACCTCGCCGAGTATTTTCATTACCGCAATCTCGACGTCAGCACCCTCAAGGAACTCGCGCGCCGCTGGGTGCCCGACCTGCCCGACTTCCGCAAGCAGGGGCGTCACCTCGCACTCGACGACATCCGCGATTCGATCGCCGAGCTGCAGCACTACCGCACGCACTTCCTGCGCGTGCCCGGGCCGGTGTGAACGCGTCCGCGGGGCAGGCGCTCTACGGCGCGGCCGGCACCCGCGCACTCGATCGCAGCGCCATCGAGGGGCACGGTCTCGCCGGCTTCGATCTGATGCAGCGTGCCGCGGCCGCCGCCTGGGCGGAACTCCGCCGGCGCTGGCCGCAGGCTGCCCGTATCGGGATCGTCTGCGGTACCGGCAACAATGGCGGCGACGGTTTCGTCGTCGCCGCGCTGGCGCGGCGTGCCGGCCTCGCGGTCGACCTCTACCTCGTCGGCGCGCGCGAGCGCCGCGGCGGTGACGCCGCCCGCGCGCTCGCGCTGGCCGCCGAGGCGGGACTCGAGCCGCTGCCGCTGCCGGCCTCGCTGGAAGCTGCCGAGGTCATCGTCGACGCGCTGCTCGGCACGGGGCTCGATCGCGAGGTGCGCGGCGCGCACGCCGAGGCCATCGCGCGCATCAACGCGGCCGGCCGGCCGGTTCTCGCCATCGACATTCCCTCGGGGCTCGATGCGACGACCGGTGCCTGCCTCGGCGTCGCCGTCGCGGCGCGGGTGACGGTCAGTTTCATCGGCCTCAACCAGGGCCTGTTCACCGGCGCCGGACCGGCACTGGCGGGCGAGGTCGTGTTCGCCGGCCTCGACGTGCCGGGCGCCTGTTACGCGTCGGTGCCGGCCAGTGCGCGCCTCGTCGCC
Organism: Gammaproteobacteria bacterium; assembly: GCA_030429865.1. Lineage (GTDB taxonomy): Bacteria > Pseudomonadota > Gammaproteobacteria > JACKNG01. The sequence goes on along the minus strand of JAUIFX010000111.1, from coordinate 1,850 downwards.
TGGCGCGACCTCGGTCTAGCCCTCGCGCCGCGCGCGCGGGACGCGCACAAGGGCCGCTTCGGCCACGTCCTCGTGGTCGGCGGCGCCCCCGGTTACGGTGGCGCGGCGCGCATGGCGGCGGAAGCCGCCGCGCGGGTCGGTGCCGGACTCGTGTCGCTCGCGACCCATCCCGCGCACGCCGCGGTGCTGACCGCCGCGCGGCCCGAGATCATGTGCCATGGCATTACCGATGGCGCGGCGCTGCGCGCTCTCGCGCGCCGCGCCAGCGTCGTCGCGCTGGGCCCAGGCCTGGGGCAGGATGCCTGGGGCCGCGAGCTGTTCGCCAGCGCCCGCGCGCTGGCGCTGCCGCAGGTGTTCGACGCCGACGCGCTCAATCTTCTCGCGCGCGACCCGGACCACGCCGCGCAGCGCATCATCACGCCGCATCCGGGCGAAGCGGCGCGCCTGCTCGACTGCGACACGGCCGCGATCGCGCGTGACCGTTTCGCCGCTGCCGCGTCCCTCGCCGAGCGCTTCGGCGGAACGGCGCTGCTCAAGGGTGCCGGCACGCTGGTCGCCGCGCCCGGCGCCGTGCCGGTGGTCGTCCGTGGCGGCAACCCGGGCATGGCCAGCGGCGGCATGGGCGACGTGCTGACCGGGATCATCGCGGGGCTCGTCGCGCAGGGACACGACCTCGCCGAGGCTGCCGTGCTAGGCGCCTGCGTGCACGCCGAGGCGGCCGACCGGGCGGCCGCTGCCGACGGCGAACGCGGCCTGCTGGCAGCCGACCTCATGCCGTGGATCCGACGCGCGGTCAACCCGCGCCCGTGAGCGTGCGCTGCGAAGTGCGGATCGCCGATGCGCCGGCGATGGAGGCGCTGGGCGGCGCGCTCGCCACCGAGGGCCGCCGCGGGCAGTGCATCACCCTGCACGGACCGCTCGCCGCCGGCAAGACCACGTTGGCGCGCGGCTACCTGCGTGCGCTGGGCCACGCGGGCGCGGTCAAGAGCCCGACGTTCACGCTGGTCGAATCCTACAACCTGGCACGCGCGCAGGTGCATCACTTCGACCTCTACCGCCTCGCCGATGCGGCCGAGCTCGAGTTCATCGGCATCGACGACTACTTCGCCGATCGCGCCGATCGCCTGGTCGAATGGCCCGAGCGGGGCGCCGGCGTGCTGCCCGCGGCCAGTGTCGCCGTGCACATCGCGCTCGCGGGCAGTGCCCGCGTGGTCACGCTGGAAGCGCTCGACGAAGCCGGATCCGAGACTGTTTCTAGAATAAAAAAGATATACGAAACATAAAGATATGAGGTATATATAAGAAATACTTGAATCTATCGGCATAAACTCCGCAAAATATGCTGAAAAATTGAGAAAGTCCCCCTAAGCCCATGCGCAGGCTAGTTTTTCTCATCCTGGTCCTGATCCACGGCAGCCTCCCGGCCGTGGAGGTCAAGTCGATTCGCTCCTGGCGCGAGGCGCCGCGTACGCGCGTCGTCTTCGATGTCTCGGGCGCGGTCGACTACCGCGTGTTCGCGATGCGTTCGCCGGAACGCCTCGTCATCGATTTCGACGGCGCCGAGCCGGGTGTCGGCCTCGCCCTGCCGCCGCACGCCGGCGCCATGCTCAAGCAGATGCGCTACGCGCGGCGCGGCGACGACGGCCTGCGCGTGGTGATCGAACTCGCGCGCCCCGCGCACTTCGCCGACATGCTGCTCGCACCCAACGAGGCCTACGGTCATCGCGTCGTCGTCGACCTCACCGCCGCCGCGGCGGCGCCCACCCCGGCCCCGGCCCCGGCCCCGGCCCCGGCCTCGGCCTCGGCCTCGGCCTCGGCCCTGGCGCCGCCGCCGGCCGCGCACGGGACCG
>JAUIFX010000110.1 GCA_030429865.1 Gammaproteobacteria bacterium | reverse complement strand
CTGCTCGGCACCGACGTCCTCTACGAGACGGTGCGCTTCCCGTCCACGCGCCCCACCATCACGCTCAACGTACCCGGCCGGGGCTTCGTCGAGCAGCAAAGCGCGAGCCTGCGGCCGATGGGCGAGGGTTTCACCGGCTACCGCAGCGACGGTGGGGTCGACTGCTGGGTCGTGAAGGCCACTGCACGCTCGGACTGGCTGCCGGATTACAAGGAGAAATACCTGGTCCTGTGGCTGGAGAAGAACACGTTCTACCCGCTACGCCGCGAGAAGTACGGCAATGACGGCCGCCTCATCATGATCGAGAGCCGCAACGCCGAGCTGCAGAACCCGGCGCGCGGCGAGTTCGGGTATGCCGCGCTGATGACCGTCTACTGGAACGTCGATCACGACCTCATCGGTTACAGCAACCACGATGCACACACGCTGCGTGACTGGACCGAGGAAGAGCAGCAGATGATCTTCACCGCCGAGTTCATGCGCCGCCAGTGGCTCGTCGAACCACTCAAGACGCAGGCCATCATCGAGTCGCCGGAGAAGTTCTTCCTGCGCCCGCGCCTGTACCGGGACAAGTTCCCCGGGGCACGCAACCCGGCCGTGCCGCCGGCTATCGCCGCGCGCCACCGTGCACAGGAAGCCGCCGGCAAGCTCGTGTTCGAGACCGGCGCAGACACCGCGGCCCCGTGAGCGGAGACCCGTGAGGCCGCTGGCGCCACCCGGGCTGCTCACCGCCGCCCTGCGCACCACCCGGCTGGTCATCCTGGCAGCCACCCTGGCCGCTTGCGGCGAGCCCGCAACCGCGCCGCTCGAAGGCCGCCCCGGCGGCCCCTACCGCATGACCCTGGACATCGCGCCGCGGCCGCCGCGCGCCGGCCTGCCGGCCACCCTCACTACGCGCCTGCGTCACGCGGGCAGCGGCGACCCGGTGACCGGCCTGCAGATCGTCCACGAGCGCGCCGTGCACAATTTCATCGTCGCCCGCGACTTCTCCAGTTTCGCGCATATCCACCACGAAGACTTCCGGCCGCTCACCCCGGCCGACCTCGCAAGCGCCACGTTCCGCTTCCCCTACGTGTTCACGCAGCCCGGCCATTACCGCATGGTGAGTGAATTCACGCACCGCGACCGCGGCTGGACCAAGCATTTCGACATCGTCGTCGGCGACGATCCGCCGGCACCGGCGCCGCGCGTCGACCTCGCGCGGCACAAGGTGTTCGGTGCCTACACCGCGCAGCTGCACACCTCGCCGCCGGCGCCCGTGGCCGGCTTCGAAACCGAACTCGTGCTCGAGCTCGAGCGCGACGGCCGGCCGGTCACGGATCTCGCCCTGCTGCTCGGTTCCGAAGTACACGTAGCCCTGTGGCGCCTCGACGGCCGGCACTTCGGCCACGCGCACAGCTACACGCCGCACATGGCGGCGATGATGAACGCGATGCACGACCGCGAGGCCGAGCCGGACGCCCGCGCCCGGCGCATGAGCGAGCTGATGGTCGCGATGATCGACATGCCGGCGGAGCTCGTCTTCAACGGCCCCCGCATCCCGGTACACCATGTCTTCCCGGCGCCGGGGATCTACGCGGTGTTCCTGCAGTGCGCGCCGGGCGGACGCGCGCAGGTGTTCGATTTTCAGATCGAGGTCGCCGAGTATGCCGACGGCATGGACACCCGCGTCGAGTCGATGGTCACGCCCGCCCCGGCGCACGGAGCCAACTGATGCCCGGCCGCCTCGCCGCGCTCGTGACGCTGCTCGTGCTGACTGCTGTGCCGCCCTTGTACGCCGGCCATGGACTGATGAACGCCTTCGCCGACATCGAATGGCTGCCCGATCCGGGACGAACCCCGGCCAGCCCCGATTATGGCCTCGACAGCGCCGCCGAGGCGGCGCGCCTCGCCCTCACCGACGGGCCCGGACGATTCGACCTGCTGCTCGAGTTCATGCGCGAGAAGCTCGCCGAGGTCGATGCCATGGTGCGGGCCAGCCGTCGCGCCGAGGCCGCGGTAGCGGTGACGGCCTACCGCGACTACCTCGAGCGGGCCGCGGCCCTGGCCTCGGGCGACCCCGCGGCACGCACGCTTGCCGCTGCGCTGCTCGAACACCAGTACATCATGTCGGTCAACTATCTCGACCTGCCGCGCGACACGCGGGCGGTCATCGGGGGCGTGATGACGGCCGCGGCGACGCACTATGAACGCCTGCGGGAGGCGCTCCCGCGCGCCTTCCGCGAGGCCCAGTTCTTCAAGGAAGAAGAGGTTCGCTGGTCCTGGGAAACCGCGCAGCAAGCCGACGCGCAGGGCCTGTGACGATGCGCCTGCGCCGATTTCGCCCGGTTTTTCGCTCGCCTCCGGAGCAGCCTGTAAAAAAATTGCCGTAAACCGCGGCGACTCGATTAAAATCCGCACACCAGCGGCCGCTTCGCGGCCGTCATCCATCCAATTCCGTCCTCCGGAGATCAAGTGTCCGATCAAGTTCTCACCGAAGTCTGTTTCGAAAATTTCGCGCTGCATCCTCATCTGCTCAAGGGGGTTGAAGAAGCGGGCTTCATCCGCTGCACCCCGATCCAGGCCCTGACCCTGCCCCTCACGCTCGAAGGCAGGGACGTCGCCGGCCAGGCCCAGACCGGAACCGGCAAGACCGCGGCCTTCCTCGTCGCCATGTTCAACCGCCTGCTCAACCAGCCGGCCATGGCCGAGCGCCGCGCGGAAGATCCGCGCGCGGTGATCATCGCGCCGACGCGCGAACTCGCCGTGCAGATCGAGAAGGACGCACGCCAGATCGGTCCCCATACCGGACTGCGCGGCGCACTGATCTACGGCGGCGTGGATTACGACAAGCAGCGCGCACAGCTCGAGCAGGGCGTCGATTACATCATCGCCACCCCGGGACGCCTGATCGACTTCATCAAGCAGGGCGCGGTCAGTTTCCGCGCCATCGAGATGATGATCATGGACGAGGCCGACCGCATGTTCGAGCTCGGTTTCATCAAGGACATCCGCTACCTGCTGCGGCAGATGCCGGGCGCCAGCGAACGCCAGAACCTGTTGTTCTCGGCGACGCTCAGCCACCGCGTGCTCGAACTCGCCTACGAGCACATGAACGATCCGGAGAAGATCGTCGTCGAGAGCGAAACCATCACCGCGAGCAACGTGCGGCAGCGCGTCTATTACCCGGCGCGCGAGGAAAAGCTGCCGCTGCTGCTCGGTATCCTGTCGCGTACCGACGCCGCGCGCTCGATGGTCTTCGTCAACACCAAGGCGGCATGCGAACGCGTCGCCCTGATGCTCGAGCGCGCCGGCTACAAGGTCGGCGTCCTCTCCGGCGACGTGCCGCAGCGCAAGCGCGAGTCGCTGCTGCAGCGCTTCGTGCGCGGCGAGCTCGAGCTGCTCGTCGCCACCGACGTGGCCGCGCGCGGCCTGCACATTCCCGCCGTCAGCCACGTGTACAACTTCGATCTGCCGTTCGACGCCGAGGATTACGTCCACCGCATCGGGCGGACGGCGCGCCTCGGTGCCGAGGGCGATGCGATCAGCTTCGCGTGCGACGAGTACGCCATGAGCCTGCCCGACATCGAGGCCTACATCGAGCAGAAGATCCCGGTCGAGCCGATGTCCGAGGATTTGCTCGCCAAGCTGCCGCCGCGGCGGCGGGCCGAAACCGGCGAGGACGGCCAGAGCGTCGTCGAAGACGCGATTGCCGACGCCGCGGAGACGCGACGCAAACGGCGCGAGCGCGACGGCGGCGGCAGCCGCGGCCGGCGCGACGAGCGGCGCGGCAGTGGCCGCGGCGAACGCGGCAGCCGCCGTGAGCGCCCGCGCCGCGACGCGGAAGAGAAACAGGCGACCGTGCAACAGGACGCGGCCGGCCCGGCCCCGGACGCGACACCGGCGGCAGCCGACGGCGAAGCGCCGCGCAAGCGGCGGCGGCGCGGTCGGCGGCGCAACCGCAAGCCCGCCGACGAGGCGGGCGCGGCACCTGCGCAGCAGCAGGCCGGGCAGGCGGCGGCCGAGCAGCCCGCGCGCAAGGAACGCAAGCCGCGCCAGGCTGGCGAGGCACCGGCGGAGCCGGCCAGCCAGCCGACGCCGAAGCTGTCGAAGCGCATCAAGCAGACCTTCCGCTCGCTCGCCAAGCGCTTCGTCAAGTGAGCCCCGGGGCGCGGTAACACGCCGCGCCCTGCGCGCCGCCCGCCGCGGCGTTGACGGTGCGCCCCGTGCGCCGGCTATAGTAGCCCCGGACATCAACCCCGGAGGCCATCCATGTCCCTGCCCGAACGCGGCGCCACGGCGCCCCCTTTCACACTGCCCAACCAGGACGGTGAGACGCGCTCGCTAGAGAACCTGCGCGGCCGCCACGTGCTGCTGTGGTGGTATCCCAAGGCCGACACACCCGGCTGAACCATCGAAGGCAAAGGGTTCCGTGATCGAATCCGAGACTTCGACGATCGGGACGTGGTCGTGCTCGGCGTGAGTACCGACTCGTCCGCCGACAATCTCGCCTTCCGCGAGAAGTTCGGCTTCCCCTACGAGCTGCTCAGCGACGTCGACGGCGCAATGTCGCGCGCTTACGGCGCGCTGGCCGAGGGAGCCTCGCGCGCCAGTCGCGTGTCGGTGCTGATCGGCCCCGACGGCAAGGTGCTGGCCTGCTGGCCCGAGGTGACGCCGGCTAGCCATGCCGAGGACGTGCTGGCCGTGTTGGCGACGGCGTCCTGAAGCCCGTGCGCGGCGTGCGGCGCACCAGGCGCCGGCACGCCGCGCACCGCGCCGGCTACTCCGGGCGTCGTATCGACGCCGTTCGCCAAAGCCGCTCAGGATCGCCGGCGGCGCGCCGCTAAAACGCTCGTGCCGTGCATGCCGCGCGGCGCGACGTCTGACGAGGGAGCAGCAGGTGGCGGAAGCAGCCGAGGTGATGAGCAGCGCGGGACTCGCGCAGGAAGCAGTGTACGTATACGGCTCTGACCTGGCCGGCGCGCAGCAGGGAGAATCGGCGGGCCTCGCCGTACACGCCTTCGGCGCGAGCCCGGCGCAGGTCAGCGGACCGAGTGGTCATGCCTATGCGCTGCCTTGTGCCAATAGCGCCGGCGAACCGTTTGCCACCGACGTGCTGAAGAACTACGTGCAGACATTCTTCACCCATGCACGCGCGCACGCCGCGACGCCGTTTCACATCAGCCGCCTGACCCGGGAAACCGGCCACGGCGCCGATACGCGAATGGCAGGATTGTTCGCGGGGGCGCCGGCGAACTGCCAGCTGCCAGGCTTGTGGTCGGCCATACTCGACGTGCGTCAACCGACCCGCCTGCTCGTCTTCGACCCCGGTGCACGGCTGGCCGAGGCCGCCTGGCAGCAACGCCTGCAGCGCTACCTCGCGCTCAACCAGCCCCTGTGGGGCAGCGCGTCGGTGGAGCTGGTCAGCGTCGGCCTCGCGCGCACCCTGGTCGCGAACGACGCGGCGGCAAGGAAACTCGGTCTCGGCCATCGCGTGATCGGTGCCAGCGAGACCGTGTTCGGACGGCTCGCGACGGGCGTCGCCGAACACAGGGCGATCTGGTACGCGACGCGGTTGCTGTGCATCGTCGATTTCGACCAGACCGCGCAGCCCCAGCAGGTCCGCATGATGGGCGCGGCAACGCGCAACGGCCTGCCCATCGACCAGCTCGACACCGCGGATTCGAACGACACCCCCTGAGGCCGCCCCCGGCTGGCCCGGGCTCGATGCGCGGGCGCATCGTGCAGCGGCCGTCGGCGACGCGTTTCGGCATCGATGGCGCGCAGTGCCGCGCAGCCGCTTCTCGCGCACGGTGCTTCGGCAGGCAATGACGATGCGCGCACCCGCCAGTCGCACACCGCCCCCCGTGCAAGTACGCGGCGCACGCCGGTCCCGCTCGAGCCACCGGCCCGGTTGCGGCCGGCATCCGCATGGCCAGACCTTTGCCGCATGCCGCCACTGCATCCGTGCCGAGAGATCGCGTGCGTTTCCTCGCGCGTGTGCGGGCGGTGCGACGCAGCGCATACCGGTGCCAGCGAGCGCAGACCGGACCCTGCATTTGCAGGCGGCGGCTGGATTGCCTAACATTAACTTATTGTTTCGAAAGTTATTTTTTTGATACCCGGACAAGGCCGGCCTTTTTTGCTGCAATGCACATCAAGGCGCCCGCAGCGCGCGGGGATGCCGCCGAGCCATCGCGGCGCGCGTCCGGGACGCTGCCGCGCGGCGTGATCACTACCGACGGGAAAGCAAACTATGTGTGGAATCTGCGGCGAAATCAGGCATGACGGGCAGGCAGTCGACGTCGCCCGCATCGAGCGCATGAAGCAGGCCATGGCCGCGCGCGGCCCGGACGACAGCGGCACCTATGCCATCGACAACATCGCGCTCGGGCACCGGCGGCTGATGGTGATGGACCTCTCCGCACACTCGCAGCAGCCCATGATCGACCCGTCGCTCGGCCTCGCGCTGGTGTTCAACGGCGCTATCTACAATCACCCGGAACTGCGTGCCGAGCTCACCGCGCTCGGTTACCGCTTCCACTCCGAGGGCGATACCGAGGTCGTCCTGAAGAGCTGGCACGCGTGGGGCGTCGAATGCCTGCAACGTTTCAAGGGGATGTTCGCGTTCGCCCTGTGGGAGCGCGACACGGGGCGCACCGTGCTCGCGCGCGACCGTCTCGGGATCAAGCCGCTCTACTACGCCGCGGACGCCGAGCGCTTCGCCTTCGCCTCGACCCTGCCCGCCCTGCTCGCCGCCGGCGGCGTGGATACCGGCATCGACCCGGTCGCACTCAACCACTACCTCAGCTTCCATGCCGTGGTGCCGGCGCCGCGAACCATCCTCAACGGCGTGCGCAAGCTGCCGCCGGCGCACTACATGACCATCGACGTGAACGGGCACGTCGAGGAGCATCGCTACTGGTCACTCGAGTTCGCCCACGAGCTCGCGCGGAGCGAGGACGAATGGCGTGAAGGACTGCTCGAGCAACTGCGCGCCGCGGTACGCCGGCGCCTGGTCGCCGCGGTCGATGTCGGCGTGCTGCTTTCCGGTGGGGTCGATTCGAGCCTGCTCGTCGGGCTCATCGCGGAAGCCGGCGTGAGCCGTTTCCGCACCTACTCGGTCGGCTTCGAAGCGGTGGGCGAGGAACTCGGCGACGAGTTCAAGTACTCCGACATCGTCGCCGACGCGTTCTCCACGGAGCATCACAAGATCCGCGTCTCCTCGCGCGAACTGCTGGCCGAGCTGCCGGCCGCGATCGCGGCCATGGCCGAACCCATGGTCAGCCACGACTGCATCGGCTTCTACCTCCTGTCGCGCGAGGTCGCACGCACCTGCAAGGCGGTGCAGAGTGGCCAGGGTGCCGACGAGGTCTTCGGCGGTTATCACTGGTACCCGCCGATGATCGGCTCGGGCACGCCGCTGGAAACCTACCGCGAGGCGTTCTTCGATCGCGACTTCGCCGAGTATGGCCGGGTGGTCAACGCGGCGCTGGTCGAGCGCGATTACGCGAGCGAGTTCGTGCTCGACGAGTTCCGCCGCGAGGGCGCCGAAGACCCGGTCGACAAGGCCCTGCGCCTGGACACGACCGTGATGCTGGTCGACGACCCGGTCAAGCGCGTCGACAACATGACCATGGCCTGGGGCCTGGAAGCGCGCGTGCCGTTTCTCGACCACGAGCTGGTCGAATATGCCGCGACCATGCCGGCCTCGCTCAAGGTTCGCGGCGAAGGCAAGTACCTGCTCAAGGAGGCGGCGCGCGCGGTGATTCCCTCGGAAGTCATCGATCGCCCCAAGGGCTATTTCCCGGTGCCGGCGCTGAAATACCTGCGAGGCGAAGTGCTCGACTACGTCCGAGACGGCCTGCTCGGCGACCGCGCGAGGGCGCGCGGCCTGTTCGACCGCGACTATGTTGCACGCCTGCTCGACGAGCCCGAAGCGCACATCACGCGGCTCGGCGGCTCCAAGCTGTGGCAACTCGGCCTGCTGGAAAACTGGCTACAGGCGCACGGGATCTGAGACCATGAGCACGAACCACCGCGAGGAGAAGCGTCATGCATGACCAGGTCTCACTGTACTGCGGCTGGGGACGCATCATCTTCGCCCAGACCTTCACCGATCCCGGCGAGATCGCGCGCGAGATGCTGCACGAGCGCCCGGGCCAGCGCGACATCGCCGCCTACGTGCTCAATCCGCAGGTGGTGCTGTCCTACGCGCCGCAGCAGCTGTTCCTCGACCCGTCCGACATGCTGCGCCTGGATCTGACCGACTTCGACGCCGGTGCCGGCGCGCTGGGGACGGTCACCATCCGCCGCCTGCGCCACGAAGCGGAGGCCGAAGCGCTCAACGATCTCTACATCAAGCGCGACATGGTGCCGTCGGACGCCAACTTCATCTGGCGTCAGCGCGATTCGGCACAGATCGTCTACCTCGTCGCCGTCGACGAGCGCAGCGGCGTGGTGCTCGGCACGGTGACCGGCATCGACCACAAGGCCGTGTTCGATGACGCCGAGAACGGCTCCAGCCTGTGGTGTCTCGCGGTCGACCCTGGCGCCATGGTCCCGGGCGTCGGCGAAGCGCTGGTGCGCGCGCTGGCGACCCACTTCAAAGAGGCCGGGCGCGCGTACATGGACCTCTCGGTGATCCACGACAATGCCCAGGCCAAGGCGCTGTACGACAAGCTCGGCTTCGTCAACGTGCAGGTCTTCGCGCTCAAGACCAAGAACGCCTGGAACGAGAACCTGTTCATCGGCCCCGAGCCCGACGAGAAACTCAACCCCTACGCACGCATCATCATCGACGAAGCGCGTACGCGCGGCATCGCCGTCGACGTGCTCGACGAGGCCGAGGGCTATTTCCGCCTCTCGCTCGGCGGCAAGAGCATCGTCTGCCGCGAGTCGCTGAGCGAGCTGACCACGGCAATCGCGATGAGCCGCTGCCAGGACAAGTACGTCACGCACCGCTGGCTGAGCAAGGGCGGCCTGCGCACGCCGGCCTTCCAGCTCGCCGGCAGCGCCGAGGACAACCGTGCCTTTCTCGCCGAGCAGGGCCAGGTGGTGGTCAAGCCGGCCATCGGCGAACAGGGCAAGGGCATCACGGTCGGTGTCGACAACGAGGCCGACCTCGAACGCGCCGTCGCGCTCGCCGGGCATTTCAGCGAACGCGTCCTGCTCGAATCCTGCCACCCGGGGCAGGACCTCCGCGTGGTCGTGATCAACGGGCGGGTGGTCGCCGCCGCAGTGCGCAAGCCGGCGCAAATCCGCGGCGACGGCAGCCACGATGCACGCACGCTGATCGAGAAACAGAGCCGCCGGCGCGCAGCCGCCACCGGCGGCGAGAGCAACATCCCCATCGACGAAGAGACCGAACGCTGCCTCGCCGCGCACGGCTACACGCTCGACTCGGTCATACCCGAGGGCGAGCATGTGGAAGTGCGCAAGACGGCCAACCTGCATACCGGCGGCACCATCAACGACGTGACCTCGATCCTGCACCCGCGGCTGGTCGAAGCGTCGGTGCGCGCAGCGCGGCGCCTCGACATCCCGGTCGTCGGCCTCGACCTGATGGTGCGCGCGCCCGACCAACCCGACTACGTCATCATCGAGGCCAACGAGCGCGTGGGTCTCGCCAATCACGAGCCGCAGCCGACGGCCGAGCGCTTCATCGACCTGCTCTTCCCGCTGTCGCTGAAGAGTCATCATCGCGATGCCGTCTACGCACGCAACGAGCACCCGGCGGCTGCGCAGGGCGAGGGTCGTCGCGCGCTCTAGCGTGGCGTGGCACGGGCGAACGGCCACGCCGCGGGCCGCGGCGCCCGGCACCGCGGCGGTATCCCCGGCCAGGCAAACGAATTCACGACAGGTTCCGCCATGATCGACAGCGACCGCATCATCAAGACCCTCCTCGAGCTGCTTGCGATCCCGAGCCCCTGCGGCTTCACCGACGAGGTCGTTCACTACGTCGGCAACGTGCTCGACGACATCGGCATCGACTACGACCTGACGCGGCGCGGCACCATCCGTGCGCGCCTGCGCGGGCGCGCCGGTGGCCCGGCCCGGGCCATCGTCACCCATGTCGACACGATCGGCGCCATGGTGCGCTACATACGCGATGACGGCCGCCTGCTGGTCGCCCCGATCGGCCACTGGTCGAGCCGCTTCGCCGAGGGTGCACGGGTCACCTTGTTCAGCGAGCGCGGCGCGTACCGCGGCTGCCTGCTGCCGACGCTGGACTGGGGCGTGTCGCGCGACCAGGGCGTGGAACGCGTGCCGCTCGACTGGGATCACGTCGAGCTGCGTCTCGAGGAGGCGGTGTTCAACGCCGAGGACGTACGCCGCCTGGGGATCGAGATCGGGGATTTCATCGCGCTCGACAGCCAGCCGGACGTGCTCGAGAACGGCTACATCGTCGGCCGCAGCCTCGACAACAAGGCCGGCACCGCAGCGGTGCTCGAATTCCTGCGCCATGCCGTCGCCGACGACATCGACGTCACCCACGACACCTACGTGCTGTTCACCGTCACCGAGACCACCGGTGGCGGCATGGGCAACGCCATCCTGCCCGAGGTCTCCGAACTGCTGACGGTCGACTTCGAATCGGTCAAGCCGACGGAGAAGAGCCCGTTCAAGCGCGTCACCCTGGCCAGCGGCGATGCCAGCGGTCCCTACGATTACCACCTGACCGAGCACCTGCACCAGCTCGCGGTCGCCGGCGACATCCCGCTGCAGCAGAAGTACCTGCAGGCCTTCCACAGTGACGCCGCCGCCGCGCTGGTCGCCGGCCACGACGTGCGCACGGCAGTCATCGCCTACGCGGGCGATGCCTCGCACAGCGTCGAGCGCACGCACATCGAGAGCCTGACCAACGTCGTGCGCATGCTCGAAGCCTATGCCGTCAGCGAACCGACCTTCGCGCGCGACGCCGAACTGACCACGGTCGAGCGTTTCTCCCACCAGATCGACACGCGCTCGCTGCCGCGCCATCGTACGGAGGTGCCCGACCCGGCCACCGTCCTCGACCAGCGCGGCCCACGCGGCGGCGAGGACTGAGCGTCATGTCACACGGTCTGCCCGAGATCGATATCGCCTACCTGCGCGAGCGCCTGCTCGAGATGCTCGCGATCCCGAGCCCGACCGGCTTCACCAACGAGCTCTCGCGCTACGTCTGTGCGGAACTCGGCCGCCTCGGCGTCGACTACGAGCTGACCCGCCGCGGCACCATCATCGCGCGCATCGAGGGCGCCGAGCGCAACGTCTCGCGCGCCGCGGTCAACCACATCGACACCATCGGCGCGGTCGTCGGCGAACTCAAGCCGAACGGACGCCTCGGCCTGATGCCGGTCGGGACCTGGTCGAGCCGTTTCGCCGAGGGCGGCCGCGTGACGGTGTTCGCGCGTGAGCGCGCCTACCGCGGCCAGGTCCTGCCGCTGCTCGCATCCGGCCACGCGTTCAACGAACGCGTCGATGCGCTGCCGATCGCCTGGAACCAGATCGAGGTGCGGCTCAACGAAGCCTGCCACGACCACGGCGACCTCGTCGCGCTCGGCCTGCGCAGCGGCGATTTCGTCGCTTTCGACGCCGACCCGGAGATCTCCGAGAGCGGCTACATCAGCGCGCGCCACCTCGACAACAAGGCCGGCGCCAGCGCCCTGCTCACAGCGCTCAAGCAGATCCGCGCGAGTGGCCGCAAGCCTGCCATCGACTTCCAGGCGATCTTCACCATCACCGAGGAAGTCGGTACGGGCGCGGGTTCGTCGCTGTCGAGCGAGGTCGTCGAATTCGTCGGTATCGACATCGGCCCGGTGGCGCCGGGGCAGAATGCGCGCGAGACCGGCGTTACGCTGTGCGCGCAGGACACCAGCGGCCCGTTCGACTACCACATGGTGCGCAAACTGCGCGAACTGTGCCGCGCGCACGCGATTCCCTACCAGATGGACGTCTTCCGCTATTACTATTCCGACGCCAACTCCGCGGTGAAAGCCGGGCACGACGTGCGCGATGCGCTGATCACGTTCGGCACCGACGCCACGCACGGCTACGAGCGCACGCACTTGAGCAGCCTCGAATCGATCGCACGCCTGCTGTGCGTCTACAGCGACGCCGCGCCCATCCATCCCTTCGTCGAAGGCGGAATCCGGCGCTTTCCGCACGTGCTCGCAGAGTCGCCCGCGGTACGCCGCTGAAACGTGCGCGACACGGCACAGCCGGCGCGCATCCGGGTTGGGGCGGCCGACCCGCGTTCGGTATAGACTGCTCGCCTCCGCCGCCGCCGGGACCGCACCGCCACCGCGGCCCTGCGCCGGGACCTGCGCCCCCGCGGACGGAAAATCGTACATTTCAAATAATTAGATCTGTAACTATAATTGGAAGCCAGCAGCCGCTGAACCGGCCCCGCCCGCTCAGCGTCCCCGTGCGACCGCAGTCGACAACCACCAGCCAACAAGGAGCATTGACATGGCCGTGACCCCGAAAGATCTCCCCTATGCCCACGACGCGCTCGCGCCGCACATCTCGCGCGAGACGCTCGAGTATCACCACGGCAAGCACTACACGGGCTACGTGACCAAGCTCAACGACGCCATCAAGGGCAGCGATCTGGACCAGAAGGATCTCGTCACGCTGGTGCGCGAGGGCGAGGGTAAGCCCTACTTCAACAACGCCGCCCAGGCCTGGAACCACGAGTTCTACTTCGATGCGCTGGCTGCCAACGGCGGCGCCAAGCCGGCCGGCGATCTCGGCAAGGCCATCGACGACAAGTTCGGCTCCTTCGACACGTTCGTCGAACAGTTCAGCGGCCAGGCCGCGACCCTGTTCGGCTCCGGCTGGACCTGGCTCGTGCTCGATCCGAAATCGGGCCTGGAGATCGTCAATACCGCCAACGCGGCGACCCCGCTGACCACCGCCGCGGCCCCGCTGCTGACCTGCGACGTGTGGGAGCACGCTTACTACATCGACTACCGCAACCTGCGTCCGAAGTACCTCGAGGCCTACATGAAGCTGATCAACTGGGACGTCGTCGGCGAGCGCTACGGCGCCGCCAAGGGCTGATCCCGCGCGCCCGGCTCCGCGGCAGACGTCCGCGGAGCCGGGCGTCCGCCTGTCGATGCGCAGCACCACGGCGTGCCGCTGCCCACGCGCCGAGGCCGAGGCATGACCAGCACCGCGGATCTGACCGAGGACGTGCTCGTCGCCCTGCGCCGTATCATCCGCGCGAGCGATCTGCGCTCGCGCCAGCTCGCCAAGCAGACCGGGCTGACCACCGCCCAGCTCATCGTGCTGCGCGCCATCGCGCGCCTCGGTGAAGTCACCACCCGCACCATTTCGCTCGAGGTCAGCTTGAGCCCCGCGACCGTCACCACCATCATGGATCGGCTCTCCGAGCGCGGCTTCATCGAACGCTACCGCTCGGCCACGGACCGCCGGGTGGTCCATACACGCCTGACGCGCAAGGGCCGCGCCACGCTCGAGGTGGCGCCGGCGCTGCTGCAGGAAGAGTTCACGCAACGCTTCCGCGACCTGCCGCGCGCCGAGCAGCGCAAACTCGTCAGCACGCTCGACCAGGTCGCGCGCATGATGGATGCCGGCGAACTCGACTGTGCGCCGCTGCTGGGCGGCACGGAAGGCGCTGCAGCAACGCGTTCCACCGACGACTGACGCCGCTTCCCGGCGCTGTCCCCTCGACGACGCCGGTGCGCGTTGGTGCATACTGTGTCGACGCCGCGACCGCGAGGAACCGCCGCCATGACCCAGCCCACCCGCAGCCTGCTCTGGATGACCGTGTTTCTCCTCGTGGTGCTGGCCGGCTGCGCGTTCATCGCCGCGCCGCTCGGCCGCGCGTTCGCGGCCAACCCCTGGTTCAACGGCGTGATCCTCGGCGTACTCGCCGTCGGCATCGCCGTCAACGTGCGCCAGGTGCTCGCCCTGCGGCGCGAGATTGCCTGGGTCGAGACCTGGCGCCACGAGCGCCACGCCATCGAGAGCGTGCCGCAGCCGCGCCTGCTCGCCTCGATGGCGCTGCTGCTGACCGGCCGCGGCGACGTGTCCCTCTCGGCAACGTCGCTGCGCACCCTGCTCGATTCGATTCGCACCCGCCTCGAGGACTCGCGTGATCTCTCGCGCTACGTCATCGGCGTACTCATCTTCCTCGGCCTGCTCGGCACGTTCTGGGGCCTGATGGCGACCGTCGGTTCGGTCGCCGGCGTGATCCGCGGCATGGCCGTGGAAGGCGCCGACGGCGCCGCGATCTTCGAAAACCTCAAGGCCAATCTCGAAGGTCCCCTCGCGGGTATGGGTACGGCCTTCTCGTCCTCGCTGTTCGGCCTGGCCGGTTCGCTGCTGCTCGGCTTCCTCGACCTGCAAGCCGGTCATGCTCAGAACCGCTTCGTCAACGAGCTCGAAGAATGGCTCGCCGGCAGCACCCGCCTATCGAGCGGACTCGGCGGCGACGAGGGCGCCTTCGCCGGCGCTCCGGCCTACGTCGAAGCGCTGCTGGAGAAAACGGCCGACGCGCTGGATCGCATGCAGCGCGACGGCCGGGCGAGCGAACTCGAGCGCGAACGTACGCGCTCGCAGCTCGGCGAACTCAGCGACGCGCTGGCGCGCTTCAACCGCCTCGTCGGCGAACAGAACGAGCGCTTTGCCCGTCTCGCCGATCGGCAGGAGGAGATCAACCAGCACCTCGTACGCCTCGCCGAGCGCGACCGCGGCGAAGGTCTCGGCGAGGAACTGCGCGAGGAACTGCGCCTGATGAGTCGCACCGTTGCCAACGCCCTGGCGGCGCGCAAACCGTGAGCCTGGCACGGCGACGGCGCCCGCTCGACGTGTGGCCGGCGTTCGTCGACGCCGTCGCCTCGTTGTTGATGGTCGTCATCTTCGTGCTGCTGGTCGCCGCCGTCGGCCAGCAGTTCCTCACCGGCGCCATCCTCGGGCGCGACCAGGCGCTGGCACGGCTCAATGCCCGCGTCAGCGAAATGGCCGACATGCTCGCGATGCAGCGCGCCGAGAGCGCGCGCGTCTCGGAGCTGCTGGCCGTGCGCACGGCCAGCCTCGCCGCGGCGGAAGACGCCAGCGCGGCGCGGCAGGCGCGGCTCGACGAGCAGGCGGCGCAGCTCGACGAGCGCGCCGGCATCATCGCCGCGCAGTCGCGCGAGCTGGACCAGGCCGCGGCGCGCCTCGCGGCGCTGGAAAACGACGTCGCCGCGCTCGAAGCGCTCAAGGCACGCCTCGCGCAGGAACTCGAAGACGCCTCCGCGGCACGTGACGACGTGCGTGCACGCCTTGCCGAACAGAGCGAGCTCAATCTCGCCGCGCAGGCGCAGGTCGAGCTGCTCAATCGCCAGCTAGCCGAACTGCGCTCGCAGCTCGCGAGCCTGGCCGAGACCCTCGAGGCGAGCGAAGCGGAGATCGCGCGCAAGGACCTGCGCATCAGCGAGCTTGGCGAGCAACTCAACGTCGCGCTGGCGGCCAAGGCCGCCCAGCTGCAACGCTACCGCTCCGACTTCTTCGGCCGCCTGCGCGAGGCGCTCGCCGAGGTGCCCGGGATCCGCATCGTCGGCGATCGGTTCGTCCTGCCGGCCGAACTCTTGTTCGCCAGCGGTACCGACGAACTCGGTCCGGCCGGCCGGCGCCAGGTCGCCCATGTCGCGGAAACCCTCGCCCGCCTGATGACGCAGATCCCACCCGACATCGACTGGATCCTGCGCGTCGACGGGCACACCGACCGGCGCCCGATCAATACCGCGCGCTTTCCCTCCAACTGGGAGCTGTCGGCCGCACGGGCCATCGCCATCGTGCGCGAACTGATGCGTTTCGGCATTCCACCGGGACGTCTCGCGGCGACCGGCTTCGGCGCCGAGCATCCCATCGATCCGGGTGAGGATCCCGCGGCCCTGGCGCGCAACCGGCGCATCGAATTCAAGCTGACCAGCCGCTGACGCCCTCCCGCTACGCCAGGAACGCGGACCGCCCGCCGCCGGCGCGGGCGCCGCCGCCAGGGGCGCCCCTCAGCGGAACTGCCGCTCCCGGCTGACCCATTGTCCGCCCGGTAGCGGCCCGTCCTGCATGAAAGTCGTGACGACGTTCGCGAGCAGCCTCGCGACGTTGTTGTCGAAATGGTTGACCGGCAGCGCCTGGCCGAACGCAATCGACCCCGAGGAGAAGACGGCGCCGTCGTTGGGGGCGGTGAAATAGACCATGTCGGCGCGAATGCGATAGTCCTGCGTGCCCGTCAGGCCCTGGTAGGCATAGAGCAACTCCTCGGTAACGAGGATGTAGTTGTCGGTATGCCCCCCGGAGGAGGCGATGATCAGGGCATGCGGGGGCGTACCCAGCGCGAGGTCGTAACGATCGAGTTCGATACCCGCGGCGCCCCCATGGGCGAGGCCGAAATCGCCGATGATCTCGCCTTCGATGCCCGCCGTGATCCAGTCGACGCGTCGATGGTAGCTGTCCGGCATGCGGCGGTACGGCTGGCAGTGCTCGAAGCCCTCGGAAATGAAGCCGACACCGGCGAGTTTCTGCGGTGCTCGGCCCCGCATGCGCCACAGGCCGCCCTTCTCGCCGGTGGTTTGCAGGTAATGCTCGCCCGGGCGCGCGCGCCATGCGCACATACCGGAATCG
>JAUIFX010000275.1 GCA_030429865.1 Gammaproteobacteria bacterium | reverse complement strand
CGACGACGACGATGCTCGGCCCGACGCCGACCTCGAAGCCTTTGCTGTCGTCAAGGTACTGCAGCGCCGCCTGGTTCATGAAGAACAGCGCGTAGCCGAAGGTCTGGGCGCCGGCCTGTAGACCGTAGGAACCGGCAATCGAGCGGTAGTACCCGGCAGCTTTTCCGTTCTTCAAGAGAACGCCGTCCCCGAGTTGTCCGCCGAAAATCAAGCCGGCCTTGACGATGCTCGGAAAGACGAGCACGGCAACGGCCTTCTCGGCCAGAACGCGGGCGCCGGAGTTGGTGGCCGTGAGGTTCTTCAGCGCCGCGGCGCCTTCGCGCGCGAGCTGTTGGCGGTCGGCCGCAAGCGACGGCTGTGACACGGCGACGAGAACGAGGGCGGCACTGAAAATGGACGCGATCAGGGCTTTCATCGATGGGCACCTCGTTTCTCATGCACGCATGGCGCAAACTCACAATCTATTGACGCAAATTCGCAAGAAAGAAAAGCAGAGTTCGAGCAGGATCGAGATGCACCGCCTCAACGCTGCGAGCCGGGCGTAAATCTCGGAAAAGGACTTGCCCGTGAACGACTCCGCCACCCATCCCCTCCACCACAGCGACGCGGCAGCGTCCGATACCGCGACAACCCCCTCCCTGCGCCGCGGCATCCGCCCGGTCCCCCGCCAGCCCGACCTGCTCTTCGACGACAGCCTGCCCGACGCGTGGTTCGCCGGCGACCCCGGCCTCTCCTCGTTCTGGAGCGCCTTCGGCATTCTCGCCGGGATCGCCGAACAGGAGTTCATCGACATCGGACGCGCCCTGCTCGGGAGGATGTCCAACCCGGCCATCATCGACGAGACGTCCCGCTTCCTGCAGCAGGAAGCCATCCACGGCGCGGTGCATGCGCGCATGAACCGCGTTCTCGGCGATCGGGACTATCCCATCGAGCCCGCGCGGCGCTTCCTCCTCGACATCATCGGCAACATCCAGACGCGCTTCGGCGACGGCGCCGTGATCGCCTGGGGGGTCGCCGCCGAGCAGGGGATCGGCGAGATCGGCCATGCGGTCATGGAGAACCCGTCCGTTCTGGATCCGGCCGCCGAGTTGCCGCGTCGCCTACTGCTCTGGCACTTCTACGAAGAGGTCGAGCACCAGGCGGCCCTCTACGACGGCTTCCTCCACGTCTACGGCGACGGATCCGACTCCGCGACGCTGCGCCGCGGTGGCGTCGCGCTGCTGCTCGTCACGATGGCCCTCTCGCTCCCCCTCGTTTCCTGGGTGGTCTGCCGCCATGCGTTTCCCGGCCAGCAGAACCGAATGCGCACCTGGCGGCCGATCCTGCGTCAGCTCTTCGGCAGAAACGGACTCCTGCGTGGCGGCGGCGCCAACCTGCGCGCCCTCACCCGCAAAGACTTCCATCCCTTCGACCAACACCAACCCGAGGCGGTTCTCGCGACCCGTCGCGACTTGTGTGTCCGGCCCGAATGGGAACGACCGGTCCGTTCGCTGAAGCCCACGCGCGACGAGCGGCGAGTTCAAGGCCCGGCGGGCGTGCTGCAAACGGCTGCCGCGGCCGTCGGCTATCTCGGCGACTGTGCCCGCAGCACCCGGCACTTCCTCCGCGTGACCACCCCGGCCTAGCCGAGGCGGGGCTTCACCCGCCAGCGGATGCCGAGCAGGAACGCCGTGAAGATCAACACGAGGACCGCCATCGGGAGGAGCACGTCGTCGAGACCGGCGCCGCGCTCGATGATGCGACGCGAGGCGATCTGGTACCACCGCAGCGGCATCAGTGCGCCGAGCTCGCGCACGCCGTGCGGCATGAACTGATACGGAAACATCGCACCCGACAGGATCATCGACGGCAGGATGAAGAACACCGCGATGAACACCGCCTGCGCCGACGTCCTGGCCAGCGCCGAAACGAACACCCCCATCGCCAGCGATGCCAGCACGAACGGCAGCGTGACGACCGCGAGCGCCAGCCAGCTGCCGCGGGGCCAGATCCCGAACGCCACCCCCGGCGCGAGGATCGAGAACAGCAGCACCGCGTAGCTGATGCCGACGTGCGGCAGCAGCTTGCCGAGCACGATCTCCACCGCTGTCGTCGGCAGCGAAAGCATGTGCTCGTAGGTGCCGCTCTCGCGCTCGGCCACGAGTCCGAGACTCGTCACCGACAGGCACAGGTTCGTCAGCAGGATCCCGGCGAGCGCGGTCAGGAAGAACTCCCGGTCGCGCAAGCGCGCGTTGAACCGGAAGCGCTGACGCACATCCAGCGGCCCTCGTGTCGCCACCGGCTCCTCCTCGCCCGCGGCATGCGTGACTCGGCGCAGGTTCAGTCCGTTCGCCACCTCGGCGATGTAGCCCGAGACGCGCGCGGCGGTCAGCGGGTCGCTGCCGTCCAGCAGCAGCTCGACCTGCGGCCGGCCGCGCTCGACCTCGCGGCGAAAGTCGCGCGGCACCGAGAGAAACGCCACTACCTCGGAGCTGCGCAACAGTTCCCTGCCTTCGTCCGGGCTGTAGACGGCTCGCGCCGGCAGGAAGTAGCCGGTCGCCTCGATGTCGCGCAGCAGGCGCCGCGACTCCGCCGAGGGGCTGCGGTCGAACACCGCCCACGGGACGTTGGAGGGTTCGTTCGACAGCACCAGTCCCGTCAGAACGAGTAGCATGAGCGGCTGCGCGATGATCGCCCCGATCAGTGCCCGGTCGTGGCGCAGCGTCGCCGACTCTTTGTAAGCGACGGCCAGAACGTTCGACAGCACACTGCGCCCGCCTTGGCTCATGCGCGCGCCTCCATGCGCCGCAGG
Source organism: Gammaproteobacteria bacterium (assembly GCA_030429865.1). GTDB lineage: Bacteria > Pseudomonadota > Gammaproteobacteria > JACKNG01. Next base: position 244 of record JAUIFX010000275.1, on the reverse strand, counting down.
GCGAAGGCGACGAGAAGAGTGCCGAAGAGCAGCAGCATGCCGAGTTCGGGCAGCAAGTCGAGCGCTCCCTCGCCCCGCAGGTAGATGGCGCGGCTGATGCGGATGTAGTGCGTGGCGGGAAACATCTCCGACACCCATTGCACCGGCCAAGGCATGTTGCGCGTCGGGAACGCGAAGCCGCTCAGGTGTACGAGGGGAATACTCGTCAACACGCTCTTCTGGACCGCTTCGGCAGCGGTAGCCG
>JAUIFX010000109.1 GCA_030429865.1 Gammaproteobacteria bacterium | reverse complement strand
TCGATCTACCGAAGTCCGAGCCCCTCGATGCCCGCTACGTGGCCGACTTCCGCCGCCATGCAACACCACTGCTCGACCAGCTCGACGAACTCTACGCACGCTTCGACGTCGAGCAATCGACAGTGGTCGCCCAACTCGACCTCGCCAGCCTCGGTATCGGTGAGAACGGCCGCGCCGCGAACTGAGGACGCGGGCGGCTGGATGACAGGGTGTCTTCGGCAGCACTGTTCCTGGGTCTGATCTCGGGCACCAGCATGGATGGCGTCGATGTGGCCCTGGTGCGTTTCGACGCGCAGGAGCCGCCAGAGACCGTTCGCTGTACGACGGTACCCTACCCGCCCGAACTGCGCGCCCGGCTGCTCGCGGCGATCGCTCCCACGGCCCGCGTAACGCTGCACGAGCTCGGCACACTCGATGTCGATATCGGGCGCCACTTCGCTGATGCCGCACTCGCGCTGCTGGACGAAGCGGGGGTCTCGCCTGCAACGATCACCGCGATCGGCAGTCACGGCCAGACGATACATCATCATCCGTCCCCGCCATCACCCTACAGCCTGCAAATCGGCTGCGGCGCGACGATCGCCGCACGCACTGGCATTACCACGGTGGCGGACTTTCGCCGCCTGGACGTCGCCTGCGGTGGCCAGGGGGCCCCGCTCGTGCCGCCCTTCCATGCCGCATGTCTGGGTAGCGCGAACGAGGATCGCATTATCGTCAACATCGGCGGCATCACGAACGTGACCCTGGTACCGCAAGCGTCGGACACCGCGACCCTGGGTTTCGATACCGGCCCTGGCAACTGCCTCATGGACGAGTGGATAGCACGCCATCACGGTGCCGGTTTCGACGAAGATGGCGCATGGGCGGCCACGGGACGCGTGGTACCGGAAGTGCTCGAGGCCCTGCTCGGTCATGACTATTTCGCGCAGACGCCGCCCAAGAGCACCGGCCGCGAGCTGTTCAACCTGGCCTTTCTCGAGACGATACTGGCAACCGTACCGGGGGCCGCAGCGGCATTCGATGCCGCCGACGTGCAGTCGACGTTGTGCGAACTGACCGTGGAGTCACTTGCGCGAAGCATCGAAGCGCATGTTCCCGGCCGCGCGGCGAACGTCTACGTCTGCGGGGGCGGTGCGAGGAACGCAGAGCTGATGACACGGCTCGCGCGGCGACTCGCCCCGCGCGCGGTGCTCGACACCGACGCCCTGGGAATCGATGCCGGCTTCATCGAGGCCCTTGCTTTCGCCTGGTACGCGCAGCGGAGACTGGCCGGGATTCCCACACGCCTCACGACGGGCGCGGCGCCGCGTGCGCTCTGCCTGGGCGTGGTCCACGCGCCGTGTGGCTCGAGCGGGCGCTGAATCCGCACGGATCGCGCCGCCGGAGAGGGCACCGCACCGCTTCCCGCGCGGTCTAGCCGCGGCGGCGCCTGAGCGCGGCACCGGGCTGGCAGACGCTCCAGGTGCCGCGTTGCGACCTCGACCGAGGCGAACTCTCGGTGGTGGGTGGCGCGCTCAGACCGAGAAGGACGAGCCGCAGCCGCAGGTTGTCTGCGCGTTGGGATTGCGGATGACGAACTGCGAACCTTCGAGCCCCTCGGTGTAGTCGATCTCCGCGCCCATCAGGTACTGCACGCTCATCGGGTCTACGAGCAGCTTGACGCCCTGGTTGACCACGGCGACGTCACCGTCGTTCTCGGTCTGGTCGAACGTGAACCCGTACTGGAAGCCCGAACAGCCGCCGCCCGAGATGAACACGCGCAGCATCAGGGAATCATCCCCTTCTTCGTCGATGAGTTCGCGCACCTTGAGCGCCGCCGAGTCGGTGAAAACGAGCGTTTGTTCAGAAGTTTCCATCAGCGTGGCATCCCGAAATCAGTTGCGTAGAACATAAGGGCGGGCCCCGGCAAGTTCAACCAGCAGGAGTTCAGGGTTTTTCCGCGTCCTCGAAGCCGGCATCGTGGTCGAGGGCAAGCGGCGGGCGACTCTCCTCGACGATACGAACCAGCTTTCCGTTGACTTCCGCCCCCATGGCCATCTCGATCAGGGCGTAATAGACGTTCCCTTCGACTCGTGCGCTCGATGCGAGTTCCACGTGCTCGTTGGCATAAACGTCTCCCTTCACCACCCCGTTGAGGATGATGTACGGAACCCGCACCTCGCCTTCGATGGTGCCGCGGTCGCTGACCGTCAGCGTGGCACGCTCGTCGCCTTCAGCGCTGACATTCCCCTTGATGGTGCCGTCGACGTGCAAGCCGCCGCCGAACCTGATATCCCCCAGTACGCGCGATTGCTGCCCGATCAGCGAATCGACCCGCGTCGGCTTGCGCTTTTTTGCCTTACCCAACATCGAACAAACCCCCTCAGTTCAGGACCGACGCCCAATCGTAGGTCTCGGAATACTCGTCCCCGGAACGGCCGCGGCCGCGCACAGCGACCTCGATCTGCCTCGGGACGAAGCCCTCGGGCATCCGTATGGTCCCCTCGAAAAGGCGAAAGTGTTTGAATTTGAATGAAAATTTATCAGGCCCCGATTCCACCAACTCGCTCAGCCTCAGTGCCTTGCGCCGTCCCTCGTACTCGCCCTGCAGCGCGACCCGGAGCGACCCCTCGGCAACGCGGTCATCCTTGTTGACGTGCGTCATGACGAGCTTGTAGCCGTACCGCCCGGTGCCCTCCAGCGCCTTGACCTGGATGCCCCCGATGCGCGGCCCGGTGCCGACTTCCGCCGAACCGATGACGTCGCGAAAAAACTGCGTTTCGCGCTTGAGGGTGGCGATTTCCGCCTGCGCCTCGACCAACAGGTCGTGATTCTCTTCGCGCGCCGAGCGGTGAATTTCCTCGGTGCGACGCAGCCGCGCAAGTTGGAAACGCAAGCGCTCGTTCTCACGCCGCAGCGTGACGGCTTCGTCGAGCAGGGAGCGCTTCTCCCCGGTCGAGACCATCGCGCCGGCAATGGCACGCCAGTGCCCGTAATCGAGCGCGACCACGACCGCGAGCAGCACGGCGAGCGTCAGGCCGACCGCGATCAGCGCCTTGCGGACCGGCCGATGCGGCGTGATGACGAGTTTCACGGCCCGTCCGACCCTCGATCGTGCGCGCAACCCGCGCACCTCGACCGTGCCGCGGCCGCGTTCAGGCGATCGTCTCTCGTTCGGCGAACCTGTCTGCGCATCACCCGTCCGTACACCCGTGTGTCCCACGCATCGCAGCGGACCCGGTGCGACGCGGTGCCCGGACATTAGCGGCAAGGCATAGGGTCGTCAATCACTTACATGGAACGGGCCAACGCCGCCGCAGACCCTCGGCAGGTACGACGGCGCAGGCCCGGCGAGCTGCCACGAGCGCTCGCCATGCCGCGGTCCGAGCTGCACGCGAGCTCGTGGCGGTCCGGCAACGGCCGCCCGAGATGGCGCCGCCTTTCGCCGACGCGGGCGCCGCGACGATGAGCCGCCCTTGCACGCGTGCCAAGGCACGGGTTCAATGCAGCGACGAAGGCACCGTCGGTGCCGGGGAGAAAACGATGGGCATCGAATTGACTTCCACCATGGCGCTCGCCGCCGGGGCCGCCTGGGCGAGCGGGATCAATCTCTACGCCGCGCTGCTCATGATCGGCGTTCTCGGCAGTTCGGGGGCGCTCACCCTGCCGCCTGACCTCGAGATTCTTACGCACCCGCTGGTGATCGCGGCATCCGGCTTCATGTACTGCGTCGAGTTCTTCGCCGACAAGACACCCGGCGTCGACTCGGCCTGGGACGTCCTGCACACCTTCGTTCGCATTCCGGCCGGCGCGGTGCTCGCGGCCGCCGCGGTCGGCGAGCTCGATCCGGCAATCCAGCTCGCGGCGTTCATCCTCGGCGGCACGTTGGCGGCGAGTTCGCATGCCGCCAAGGCGGGATCGCGGGCGGTCATCAACACTTCGCCCGAACCGGTCACCAACTGGACCGCGTCGGTCGGCGAAGACGTCATGGTCGTGGCCGGCCTGTGGACGGCATTCAATCACCCCGTGGTGTTCTTCGCCCTGCTCGCCGGCTTCCTCGTGCTGATCGCCTGGTTGCTGCCCAAGCTGCTGCGCACCCTGAAGGGCATCTACCTGCGGGTGCGCGCCTATTTCGGCGCCGGGGACCGCGCAGCCCCCGTGAGCGCTGCACCCGCCTTGCCGGCGGACCGCCTCGAACTGGAAGACCGGCGCCAATAAAGCGTGCCGGCCGACTGGCGGCACCCTGCTACTCTACAACGCGCTTATCCGCCCTCATCCGCACCGTGCACACCTATCTCTGGATCAAGGCATTTCATCTCGTCTTCGTTGTCACGTGGTTCGCGGGCCTGTTCTACCTGCCCCGCCTGTTCGTCTACCACGCGATGTGCGAGGACGCCATCAGCGAGGAGCGCTTCCGGATCATGGAGCGCAAGCTCTATTACGGCATCATGATGCCGAGCGTCGTGCTCACCGTGGGCCTCGGGCTGTGGCTCGTCGCTTTGCGTGGCCACGCATGGCTCGCGCAGACGGCGTGGCTGCACGCGAAACTCGCCATCGTCGCCGCGCTCGTCGCCTATCATTTCTACCTCGGCCACCTGCGCAAGGCATTCGCTGCCGACCGCAACCGGCACGGCCACGTGTTCTACCGCTGGTTGAACGAGGCCCCCGTGCTCGCGCTGGTCGCCGTGATCGTGCTCGCCGTGGTCAAACCCTGGACGGGCTGACCACCGGCGACCACCGAGGCGCGCCGGCGTTGCGATCGACCGCCGCGCGCCGGACAATGCGGAGTCTGGAGGCGCGCCCGGGCCCGCGTCAGCGGGTGTCCGGCGGTCCGCCACGGCGGCGGCAAGCGACCTCGGATCGACGCGACAGCAAATCCAAGAGCACCGCATGACGACAGCATCCGAAAAACTATTCGCCGCCGCCCTGCGCGTCATGCCGGGCGGCGTCAACTCCCCCGTACGCGCGTTCAACGGCGTCGGCGGCACACCGGTCTACTTCACCCACGGTGAAGGTGCCCGGCTCACCGATGCCGACGGTCGACACTACATCGATTACATCGGCAGCTGGGGCCCGATGATCGCCGGCCATGGCCATCCGGCAGTACGCGAGGCGCTCGCCGCACAGCTGGAGCGCGGCCTCAGCTTCGGCGCCCCCTGCGAACTGGAGACCGAACTTGCCGAGCGCATCGTCGCGCTCGTGCCATCGGCAGAGAAGGTCCGCATGGTCAGTTCGGGCACGGAAGCGGCGATGAGCGCCATCCGTCTCGCCCGCGGCGTCACCGGGCGCGATCGCATCGTCAAGTTCGAAGGCTGCTACCACGGCCACGCCGATTCGCTGCTGGTCAAGGCCGGCTCAGGCGCGCTGACGATGGGCGTGCCGAACTCGCCGGGCGTGCCGGCTGCGCTGGCCGAGCTGACGACGACACTCACGTTCAACGATGCCGACCAGGCCGCCGACGCATTCGCGCGACTCGGTGACGACATCGCCGCGGTGATCGTCGAGCCCGTGGCCGGCAACATGAACTGCATCCCGCCGCAACCCGGCTTCCTCGAGGCACTGCGCGAAATGACCGCGAGGCACGGTAGCCTGCTCATCTTCGACGAAGTCATGACGGGTTTCCGCGTGCATGCCGGCGGCGCCCAGGCCTTGTACGGCATCCGCCCCGACCTGACCGTTCTCGGCAAGGTGATCGGTGGTGGCATGCCAGTCGGGGCGATCGCGGGGCCGGCGGCAATCATCGACCATTTCGCACCGTCAGGACCGGTCTACCAGGCCGGCACGCTGTCGGGCAACCCGCTCGCCATGGCGAGCGGCATCGCGACACTCGACCTGGTCAGCGAAGACGGTTTCCATAGCCGCCTGCTGGAACAGACGCGTGCGCTGTGCGAGGGCCTCGAAGGCGCCGCCGCCGATTGCGGTGTACCGCTCACCACGAACCATGTATGTGGCATGTTCGGGTTCTTCTTCACGGCGGACGCGCCGGTGTCGCGCTTCTCACAGATCATGGCCTGTGACATCGAGCGCTTCAAACGCTTCTTTCACCTCATGCTCGAAGGCGGCGTCAACCTGGCCCCGTCTGCTTTCGAAGCGGGCTTCGTCTCGGCCGCCCACGGTACGGCGGAGATCGAACAGACCGTGGCGGCGGCGCGCCGGGCGTTCGCCGCGCTCGGCGACGCAGCGTGAGCCGACGCCGCCCGCCCGTGCTTGCGCCGCTCGCGATCCTCGCGGCATGGCTGTGGTCCGCGCTCGCCGGGGCGGACCAGACCGCCCCGCGGCTCGACGAGCTGTTCACGCAGCTCGCCAATGCGCCGGGCGGCCGCCAGGCCGCGGCCATCGAGCAGCGCATCTGGCAGGCCTGGTTCGAACACGATGACCCGGCCGCGGCCAGCCTCCTCGCACGCGCGCGCGAGCGAGCCCAGGCCGGAGACGCGGCCAGCGCCGAGACGCTGTTCGACGAACTCGTCGCAGCGCACCCGGCCTACGCCGAGGCCTGGAATCAGCGCGCGATCCTGCGCTACCTGCAGGGCGATCTCGACGGCTCCCTGGCGGACATCGCGCAGGTACTGTCCCTGGAGCCGCGCCATTTCGGCGCCCTCTCAGGTCGCGGCCAATGCCTGTTTCGCCTGGAGCGTTACCGCGAGGCAGCCGCCGCGTTCCACGATGCGTTGTCGATCAACCCCTGGCTCGACGCCGTGCGCATGCAGCTCGACATGCTCGAAGCGCTGCTCAACGAACGCGCGCAACCCATCTGAAACGAGCGGCGCCCGCCGCCGCCCTAGAGCTGCTCCTCGGTGAACAAGCCGACGCGCAGGTTGCTGCCCTCGTAGATCTTCTCGCCGTCGACTTCCATCGTCGCATCGGCAATGCCCATCACGAGGGAACGCGAGATGATGCGGCGGACATCGACCGTGTAGCGCACCAGTTTCTTGTCCGGCGTGACCTGCCCCGTGAACTGGATATCGGCGCCGCCCAGCGCGCGCCCGCGTCCGAGACCACCGCGCCATGCCAGGAAGAACCCGACCAGTTGCCACATGGCATCCAGGCCGAGACAGCCGGGCATAACCGGATCGTTGTCGAAGTGGCACTGGAAGAACCAGAGCTCCGGGTTGATATCGAGTTCGGCCTGTACCTGGCCGCGTTGATACTTCCCGCCGCTGTCGTCGATGTGGGTAATGCGATCGAACATCAGCATGGGCGGCAACGGCAGCTGCGCGTTGCCGGGGCCGAACAGCTCGCCGTGACCGCATGCGATCAGTTCGTCGTAGCTATAGGCGCTGCTTTGGCGGCCGGCGACGATGATCGGCGCGTCGGCGTTGAGAGGACTGGCTGGGGAGGACATCGGGTAACCGCTCAATGGGGGCCGCATTGTATCAGAGCACCGCGCGCGCCCCGCCTGCGAGCGCGGCGGCTCCGCGCCTGCCGGGCAAGCCGCCGCTGGCATCACCTCGCGTGGCGGCCGCCCGGCCACTCGCGACCTGACTGCGCTCCGCTTACCTACTCGCTCAGGTCCAGCTGATGGTCACGCAGGCCTCGGTACCGTCCGCCGTGCTGCGCAGAACGAAGCGCCCGCCATAGACGTTCTCGACCATTTCGCGAACCACGGCGAGACCGATGCCCTGGCCTTCGACCGATTCGTCGAGCCGCGCCCCGCGCTGCAGGATGTGTTCGAGCTGCCCCGCCGGGATCCCGGGACCATCATCACGGACCGTGAGCACGAAGGCGTCGCCGGCCTTGCCGTCGGTCACTGCGACATGTACCCGCGATCGCGCCCATTTGCAGGCGTTGTCCGCCAGGTTTCCGACGATCTCCATGAGGTCGCCTTCGTCACCGGAAAAACGTGCCGTCTCGTCGACCTCGCACTCGATGCCGAGTTCGCGCCCCGCATAGACTTTGCGCAGGGTCGCGACGAGCCGCTCTATCACCGGGCCAACCGGCCACGCCGGCGCCATCAGCGAACGGCCGGCGGTAGCGGCGCGCTGCAGGTGGTAGTGCACGGTGCGGTCGATACGCTCGATCTGCTCGTGTGCCACCGCGAGGTCGGAACCAGGCGCGGCATCGCGGTCGAATTCGCTGCGCAGCACCGCCAGTGGCGTCTTGATCGCATGGGCCAGGTCGCCGAGCGCGTTGCGGTAACGCTGCAGGTGATTGCGATTGTGGCGCAACAGCTTGTTCAGGTTACCGGTCAATGCGCTCAGTTCGGCGGGGTACTCGCCGACGATCTGCTCCTGGCGGCCCAACTCGATGGCGCGGACTTCCTCGCCGACGTCGCCGAGCGGTCGCAGCCCGCGCGTGAGACTCAATCCCTGCACGAGCAGCAGGGCAACGCTGAGACCGCCGAACCAACCCCAAAGACTGCGACGGAAACGCGCCACCATGGCCTCGTAGAGCGCGCCGTCCTCGTAGGCCTGCAGGGTGAAGCGGCGCGGCTCGCGCTCGCCTTCCCCCTCCCAGGAAATCCCGTACGACAGCGCGAACAGCGCTTCGCCGGACGGCCCGCGAAGACGGCGCAGGTCCCACTGGCCGAGCTCGCCCGCGGGCGCCGACGGCAACTCGATGCCGAGCGCCGAACGGGACAACCAGGTCGAGCCGCTTGCGACGTCGACGAGTCGTGCGTAATTGCCCGAGCCAGGGGTGGCCAACGCCGGGTCGGGCAGCGAACCGATCATCGCCGTGGTGTCGGCGGCGTCGAAATCGGCCGCGCCGATGAGCATGAACACACGCCCGCGCAGACGGTCTTCGACGCTGTTCACCGCGCTGTCACGAAACGCGCGATCGAGGAGTACGCCCGCGCAACCCAGGAACACGGCCAGCACCAGACTCGCGGTAAGAAGGATCCGGCCGCGCAGCGAGCGCATCGGAAACGTGCGGCGCCCGCGCGCGGCGGCGCTCAGCCCTCCTCGCTCGTCCGCGCGAGGCGCAGCCGGTAGCCGCGGCCGCGTATCGTCTCGATGGGGTTGAGCTCGCGTTCGGGATCGAGTTTGCGACGCAGGCGCCCGATGATGACCTCGAGCACGTTGCTGTCGCGCTCGCTGTCGTCTTCGTAGATGTGCTCGGTGAGGTCGGATTTCGACAGCACGTTGCCCGCGTGCAGCATCAGGTACTCGAGCACCTTGTACTCGAGCGCGGTCAGCTCGAGCTCGCGGCCCCCCATGCTCACCCGCTTCGCGCCAAGCTCGAGCAGCAGCGGCCCGCACTCGATCCGCGACTGCGAGAAGCCGGCCGCGCGGCGTAGCAGCGCACGCAGCCGCGCCAGCAGCTCCTCGCTGTGAAACGGCTTGACGAGATAATCATCGGCGCCGATCTCGAGGCCCGCGACCTTGTCTTCCCAACGTCCGCGGGCGGTCAGGATGAGCACCGGAAACGCCTTCTGACCGGCGCGCCAGGCCGCGATGACGCTGCTGCCGGACTTGTCCGGCAGGCCGAGGTCGACGATGGCCGCGTCTATCGGGTACTCGCGGCCGATGTGCTCACCATCTTCGCCATTGGCCGCGCAGTCCACGGCGTAGCCAGCCGCTCGCAGCCGCTCGGCGAGCTGTTCGCGCAAGGCATCCTCGTCCTCGACGACGAGAACCCGCATCAGCGACTGCCGCCGCCGGCCGCCGCGCCGTCTACGCGCACGACCCGTACCCTGCCGTCGTCGAGCAGCACCTTCACTTCGTAGACGGTCTGTCCTCCCTTGCTCGTCGTACGCACGTCGAGAACGCGACCGCCGGTCATCGCGGCAGCCTGCCGCGCCGCATCGGCGCCATCGGTCGCGCCAGCGCGGGCGGCCGGTGCGGCGCCGCAGGTGAGGGCCAGCGCGAGCAGAATGGGAAACAGGGTGCGGCGAGTCATGGATTCATCATAACCGAGCGGCGCCGCGACGCACGTCCGCGGGACGGCGGCCGTTGCGAACCGTCAGCGGATGGCGCGGCAGGCTGTTGACAGACATCGGGATCCGCCGGGGATTGGACAGGCGGGTAGTGTACCTATCGCGACTGAACCGGGCCTGAATCCGGGGGCGCAGCGAGGCGCCTCAGCCGACCTCGACGCGGTAGCGGCGGTCGTGACTCAGCGCCGGGATCATCGCGCGCACCTCGCCGACCCGCGCTGGATCGATACGCGCGGTGACGAAACCGACGTCGTCGCCGCCGTCGGCCAGCACGTCACCCCAGGGGTCGACGATGAGCGAATGGCCGTAGGTGCGGCGTCCCCAGTGGCGCACGCCGCACTGGCCGGGGGCAAAGACGTAGCAGCCCGTTTCAATGGCGCGCGCACGCAGCAACGCATGCCAGTGCGCCGCGCCGGTCTTGGCGGTAAACGCCGCGGGCACGGCGAGGAACTCGGCGCCCGCGCGCGCGAGTTCGCGATACAGGTAGGCGAAACGCAGGTCGTAGCAGATGCTCAGGCCGAGCCGCCCCCAGGGCAGCGGCGCGACCACCGCGCGTTCTCCCGGCGCCACGCTGTTCGATTCGCGGTATTGCTGGCCATCGCGGATGGCGACGTCGAACAAGTGAATCTTGTCGTAGCGCGCGGCAACCTCGCCTTCCGGCGAGAGCAGCAGCGCCCGGTTGCGTACCTTGCCACCGGTATCGCGCACGGGGATGGAGCCGAGCAGCAACCAGCGGCCGAGTTCACGCGCAAGTCCGCGGCCATGGGCGAGGGCCGGGTGTGCAGCCTCCTCGTAGCCGCGCTCGTAGTAGGCGCCGTCGTGGCGCTCGAGCAGGCAGTAGAACTCGGGCAGGCAGATGAGGTCGGCGCCCGCGGCGGCAGCACCCCGGACGAGTTCTTCGACGCCGCGCAGGTTCGCGTCGAGATCGTCGCCCGCGCAGTTCTGCACGCACGCAACGGTGAACGGACCCGGGCCGCCCATGAGGCGTTCAGTCGAGCCGCTTATCGGCGACGACGACGCCATCGGCGTCGGCATAGAGATACTCGCCGGGCTTGATCGTGACTTCGGCGAAACGCAGTTCGACATCGCGTTCGCCGACACCCTTCTTGACGCTCTTGCGCGGATTCGTTGCCAGCGCCTTGACACCGATCGAAAGCCTGGCGATCGGCTCCGCGTCACGAATACAGCCGTAGACGACAATACCGGCCCAGGCATTGTTGACGCCGATCTCGGCCAGGTTGTCGCCGACCAGCGCACAGCGCAGTGAACCGCCCCCGTCGACTACCAGGACGCGCCCCTGGCCGGGCTCTTCGAGCGTACTGCGCACGAGGCTGTTGTCCTCGTGCACCTTGAGCGTGACGACCGGTCCTTCGAAGGTGCGGACACCGCCGAAATCGCGGAAGATCGGGGCCAGTACGCGCAGCGTCTCGCCGTGCGCGTCGTATAAATCTGCTGTCGCAACCATGCTGTTGTCCTGTCGCTGCTGGCCGGGCGGAACAGCGTCCCGCCGACGGCTATTTCTTCTCGGTGTTGGGCTGGTCCTTGCGCGGACGTTCCCAACCGCTGATGGTCTTCTGCCGCACACGGCTGATCACCAGCCGCCCGGCCTCGACGTCCTCGGTGACGGTGGTCCCGGCGCCGATGGTCACGCCGCGGCCGACGCGCACCGGCGCGACGAGCTGGGTATCGGAACCGACAAAGACATCGTCTTCGAGTACGGTCTTGTGCTTGAAAGCGCCGTCGTAGTTGCAGGTAATGGTACCGGCACCGACGTTGACCCGCTCGCCGACCTCGGCATCCCCGACATAGGCGAGATGGTTGACCTTGCTGCCGGCCGCGATGGCGGATTTCTTGATCTCGACGAAGTTGCCGATGTGCACGCCACGGCCCAGCGTCGTCTCGGGGCGCAGGCGCGCAAAGGGGCCGATGCGCGAGGAGGCGCCGATGGTGACCGACTCGATCACGCAATTCGGCAGGATCTCGACGCCGGCGTCGATCTGCGCGTCGCGGATGACGTTGTTGGGACCAATGCGCACGCCGTCACCCAGGCGCACATCACCTTCGAAGACGACATTGACGTCGATCACGACATCACGACCGCACTCGAGCGTGCCGCGCACATCGAGGCGCGAAGGATCAATCAGCGTGACGCCCTGTTCGAGCAGGGTGTCTGCCAGGCGGCCCTGGTAGAGCCGTTCGACCTCGGCCAGCTGGCGGCGATTGTTGACGCCCATCGCCTCGGCGGCATCGGCAAGGGTGGCGCTGCCAACGGCAATGCCTTGGGCGACGGCCATCGCCACGCAATCGGTGAGATAGTACTCACCCTGCGCGTTGTCGTTTCCGAGCGCCGGGATCCACTGGTGCAGCAGCGCTCCGCGCAGGGCCATGATTCCGGTGTTGATTTCGTCGATCGCGAGTTCCTGCTCCGAAGCGTCCTTGTGCTCGACGATGCGCGCGACGCTGCCATCGCTTGCACGCACGATGCGGCCGTAACCGCTCGGGTCGGGCATGCGCGCCGTCAGCACCGCGAAACCGCTCGACGCCGACGCATCGAGCAGCTCGTTGAGGGCGCGCGGGGTGAGCAGCGGCACATCGCCGTAGAGGATGAGCGCGGTATCGTCCGCGGGTATCTGGTCGAGCGTCTGCGCGACGGCATGACCGGTGCCGAGTTGCTCGCGTTGCTCGGCCCACTTGACCTCACGATGGGCCAGCCCCGCGACGAGCTGTTCGCCGCCATGCCCGTGAACCACGACCGGAACCCGGTCACTGACGGCAGCGGCAGTGTCGAGCACGTGCTCGATCATGGGCTTGCCGGCGACCTGGTGCAGGACCTTCGGCAGGTCCGAATGCATGCGTTTACCCTGGCCAGCGGCCAGTACGACGACGGTGACGCTCATATGTCTCCCTGCTTGGCGGTCGGGGTCCGCGCAATCCGCGCGCTATGATAGAGGGCGCGGATGGGACGGACAAACATGGTCGGCTCTGCGGCCAGAGACGAAAACGCCGGCGCGAGGCCGGCGTTTTCGGGAACGGGGCGCGCTTCCTCAGCGGCCCATCCGGCGCCGCAAGCGCTGGATGGTCTGGAGCTGGGCAGCAGCCTCGGCGAGTTCGGACAGCGCCGCAGCGTAGTCCATCTTGGCGTTCCCTTCCGAGAGCAGGCGCTCGGCATCTTCCTTGGCCTTGAGGGCGGCGGCTTCGTCGAGGTCCTCGGCACGCTGCGCCGTGTCGGACAGGATGGTGACGACATTCGGTTGCACCTCCAGCATGCCGCCGGAGACGTAGAAGGCCTCGTGCTTGTTCTCGCCCAGGTTGAGGCGCACTTCGCCCGGCCCGAGGCGGGTCAGTAGCGGCGTGTGCCCCAGGGCGATGCCGACCTCGCCCAGGATTGCCGGGGCGAAGATCATCTCGGCCAGCCCCGAGAAGATCTCCCGCTCGGCGCTGACGATGTCGACGTGGACGGTCATGGCCATGATACGCAGTGACTCCCCGGCTTAAATCTTCTTCGCCTTCTCGACCGCTTCCTCGATCGAGCCGACCATGTAGAAGGCCTGCTCCGGCAGGTCGTCGTGCTCGCCGGCGACGATCGCCTTGAAGCCGGCGATGGTGTCCTTGAGGGACACGTACTTGCCGGGCGAACCGGTGAAGACTTCGGCCACCGAGAACGGCTGCGACAGGAAGCGCTGAATCTTACGCGCCCGGGCGACGGTGAGCTTGTCCTGCTCGGAAAGCTCGTCCATGCCGAGAATTGCGATGATGTCGCGCAGCTCCTTGTAGCGCTGCAGGGTGTTCTGCACCGCGCGCGCGGTGTCGTAATGGTCCTGGCCGACCACCAGCGGGTCGAGCTGCCGGCTGGTCGAGTCGAGCGGGTCGACGGCCGGGTAGATGCCGAGCTCGGCAATCTGACGCGAAAGCACGACCGTCGCGTCGAGGTGGGCGAAGGTCGTCGCCGGGCTCGGGTCGGTGAGGTCGTCGGCAGGCACGTAGACGGCCTGGATGGAAGTAATCGAGCCCGTCTTGGTCGAGGTGATCCGCTCCTGCAGGCGGCCCATTTCCTCGGCCAGCGTCGGCTGGTAACCCACCGCGGACGGCATACGGCCGAGCAGCGCGGACACCTCGGTACCGGCGAGGGTGTAACGGTAGATGTTGTCGATGAACAGCAGCACGTCACGGCCTTCGTCGCGGAACTTCTCGGCCATGGTCAGGCCGGTCAGGGCGACGCGCAGGCGGTTGCCGGGCGGCTCGTTCATCTGGCCGTAGACCATCGCCACCTTGGACTTCTCGAACTCTTCGACGTTGACGACGCCCGCTTCCTGCATTTCGTGGTAGAAGTCGTTGCCCTCGCGGGTACGCTCACCGACGCCGGTGAACACCGACAGGCCCGAGTGCTCGGTCGCGATGTTGTTGATGAGTTCCATCATGTTGACGGTCTTGCCGACGCCGGCGCCGCCGAACAGGCCGACCTTGCCGCCCTTCGCGAACGGACAGATCAGGTCGATGACCTTGATGCCGGTCTCGAGCAGCTCGGTGGCCGGTGACAACTCGACGAACTTGGGCGCGTTGCGGTGGATGACCATGCGCTCGTCTTCGCCGATCGGCCCGCACTCGTCGATGGGATCGCCGAGCACGTTCATGATGCGGCCAAGCGTCTTGGTACCGACCGGGACCTTGATGCCCTCGCCGGTGTTGTTGGCGTTCATGCCGCGCCGCAGGCCGTCGGTCGAACCGAGCGCGATCGTGCGCACGATGCCATCGCCCAGCTGCTCCTGCACTTCCAGCGTGATCTCACTGTTGTCGATCTTCAACGCATCGTAGATCTTCGGCACTTCCGCGGTCGGGAATTGCACGTCGACAACAGCACCAATGACTTGTACCACCTCTCCAGAACTCATGCTCGAGGTTCCTCTCAATCGCCTAATTCGTAAGTTACTCGGTAATCCTGCTCGTCACGCTCAGACCGCGGCGGCACCGCCGACGATCTCCGACAGCTCCTGCGTGATGGCTGCCTGCCGCGCCTTGTTGTAGACGAGCTGCAGTTCGTCGATGAGCTTGCCCGCATTGTCGGCCGCGGCCTTCATCGCGACCATGCGCGCGGACTGCTCGCAGGCAATGTTCTCGACCACCCCCTGGTAGACCAGCGACTCGATGTAGCGCGAGAACAGCTGCTCCATGACGTCGCGTGCCTCGGGCTCGTAGATGTAATCCCAGTGATGACGCAGGTCGTCGGTATCACCCGGCACCAGCGGCAGCAGCTGCTCGAAGTTCGGCTTTTGCGTCATCCGGTTGACGAACTCGTTCGACACCATGAAGACCTGGTCGACGCGGTTCTCGAGGAAGCTGTCGAGCATCACCTTGATGGTGCCGATCAGGTCCTCGAGCTTGGGCGCATCACCGAGCGAGCTGGCCTGGCCGACGACCCGGCCGCCGAGGCGCGAGAAGAAACCGAGCCCCTTGTTGCCGATCACGCACAGGTCGATCTCCTTGCCTTCCTTTTCCCAGGCCTGGAACTGGCGCAGGGACTGGCGGAACAGGTTGGCATTGAGGCCGCCGCACAAGCCGCGGTCGGTCGTGACCACGATCACGCCGATACGCTTGACCTCACGTTCGATGAGGAAAGGGTGACGGTACTCGGTATTGGCGTGGGCGATATGCGCGACCACGTTGCGCATCTTGTCCGCGTAGGGGCGCGCCGCTGCCATGCGATCCTGCGCCTTGCGCATCTTGCTCGCCGCGACCATTTCCATGGCCTTGGTGATCTTCTGCGTGTTCTTGACGCTCGCGATCTTGGTGCGGATTTCTTTGGCTGCTGCCATTGCTTTCGGCCTTGCGCTCGGGGCTTACCAGGAATGGTTCGCTTTGAAGTCTTCGATCGCCGACTTGAGTGCGCCTTCGATCTCGTCGTTGTAGTCACCGCTCGCGTTGATCTGGTCGATCAGCTGCTTGTGCGACGAGTTCATGAAGTCGTGCAGGGCAGTCTCGAAGTCCCCGATCTTCTCGATCTCGATGTCGTCGAGGAAGCCGCCTTCGGCCGCGTACAGGGACACCGCCATCAGCGCCACCGACAACGGCGAATACTGCTTCTGCTTCATCAGCTCCATGACGCGCTGGCCGCGCTCGAGCTGCTTGCGGGTCGCCTCGTCGAGGTCGGACGCGAACTGCGAGAACGCCGCCAGTTCGCGGTACTGCGCCAGTGCAAGACGGATACCGCCACCGAGCTTCTTGATGATCTTGGTCTGGGCGGCACCGCCGACGCGGGAAACCGACAGGCCGGCGTTGATGGCCGGGCGGAAACCGGAGTTGAACAAGTCGGTTTCGAGATAGATCTGACCGTCGGTGATCGAAATCACGTTGGTCGGAACGAACGCGGACACGTCACCGGCCTGGGTTTCGATGATCGGCAATGCTGTCAGCGAACCGGTCTTGCCCTTCACTTCCCCGTTCGTGAGCTTCTCGACGTGGTCGGCATTGATCCGCGCGGCGCGCTCGAGCAGGCGCGAGTGGAGGTAGAAGACGTCGCCCGGGTAGGCTTCGCGGCCCGGCGGGCGGCGCAGCAGCAGGGAGATCTGACGATAGGCCCAGGCCTGCTTGGTCAGATCGTCGTAGATGATGAGCGCGTCTTCACCGCGGTCACGGAAGTACTCGCCCATGGCGCAGCCCGCGTACGGAGCGATGTACTGCATGGCGGCCGAGTCCGAAGCGGTCGCAGCCACGATGATGGTGTGGGCGAGCGCGTCGTGCTCTTCGAGCTTGCGGATGACACTGTTGATCGACGACGCCTTCTGGCCGATGGCGACGTAGATGCATTTGATGCCGGTGCCCTTCTGGTTGATGATGGCGTCGATGGCCACCGCGGTCTTACCGGTCTGGCGGTCACCGATGATCAATTCCCGCTGGCCGCGGCCGATCGGCACCATGGCGTCGATCGATTTCAGGCCGGTCTGCACCGGC
>JAUIFX010000108.1 GCA_030429865.1 Gammaproteobacteria bacterium | reverse complement strand
CTCGCTCGAGGCCGACATGTTCGCGCTCATCGCCCCCGGCCTGGTCTTCGGCTTTGGCATGGCGGCGGTCTTCTCACAGCTATCGACGGTGAGTTTCGAGACGATTCCGCCCGAGAAAGGCGCCGACGCGGCCGGCCTCTACAACGTCATGCGGACGATGGGCGGCTCCATCGGTATCGCCATCACGAGCACCCTGCTGGTGCGCCGCGAGCAGGTCCACTGGCGCTACCTCGGCGAGCACGTCAGCGCGACCAACCCGCGCCTCTACGACTGGCTCGACCAGGCCGACATCGCGCTCGATCAGCCGAACGCGCCCGCGCGCCTGGTCAAGGAACTGTTCCAGCACGTGCAGATGGCCGCGTTCAACGACGTCTTCTGGACCATCGCCGGGATCTTCATCTGCCTCGCGCCGTGCGTGCTGCTGCTCGGCCACCGCCGCAGCGGCGCGTAGGCGCCGCGCCGGGATCAGCGCGCGACGTAACCGCCGTCGACGGCGAGCGCATGCCCGGTCATGAAGGAGGCGCCGCCGGAGAGCAGCCATACCACGGCGCTGGCGATCTCCTCGGGCTCCGCGACACGTCCCATCGGTTCGAGCCTGGCGAGCTTGTCGAGGAAGCCGGGGATGGCCTTGTCGGCGCTCTCGGTCATGCCGGTGCGCACGCCGCCCGGGCATACCGCGTTGACGCGGATGTTCTGTTTCGCGTACTCCAGCGCCGCGTTCTTGGTCAGGCCGATCACGCCGTGCTTGGCCGCGACGTAGGCCGGCGCGCCGCTCATGCCGATGAGCCCGGCGATCGAGGCGGTATTGACGATCGCGCCGCCGCCGAGCTCCAGCATGTGCCGGATCTCGTGCTTCATGCAGTACCACACGCCGGTCAGGTTGACGGCGAGCACGCGGTGCCAGTCCTCGCTCGGGTAATCGGCGGTCTTGCCCATCGCGCCGCCGATGCCGGCGTTGTTGAACGCGAGATCGAGGCGCCCGAACGTGTTGACGGTCTCGCGCACGAGGCGCTCGACGCTGTCTTCCTCGGCCACGTTGACGCCGTGCACCGCGGCAGTGCCGCCGGCCTCGTGGATCAGGCGCGCGGTCGTCTCGCAGCCTTCGTGATCGAGGTCTGCGACCATCACCGTCGCGCCTTCGCGCGCGAGCGCGAGTGCGCTCGCGCGGCCGATGCCCGACGCGCCACCGGTGACCAGCGCGACCTTGTCCTGGCAATCTCCACTCATGATCGATCGTTCTCCGTTCTGTTTGATTCTGGGTGCGCCAGCCCCCGGGTCTCGCGTACCGGCGCGGTACCGCCGGCGCGCGCCGCGGGGCGGGGCACCAGCGCAAGATAGCCGATCGCGGCAAGGCCGGCGGCGCCGAAGGTCATGCACATGACCATGATCTGGTAGCGCACCGCGACGTGCGGCGCGACGCCCGCGAGGATCTGGCCGGTCATCATGCCGGGCAGGGCCACCAGGCCGACGGCGAAGAACGCGTTCAACAAGGGAATCAGGGCGGTCTCGAGCGCCTGGCGGCGGGCATCGGCGTGGCTCGCGCCGCCGTCGACGGCGTGCTCGTAGCGTTCGGCGGCGAGGCTGACACTGTTCATCGCGTTGGAGAAGATCATGCCGGCGATCGGCAGCAGCGTGCGCGCGTCGAACCACGGTGTCGGGCGCAACACCCCGAGCACGATGACCGCGAGCGTGAACAGCCCGGCGCCGGCGATCGCGAGCAGCGCGCGCGGATACAGCCCCGGACGGCTGCCGGCGAGCGGGCGCAACGCGATCCAGCTGGCCGCGCAGAGCATCACGGCGATCACGCCGGCGACCAGTCCCGGGTGGTTGCTGTCGAACAGGAACGTCAGCACGTAGCCGATCAGGCCGAGCTGCAGCAGCATGCGCAGCGTGGCGTGACCGAGCGGACCGACGCCGATGGACCAGCGCCACAAGACCGCGGCCACGAACGCGAGTGGTATGAACGCAAACGCGAGGTGGGTGAGCGGGATGACGCTCATGATCGGTTGGTCGATCCTCATCGTCGGGCGCGGCACGGCGTCGCGCCTCGGGCCGCGCCGCAAGATATCATGCGGATGCTCCATCCCCCGCGTCGAGCCTGCCCCACCGCCATGGCTGTATCCGGCCCCTCTCCCCCGCGTGCCCTCGCGGCGCGCGTGCGCGCCCTGGTCGCCGAGGCATTTTCGACCGGCGAGCCGGATCTCACGCACGCGCCCGTGCGTCGCGCGGTGCTGGTGCTCGCGATCCCGATGGTGCTCGAAATGGCGATGGAGTCGGTCTTCGCCATTACCGACATCTTCTTCGTCGCCACGCTCGGCGCGGCGGCGGTCGCCGCGGTCGGCCTGACCGAAGCGGTGATGATGCTGGTCTACGCTGTTGCCGTCGGCCTGGGCATGGGAGTAACGGCACTGGTCGCGCGGCGTGTCGGCGAAGGGCGCGACGAGGCGGCGGGGCAGGTCGCCGGCCAGGCCCTGTGGCTCGGGCTGGTCACGGCGGTGATGGTTGCCGCGGCCGGTATCGGCTATGGCGATACGATCCTGCGCCTGATGGGCGCCGACGCGGCGATCGTCGACGTCGGTGCGGGGTATACGCGCGTGCTGCTCGGCGGTGCCGCCTCGGTGATCTATATCTTTCTGCTCAACGCGGCGTTTCGCGGCGCCGGCCAGCCGGCGGTCGCGATGCGTGCACTGGCGCTCGCCAACGGCATCAACATCGTGCTCGATCCCTGCCTCATCTTCGGCCTCGGTCCGCTGCCGGAACTCGGCGTGACGGGGGCGGCCACGGCGACCACCATCGGGCGCAGTGTCGCGGTCGTCTACCTGTTGACGCGGCTGTGGCAGGGCGAGCCGCACCTGCGGGTGCGGCCGCGCCATGTCGCCATCGCGCCCACGGTGATGCTCGGACTGGTACGGGTTTCGCTCGGCGGCATCGCGCAGTTCCTCGTCGCGACCGCGAGCTGGGTGTTCCTGATGCGCCTGGTCGCGGAATTCGGTGGTGCGGCGATCGCCGGCTACACGATTGCCATCCGCATCATGGACGTCACCATCCTGCCCGCCTGGGGCTTGTCCAACGCGGCTGCGACGCTGGTCGGGCAGAATCTCGGTGCGCGCGCGGTAGCTCGCGCGGAGCAGGCGGTCGCCGTGGTGATGCGCTACACGGTCGGTTTCATGCTGCTCGTCGCGGCCGTGTTCCTGCTCGGCGCCGACGTCCTGGTCGGCGCATTCACGGCCGACCCGACGGTGGCAGGGCACGCGTCCACCTGCCTGCGCCTGATCGCGTTGGGTTACGGCTTTCTCGCCGCCGGCCTGGTGCTGACGCAGGCGTTCAACGGTGCGGGCGACACCTGGACGCCGACGGCGATCAACCTGGCCTGTTTCTGGGCGCTGCAACTGCCGCTCGCGTGGTGGCTGTCGACACCGCTCGGTCTCGGTCCGCGCGGCGTGTTCGTCGCCGTGACCGTGGCCGAAATCGCCGTCGCCTTGCTCGCCTGGTATGTCTTCCGGCGCGGACGCTGGCGGCGCGTGGCGATCTGAGTCCGCCGGCGGGGCGGCGGGAAACGCGTTGCCGCGCCTGCTAGCATGACGCCATCGTCCGCCGTTCCCCTCACGAGGTATCGCTTCCATGTCCGCATCGCCGCAAGCTTCCGTGCAGTCGCGTGCGCGACTCGCCGTGCCGGTCCTTGCGGGCCTGCTCGCCGTCGTGCTGATCCTGATGTTCGTCTGGGACCACGAGCCGGACCCGCTGGATGTCGCGGCGGTCACGCGTGCGCGCGTCGGCAGCGAGGCCGCTGCCGCGATCACCGGGGCCGCGACCGTGGCGACCCTGGTCGAACTCGCTTCGACCCTGCTCGACAAGCGCGGCGGCTACCTGTCCAACGACATGCTGCCGCCCGGGCTGTTGATGGACAACGTACCCAACTGGGAATTCGGCGTGCTGACCCAGGTGCGGGACATGGCGAAGTCGCTGCGCAACGATTTCAGCCGCTCGCAGACGCAATCGACCGAGGATCCCGATCTGACCGTGGCCGAGCCGCAGTTCAACTTCGACAACGCCTCCTGGCTGCTGCCCTCGAGCGAAGGCGAATACGAAAAGGGTATCAAGGCGCTCGAACGTTACCTGCGCCGCCTGGTCGATCTCGACCAGCAAGAAGCCCAGTTCTACGCGCGCGCCGACAACCTGCGCGACTGGCTGGCGGTGGTCGAGAAGCGCCTCGGCAGCCTGGCGCAGCGGCTCAGCGCTTCGGTCGGCCAGCAGCGCGTCAACGTCGACCTCGGCGGCGACAGCGCGGCGGCCAACTCGACGCCGCGCGCGCGCGAACTCGCCGTGAAGACGCCGTGGACCGAACTCGACGACGTCTTCTACGAGGCACGTGGCGCGACCTGGGCACTGCTCGCGCTGCTGCGCGCGGTCGAGATCGACTGCGAGCGCGTGCTTGCCGACAAGAACGCGCTGGTCAGCCTGCGCCAGATCATCCGCGAACTCGAATCGACCCAGGACACCGTGTGGAGCCCGGTGATTCTCAACGGCACCGGCTTCGGCCTCGTCGCCAACCACTCGCTGGTGATGGCGTCGTTCATCTCGCGCGCCAACGCCGCGTTGATCGACCTGCGCAGCCTGCTCGAGCAGGGCTGAGACCGCGGTACCGGCGCTCAGGCCGCCGCGGCGCGCCGGATGCCTCGCCCGAACCAGCGCTCGAGCGCGGCCTTCGCACGGAACAGGTGATGCATGCCGCGGTGATGGCGCATCACGCCGTCACGGAACGCGGGGCGCGCGCGCACCCGATCGAACCACGCCGACAGCTGCGGGTAACGCGCGCTGAACGGGTAGCCGCACTCGAGGATGCGCATCACGTTCATGCACCAGATGATGTCGGCCATGGTGAAGGTGTCGCCGCTGAGGTAGGGCCGGCCGTCGCCGTGCAAACGGCGCTCCTGCTCGGCGTAGCCGTTCTCGAGTGCGCGCAGGTGCGCGAGATACTCGCGGGCGTCGATGGCATCCCGGTTGAAGCCTGCGTAAAAGGCCGCCAGCTGTTCGGGGGAGCCGGCGCGCTCGAGTTCGCGCAGCCGTTGCTCGGTGGCGGCGTTCAGTTTGCCGAGCCGGCCGAGTCCCCAGTGAAAGGAAACGTAGCGCACCGACACGTGCAGGGCTTTGCCCTGGTCGACGAGCGCGCGCACGAGCTCGGCGCGCTGCGGCTCGCGCGGCGTCAGCGCCGGGCCGGGCAGGCGCTCGTCGAGGTATTCGATGATGTCCATCGACTCGATGAACAGGCGCCCGTCGTCGACCAGTGCCGGCACCACCATGTTCGGCTGGATGGCGGCGTACCCGGCCGTGAGGTGATCCTGCCTGATCAGCGATACCTGGCGGAACACGTAGCTGCCCGGCGGCGCCGTCAGGGTGGCGGGACGGGCGTCGTCCCAACACACCGAACGGTGGCGGCGCAGGCCCTTCTCGGCCAGCGCGCAGGCAACGCGCTGCGAGCAGGGTGCGGCGTCGAAACCGAACAGGTGGATGCCCGCCAGGCGGGCGACGAGGGGACTGTCGGGAGCAGGTATCTGCGGCATGGTGTGACGTCTCCTCGTGATAATTTTGTAACAGTTCGCATAATTTATACTGTTGTGCGAATTTTATGCAACAACGTACAAAATCATGAGGCGCTCCCGCGGCCGACCCCGCCAGTTCGATTCCGAGACGGTGCTCGACCAGGCCGTGGCCGCGTTCTCCGTGCACGGTTACAGCGCGACCTCGCTCGACGAGCTGGCCCGCGCGACCGGGCTCAACCGGCCGAGCCTGTACAACGCGTTCGGCGACAAGGAAGCCCTCTACCTGCAGGCGCTCGAGCATTTCGTCTCCCGGCTGCGCACCGCGCTGGCCGACACCGTGGTCGCCGAAGCGGACCTGCCGACGGCGCTGCGCAAGCTGTTCCTGGGAGCGCTGGCGGTCTACTTCGCCGAGCGGCCGGCGCTGGGCTGCTTCGTTTTTTGCACCGCGCCGGTCGAAGCCGTCGCCCACCCTGCAGTGCGCGCGCTGACGCTCGGGCTGGTCGAGGAGCTCGATGCCCTGCTCGGCGCCCGCTTCGCCGCGGCGCGGGATGCGGGCCAGCTTCCCGCGCACACGGACCCGGCGCAGATGGCCAAGCTCGCCCAGGCGACTTTGCACACCCTCGCCATCCGTGCCCGCGCGGGCGAATCGCGCGCCAGCCTCGAACGTTTCATCGAGCACACCGTGGCGGTGCTCGCGCCGGTGACGAAGGCATCGCGCCGGCGCGGAACGTCGCGTTCATGATGGTCAGGCCGCCTGCCCGTGTTGCAGGGCGGGCGTGGTAAAAAGGGCACGCCCCGGCACGGCCGGGCGTCGCAATCGCCCAGGCATGCGGTGCGGCGAACCCAAAACAATTGTCACCGCCCCGCATCGGTGCCGCGCCGGCGGTAGCGCCTCATTGTCATCGGCCAGGAAACGGGATTAGGGTGCGTAGGCATGGATGCATCGATGTTACGCAGGCGGACCGACAGGCCGGATAGCGGCCCGCGCCGGTGGCGACGACGCCTTGCATGGCCGTGGCTGCTTGTGGTCATGCTGTGGCCGCTGGCGCTCGTTGCCGAGGAACACGTCTGGTATCTCGACAGTGACCATGATTCGTTCGGCGACCCCGCCGCCACGTACCCGTTGCCGCAGGATTGGACGCCGACACCGCTGCTGACCGCGCGCGCCGGCGATCCGGATGACGGGAATCCCTGGGTGTTTCCCTGGCCCGTGCCGCAGGGCGGGCGCCGCGCCGGCCTGCCGCTGTTGAGCAGCGCCGAGAGCGGCGGCTGGCCGGCGTCGCTCTACCGGGAACTGGGCGTCGACGCCGTCACGCAGCGTATCCCCTGGACCGCGCTGGAATCGGCGCCCGGTGTCTACGCCGGGCCGGACGCGGCGATTCTCGCGGCCCTCGCCGCGACGCTGCCGTCGACGGGGCTCGGTCTCAGCCTGACCCTGAGCACCATCGAGCGGACCCGGCTGGTGCTGCCGGAGGATTTGCGGGCACAGGTCGAGGCGGGCGAACTGCGCATGCACGACGAGGCGGTCGTCGGCCGCTACACGGCCCTGCTCGACCATGTCCACGCGACCCTCGGCAGCGCGGTGGAGCTGGTCGGCCTGCAGCTCGCCTACGAGTTCGACCGGCGTTTTCCGCTGCAGCCGGACCTGCAGTTCTGGATCGATTTCCAGGTGTTCTGTTTCCGTGTCACGCAGCATGCCAAGTCTTTGTGGGGGGCGGCACTGCCGGTCGGCGTGACCGCGACGCACGACGGCCTCACCCGCATGCCGCAGCAGGCCCTGGTGCAATACGTCGCGAGCAGTGCGGACGTCGTCTCCATGACGCTGCTCCCCGCGTCGCACGATTTCTCCGTGGCCGACCCGTCGCGCCTCGACCTCGCCGCGCTGATCGCGCAGGTCCTCGAGGCCCATCCCGGCAAGCCCCTGCACATCGAGGCTGCCGGTTACCCGAGCGCGGCGTCGGTCGGCGGTTCGGAACTGCGCCAGAGCCAGTTCCTCTACGAACTCTTCGAGGTGTGGGACGCGCAGGCGGCGCGCATCCCCTTCATCGCCTTCGCGGCGCTACACGACGAGGCGGCGCCGGGCGCGGAGGCCGCCGTCGCGCTCGACGCGATGCAGCCGGCCGCAGCCGCGACCGATTTCTTCGCCTCGCTCGGCGTGCGCCGGCGCGCCGGTGAGGGCAGCCACAAGACCGCTTACAACACCCTGCGCAACGAACTGTTCGAGCGCGGCTGGTGGACGGCGCCGCCGGCCGCGAGCCGGCCCTACCGCGTCGGCTTCACGCCGAAACTGTACGACTTCCCCGATGATCCGGGCGACGTGCTCGCTGTCGAGCAGTTCGTGTTCGAGAAGATGGCGACCGAGGGGGACTTCACCAACATCCACATGGACGGCGGCATTCCCTGGCCCGAGGCCTACGCCGACGACTTCCAGTCACCGACGCCGCCCTACAGCGCCAACCTGCTCGAAACCTGGCGCGCCATGCGCGAACGCCGCCCGCCCGGCAACGCGCTGCTCGTCTCGATCAATCCCCTGGGGATTCCGCGCCGCCACCTGGCGCCTTACTGGGGTGTCGGCGAGGAATTTTCCTACCAGCAAGAGCCGCCGTGGGCGCGCGTGCCATCGGGCGTCGTCTCCGACGGCGCGCCGCGACTCCCGCCGCCACCGTGGGACACCTACGACTTCGACGATGCCCCGGTGCGCGAGGCGTTCATCAATTACGCGCGCCGCGCCGTCGAGTTCTTCGAGCCGGACTACCTGCTGATCGGCATCGAGGTCAGCGCCACGCAGGTCGAGGACGAAGCGGCCTGGCAGGGCTTTCTCGACATGCACAAGGTCGTCTACGCGGCGCTCAAGACGCGTTACCCGGACCTGCCGGTGATGGTTTCGGTGTCGGCGACTTCCTACATGACCGACGAGTTCTGGCCGCTCGTCGACGACCCCGCGGCGGCGACCGGGCACACCTGGAAGGACGACGAGATGGCGCCCGGGGTGCGCGAGCGCTTGCGCCAGGGCTTGAGCGATATCCTGCCCTACACCGATATCCTGGGGCTCTCGCACTATCCCCATTTCGGCAAGTACAACGCCTACCAGATGCCGGCGTCGATGTGGGACCAGCTGTTCGTGCTGCTCGACGAGATCGGCGCCGGCGCCAAGCCGCTCGCCGTGACCGAGAGCGGTTACTCGGCCGACCCGTTCTACATCGCGCTGACCGACGCCTGGTATCCCGAGTTGTTCACCGGCAGCCCGGAGAAGCAGGCGCGCCATCTCGACCTGATGTTCTACGAGTTGCGCAACAGCGGACACCCGGTCGAGTTCGTCGCCAATTTCGCGGTCCGCGACGGCGACCTGTGGCACCAGCGGCTGACCGCGTTGAGCGACGACGTGTTCAACCAGTTCTACCAGTACTTCCGCGACATCGGCATCTACGACGGCGCCGGCGGCGATCGCCCCGGCACCTTGCGCTGGCGTCGCGAAGCCGCGCTGCCCTACGTGCCTGCCGAATAGGTAGCGTGGGGGTCATTCGAACTCGCGTTCCTCCCACCACGGGAAGAACGGCGGCAGGTCGGCGCTGACGCGTCCTGGAAAACGCGGCGCGCGCTTTTCCAGGAACGAGGCCACGCCTTCCTTCGCGTCCGGGCCGCGCCCGCAGTAGTAGACGCCGCGCGAGTCGAGCTTGTGCGCTTCCATCGGGTGATCGGCGCCGAGCATGCGCCACATCATGTGGCGAATCAGGGTGACCGAGACGGCCGAGGTCTCGCTCGCGATCTCGCCGGCTATGGCGCGCGCCCGCGCGAGCAGCGCGTCGGCCGGCACGACTTCACTGACCAGGCCGCCGGCGAGCGCCTCCTCGGCTGGGAACACGCGGCCCGAGTAGCACCAGGCAAGGGCCTGCGAGATGCCCACGATGCGTGGCAGGAACCAGCTAGAACAGGCCTCGGGGACGATGCCACGGCGCGCGAAGACGAAGCCGTAACGGGCCTGGTCGGACGCGATGCGGATGTCCATCGGCAGTTGCATGGTCGCGCCGACGCCGACCGCGGCGCCGTTGACGGCCGCGATCAGCGGCTTGCGGCACTCGTAGAGGCGCAGCGTGAGCAGGCCGCCACCGTCGCGGTTCAGGCCGGAATCGCGGTCGGGGCGCTTGTCGGCGTCGAAAGTGTCGGCGCCGGCGGACAGGTCGGCGCCGGCACAGAATGCCCGCCCGGCCCCGGTGAAGACGATCGCGCGGATGTCGTCGTCGGCATCGGCGAGATCGAGCGCGTCGAGCAGTTCGGCGAGCATCGTGCGGGTGAAGGCATTGAGCTTGTCCGGACGGTTGAGCGTGATCGTGAGAACGGCGTCTTCGACCTCGTAGAGGATTTCCTCGTAGTTCATGCAGGGCTCCACGTGCGCTGGTTCGGGGGATGCGGCGACATGGTGCCCGGCCGCGCGCGTGCTGCCAACCGGGATCGCCGCCGGGGCAGCCTCCGCGCGTTGCTATCCCTTACACTGCCCGCCCACGACCAGCACCGGGAGGCGCAGCCGCATGGCATATTCCGAGATCACCTACGCCGTCGACGCCCGCGTCGCGACGATCACGCTCAACCGTCCGGACAAGCTCAACGCGTGGACGCGTACCATGGAGACCGAGGTGCGCGCGGCGATGACGGCGGCCGGCAACGACGACGCGGTCCGGGCCATCGTGCTCACCGGGGCCGGGCGCGGCTTCTGCGCCGGTGCGGACATGAGCCTGCTCAGCGACGTCAGCGCGAGCGGCGGCGATGCGCGCCCGGGCGATGCGGCCCCCGGTGGTATTCCCGGCGGGCTCGACCTGCCACCCGATTACCACCTGCGCTACGCTTATTTTCCGACCGTGCCGAAACCCGTGATCGCGGCAGTCAACGGCCCGGCCGCCGGTCTCGGGCTGATCATGGCGCTCTACTGCGACGTCCGTTTCGCCGCCGACAGCGCGGTGTTCACCACCGCGTTCGCACGCCGCGGCCTGATCGCCGAGCACGGGATCTCATGGCTGCTGCCGGCACTCGTCGGCCACGCCCACGCCCTCGACCTGTTGCTCTCGGCGCGCAAGGTCGACGCGTCCGAAGCGCTCGCGATGGGGCTGGTCAACCAGGTCCACCCCGCACCCGCATTGATGGACGCGGCGACGGCCTACGCGCGCGATCTCGCCGAGAACGTCTCGCCGCGCTCGATTCGCGTCATGAAGCGCCAGGTCTACCGCGCGGTTCTGCAGTCGCTGGAGGACGCGACGCTGATCGCCAACGCCGAGCTGCCGGGGAGCTTCGTCTCGGAGGATTTCAAGGAAGGCGTGGCGCATTTCCTCGAGCAGCGGCCCGCGCGGTTCAGCGGCCGCTGACGGCCTGACGGCGCGCGCCGTTCGCCCGGCACCGGCGGACGAGGCGCGTCCCGCAGCGGCGGCGCGCTTGTCCGCGAGTTGATTCGCGTCAGGAGCGGCAGCGCGGACCTGCCACAAGATTGACACGCGGGAATCGTAAGCTCGCTAGGGCGGCGCCGCTGGACGCCGCGGCGTGGAATGGCGCCCCGGGCAGGATTCGAACCTGCGACCTACCGCTTAGGAGGCGGTTGCTCTATCCCCTGAGCTACCAGGGCGGGCGCCCGAGTCTAGCAAAACGCGGCCCGGCAAGGGCGCGAATGTCGCGAATTGTCACGCTAAGGTAAACGATTGACACACTTGGCGGCCATGTCCGGTACGCCGCGCGGAGGTATTCGAAACTGATGGGAACGGCACCCGGCACTCTCGCCGGACATAACGACACGACGCAACTGGCGGCGGCACGACCCATGCACGAGTCAGGACCGAAAACGGCCACACAATCCAAGCTGACGGCGCTCGAGGTGCAAGACCTGTTCGAGCGGCGTTACCAGCAGCGCGTGCTCGCCGACGCCGTCGGATCCCTCTCGGCGGGCGACCGCGACGCCTTGCTCGAACAGATCGACAGCCTGTCGCGGCAGCTCGATTCGCTGATCGAGGCGACGCGCAAGGTTCGCGAACCGCTGTCGTTCGACGTGCTGCTCACGCGCCTCATGCGTCTCATCACCGAGGCTTTCGACGCCGACCGCAGTTCGCTGTTTCTGATCGATCACGAGTCACACGAGCTGTTCTCGCGTGTCGCACAGGGCGACCTGGTCGAAGAGATCCGCTTCCCCTGCGGCGCCGGGATCGCCGGCAGCGTGTTCCGCAGCGGTCAGCCCGCGATCATCCATGATGCCTACGCCGATGCGCGTTTCAACGCCGAGGTCGATGCCGCCACCGGCTACTACACGCACAACATCCTGTGCGTCCCGCTGATCGACAGGAGCGGCGCGACCATCGGCGTGACGGAGGTGTTGAACAAGCGCAGCGGCGATTTCACGGGCGCCGATTGCGCGCTCCTGCAGGCCTTCACCACGCACACGGCGTCGGTGATCGAAGCGGCGCGGCTGAGCGAGAGCGCCCGCGACTCGCAGCGCGAGCAGGCGCGGCTGCTGGAAGTGACGCAGGCAGTCTCCTCGGAGCTCGATATCGACGAGCTGCTGCGCAAGATAGTGGGTATCGCGAGCGATCTCCTCGACGCCGAGCGCACCACGCTGTTCCTGCACGACGCGGCGCGTGGCGAGCTGTGGTCGCGGGTAGCCGAGGGACTTGCCGAGCGCGAAATCCGTATACCCGCCGGACTCGGCATCGCCGGCGAGGTCTTCACCACGCGCAACGCCGTGAACATCCCCGACGCCTACGCCGACTCGCGCTTCAACCCCGAAGTCGATCGCCAGACCGGCTTTCGCACGCGCTCGATCCTGTGCGTGCCGGTGATCAACAAGCACGGCATACCCATCGGTGTGATGCAGGTGCTCAACCGTCGCGGTGGCCCGTTCCGCGCCCGCGACCAACGCCGGCTGGAGATGCTCGCCGCACAGAGTGCCATCGCGCTCGACAACGCGCGCCTGTTCCGCGCCGTGATCGACGAACGCAACTACAGTGAAAACGTGCTGCAGTCACTGTCCGACGCGGTCATTACACTCGACAACAGCTACAACGTCGTCAAGCTCAACGAGCCGGCCTCGCGGCTGCTGCGCGTGCACGCGCAGGAGATTCTGGGCGCGCCGGCGTACAAGGCGTTCGGCGCCGGCAACGACTGGCTGCTCGAGGCGGTCGAGAAGGTGGTCAGCACGCACACGGCCGAGACGGTGCTCGATACCAAGCTGGCGACGCGCGACGCGGGCGAGGTCGCGGTCAATTTCACCGCCACGCCGCTGGCCGACGCCGACGGCAACACGCTCGGCTGCACCCTGATCGTCGAGGACATCACCGAGGACAAGCGGGTGCGCGCGACGATGGCGCGCTACATGACCGCCAAGGTCGCCGACCAGGTCCTCGCCGAGCGCGAGTCGGTGCTCGGCGGGCGTTCGCAGCTGGCGACGATCCTGTTCTCGGACATCCGCGGCTTCACCGCGATAGCCGAGGACCTCGGTGCGCAGGGCACGGTCTCGTTGCTCAACGAGTATTTCACCGAGATGGTCGAACTCGTGTTCGAGCACAACGGGATCCTCGACAAGTACATCGGTGACGCCATCATGGCGGTGTTCGGTACCCCTTTCCCGGGCGAGATGGACGCCGACAACGCGGTGCAGGTCGCGATCCGCATGCAGGAAGTCCAGGCGGCGTTCAACGCGCGCCGCCGGGCGGCGGGACAACCCGAGTTCGAAACGCGCATCGGCATCGCTTCGGGTGACGTCGTCGCGGGCAACATCGGCTCGGTACGGCGCATGGACTACACGGTCATCGGCGACGGCGTCAACACCGCCTCACGATTGGAATCCGCCAACAAGCAGCTCGGCACGCGTATCCTGGTCAGCGGCAGCACGCGCGAACTGCTGCGCGACGAGTATCGCCTGCGCGAGCTCGATCTCATCCGGGTCAAGGGGCGCAGCGCACCCCTGCCGGTCTACGAGGTGCGCGGCTTCGGCGCAGAAGCCACGAGCCGCGCCGAAGACGCATTGTTGAGAGCTTTCGCGCAGGGGCTCGCGAGCTACCGCGAGCGCGACTGGGATGCTGCCATCGGGCATTTCGAACGCGCGCTCGACACCGACCGCACCGACCAGCCGAGCTGGCTGTTCCGCGGGCGCGCGTTGCATTATCGCGCCGAGCCGCCGCCGGAGCATTGGGACGGCGTCTGGTCGCTGCTCGACAAGTGACGGCGGCGCTTTCGCGCCGCCGGCCACGGCTCAGCCGGCGTTCTTCACCCGCGCCCAGGTATCGCGCAAGGTCGCGGTGCGGTTGAACACGGCACGCTCCGGCGCATCGTCGCGACTATCGCGGCAGAAGTAGCCGAGGCGCTCGAACTGGAACGTTACCGCCGCCGACTCGGCCAGCGACGGTTCGCCCCAGGCTTGCTCGACCACGCGCAGCGATGCCGCGTTGAGATGGCCGCGGAAGTCCTCCGCGGCGCCCGGGTCCGGCACCTCGAAGAGGCGGTCGAACAGGCGCACTTCGAGCGGCACCGCGTGCGCGGTCGAGACCCAGTGGATGATGCCCTTGACCTTGCGCCCGTCGGCGGTCTGGCCGCCGCCGCTCGCGGCATCGTAGGTGCAGCGCAGTTCGAGCGGCTCCCCGGCCGCGTCGTATCGCACCTCGTCGCAGCGGATCACGTAGCCGTAGCGCAGGCGCACCTCGCGGCCCGGCGCGAGACGGTGAAACTTCTTCGGCGGATCGTCCATGTAATCCTCGCGCTCGATCCACACCTCGCGCGTGAGCGGCACGCGCCGGGTGCCGAAGCTGTCATCCTTGGGGTGCACGGGCGCGTCGAGCCACTCGGTGTGATCGGCCGGGAAGTTCTCGATCACGACTTTGATCGGGTCGAGCACCGCCATCGCGCGCGGCGCGCTGCGGTCGAGTTCCTCGCGGACGCAGTTCTCGAGCACGCCGAACTCGATCACGGTCTGCTTCTTGGTCACGCCGATGCGCTCGCAGAACTCGCGTATGGCCGCGGGCGGGTAGCCGCGCCGGCGCATGCCGCGCAGCGTCGGCATGCGCGGGTCGTCCCAGCCGCTGACGTGCCCTTCGCGGACCAGGGCGAGCAGCTTGCGCTTGCTGGTCAGCGTGTAGTCGAGCTCGAGGCGGGCGAATTCGATCTGCTGCGGATGACAGGGCACGTCGAGCTGGTCGAGCACCCAGTCGTAGAGCGGCCGGTGATCCTCGAACTCGAGCGTGCACAGCGAATGCGTGATGCCCTCCAGCGCGTCCGAGATGCAGTGCGTGTAGTCGTACATCGGATAGATGTGCCAGCGCTCGCCGGTGCGATGGTGCGGCACTTTGCGGATGCGGTAGAGCGTGGGGTCGCGCAGGTTGATGTTGGGCGAGGCCATGTCGATGCGCGCACGCAGCACGTGCTCGCCTTCGGCGAACTCGCCGGCGCGCATGCGCGCGAACAGGTCGAGGTTGGTGGCCACGTCGCGATCGCGCCAGGGGCTGTCCCGCCCGGGCTCGGTCAGGGTGCCGCGCGTGATGCGAATCTCCTCGGCCGACTGGCTGTCGACGTAGGCTTTGCCGGCGCGGATGAGGTCGCAGGCATAGGCGTAGAGGCGCTCGAAGTAATCCGAGGCGTGGAACAGCCGGTCGTCCCAGTCGAAGCCGAGCCAGCGCACGTCCTGCTCGATGGCGCGGGCATACTCGACGTCCTCGGTGGCCGGGTTGGTATCGTCGAAGCGCAGGTTGCAGCGGCCGCCGTACTCCAGCGCCGTACCGAAGTTCAGGCAGATCGACTTGGCGTGCCCGATGTGCAGGTAGCCGTTGGGCTCGGGCGGAAAGCGCGTGACCACGCGGCCGCCGTGCTTGCCGCTGCGCTGATCGGCGTCAATGATATGACGGATGAAATTGGCCGCGGGCGGCGAGGATCGGGTATCTGTCACGCTCGGGATCGCGCATCATGTGAGGAAAGGGGCGCAATTATAATGATTCGCGCCGTTCGGGGCAGTCACGAGGACGCAACGCCAGGGCCGGGAAACGCACCGGCGGCGGCGTTGCGTGGGGGTTCGGTGCTACACTTGTCAGCCGTTTTCACCCGGGCGCGCCGCGCCGGGTCGCCACGCACAGCGCCAGCCGTTGGAAATCTGCCGGTGGGCACGTCCTGCCTGACCATAGCCGTTCGCCGGCCAGCTTCCGGCGCCGCGCCGGGCGGCCCGTCACGGCCAGCGCAGCAACCCCATCGAATCGATCATGGAGTAGGCGCCGACAACGGCAGTATTCCCCGATGAGTCCAGGTCACGGTACTTCCGGCGGCGCCGAGCAACGCCGCTTCGCCCGCGTGCCCATCAATCTCGAGGGCTACCTCGGCGTGGGCGAACGGCCACCGGTGCCCTGCACCGTGCGTGATTTCTGTCTTGGCGGGATGTTCATCAGCGCCGATCCCGCCGCCTATGCGAGCGCCGCGCCGCAGTCACCGGCGGTGCTCTACTTCGCGCTCATGCTCGATGGCGAGAAGCGCGATTTCCAGCTTCAGCTCGCCGTCGCCCGCGTGGTCGCCAAGGGCGTCGGCGTGACGTTCGCGCGCGCTGACGACGAGGCAATCCCGCTGCTCGCCCAGCTCGCCGCCCCGGCCGCCGAGCCGCCCGCAGCGGACGACGACGTCGCGCGCGCCGCGCAGACGGCGGGCTTCGATGCCGTCTTCGCCAGCGTGCGCGAGCCCTTGCAGACGCTCGCCGCCGAGCACGTCGGAACCTTGGTCGAAAGCTTCCTCGAGCGCGTCGACGAGGTGCTTTTCGCGCGCGCGCGCGATGCCGGCAACAACGCCGACGAAACCCGTTTCATCGACGGGCAGCGCGAGATGCGCGGGCGGCGCCAGCAGGTTCGCGAGGAGGTGCCGCCGAAGATCGCCGAGGCGATACGTATCCTCGGCAACCCGCTGTCCTCGGCGCAACGCGATCCGCAGTCGCTCGGGTTATCCGACCTGTCGCTGATCGAGAAGGACGAGTTCGAGGATTTCCTCGCGATCTCGGAGATGGTGTCGGAGCTCGAGCCGGAGTTCCAGCAGCCGTTGTGGGAGCTCTCGCGGCGTTTCAGTCACCTCGCCAACCGCGAGGTGACCGACAGCAGCAACCCGATAGGCCCGGGCGTGCTGTGCAATGCCGTCGCGGAGTCGCTCAAGGGGCTGCAGTCCGAGCGCAGCGTGACCGCCGTCGTCTACGAGGTGCTGCGCGGCGTGATGTCGCGCCATCTCGAGGCGTTCTACGCCGCGGTCAATGCATTGCTCGTCGAGCATGGCGTGCTGCCGGTGATCGAGCGCGACAAGCCCGCCGTGCGGCGCCGGCCGGCGCCCGGCACGGGTTTCGATGCCGCCGAAGGCGAGGACGCCGGCGCCGACGAGCAGGAGCAGCTTGCCGACCTCATGCCCGGCCCCGAGGACTACCAGGGGCGCGTGGCGCCGGCCCCGGCCGCGCCGTTACCCGGTCACGTCGCCGCCGCGATGCCCGCGGCGCCACCCGGGGCCACCACCGGCGGTAGC
>JAUIFX010000107.1 GCA_030429865.1 Gammaproteobacteria bacterium | reverse complement strand
GCGCAGGCCCTGCCGGTGATCGACGCCCTGTGTGCCGCGGTGCCGGGTGCACGCTGTTTCGGCGACGAAACGCAGCGTGCGTCGGCCGCATCGCTGCCCTGAAGCGCCGGGCGGGTGCGCATCGTGGCGGCGCGCGGTGGCTGGCAGTCGCCGCCGCGTAGGGCATGATCGCGTGCCCACGATCAAGCGCCGGCCCGCAGGCCCGGCGAACGAGAGCCGTCATGGCCACCGACGACCCGGCCGCCGAGTTATCCGCCTCGCCACGCTACCGCGCCCTGCAGCGCCTCGCGCGCCTGCTCGACAGTGCCATTGCGCTGCCGGGCGGCCTGCGCATCGGCGTCGATGGACTGATCGGCCTCATCCCGGGAATCGGCGATTTGCTTGGCGCCGGACTCGCGCTGTACATCGTCTTCGGCGCACATCGCCTCGGCGCGTCGCGCAGCGTGGTCGCGCACATGCTCGGCAACGTCGCCCTCGAGACGCTCGTCGGCTGCGTGCCGATCGTGGGCGACTTGTTCGACTTCGCCTGGAAGGCCAACCAGCGCAACCTGGCGCTGCTGGAAGCCGAGTTCGCCCGGCCCGCGGCGGCGCGCCGTCGCAGCCGGTGGCTGGTGTTCGCGGTCACCGCCGGCGCCGTCGCGTTGCTGGGCGTCGTCGTGATCGCGCTCGCGGTACTCGCCCGGGTCGCGTGGCAGACGTTCACGACGTAGCGCTGCAGCGACGATGCCGGGCGGCATACGGCGGCCCGCCCGTCGGCTAAACTGCGCCGGTGATGGCAACCGGACTCCCCGCATGAAGAACTCGATACACATGTCACGGCCGCATCCCTGGCATGGCCTGTCGACCGGCAAGGCGCCGCCGTCGCTGGTCCATGCCTATATCGAGATCACGCCGTTCGATCTCGTGAAGTACGAGATCGACAAGTCCACCGGCTATCTCATGGTCGACCGTCCCCAGCGCACCTCGTCGCTGCCCCCGACCCTGTACGGTTTCATCCCGCGCACCTATTGCGCCGCTCGCGTGGCGGGACTCATGCCGGGCGCGGAGAAAGGGGACTGCGACCCGCTGGACATCTGCGTGATCAGCGAGCGCCCGATCAACCAGCCGGAGGTGATTCTCAACGTGCGGGTGATCGGTGGGCTGCCGATGCTCGATCACGGCGAGGCCGACGACAAGATCATCGGCGTGCTCGAGAACGACAGCATGTGGGACGGCCTCGACGACGTGTCCGACCTGCCGCCGTCCATCTTGAGCCGCCTGCGCCACTACTTCCTGACCTACAAGAGCCTGCCCGGCGAGGAGAGCGAGGTCGTCATCGAGCAGGCCTACGGCCGCGAGCACGCCCAGGAAGTGGTGCGTGCGTCGATCGAAGACTACGTCGACGAATACGTGCGTTGAGTGGCCGTGGCCGCGCGCCCCGTGCCCGGCCGGCTTACAATCATGAGGTCCGTGTAACCAAAAAAATGCTCCGAACCCAGACCTTCTGATAATAAAATTCTATCTCGAACTCTCTCGTTTTTTACTGATAGAACGCCATCTTTCGCGGTCTAATGAGGCATCTGACGCAGGCGGGCAAACGATCCGCCGACGCGGCCAGAGGCGGCTGACGGGACAGCCGCCCGCACATGCAAACTGGAGAGAGTGACAATGAAAAAGCTGACCCTTTCGATCGCCGCCCTGGGCGCTGCCCTGGTCGGCCCGAACGTCGCGGCGAGCGACGATGCCGAGTTCGTGACGATCCGCTCGACCGATTTCCGCGGTCGTCCGCCCTTCACCCGCAGCGTCGAGACGCTGCCCGCGGCCGAGGTCGCCCGCCTCGAGGCGGAACGGCGCGCAGCGCCGGCCGTCAGCGACGAGCTGGTCACCGTACGCACCGTCGACTACCGTGGCCGCCCGCCGTTCGCGCGGCGCAGCGAGACGCTGCCGGTGAGTGAGGTCGCGCGCTTCGAGCCGGCTCCCTTCGCCGAGGAGCGCGAAGGCCGCCGTCTCGACTTCTCGCGGGTGCCGGCGCGCCGCCACTGAGCCGAGCGCGGGTAACACCGCTCAGCATCCCCGGCCCGCGGCATCGCCGCGGGCCGGCCGACACGACGCCCACGGTGCGTCAGCTCGCGGCGCCCCGGAGCCCGGGAACCCGAAAGCCGCCTGCCTCGCGCGCGACCGCCGCGCGCCCGCATCCCCGACCCCTCATCCCTCCGGCACAGCCGGCCCTTCGCCCGGCCGCCACCCGTGGTTTCCGGCCGACGTCAGTCCGTCGCCAGCGAACGCGCGTGGCCGCCAGCGCGTCGTGCCACGCGGCGGTCGAGATACAGGTCGATCACGACCTGCACGGCGAGCAGGTGCGCGATGTAGGACAAGGTCACCGCCACCAGCGCCGCATCGGACGCGCTCAGTCCGGCGAGCCGCTGCCACGCGGGAACCTGCGGCAGGGTGGTGAGCGGTAGCCAGGCGAGTGCGATCGCGGTCAGGGTCCAGTCGCGCGCGATCCGGGTCGCTCCCGAACGCGCTGCAGACCACCCGCGCAAGACCGTCAGCGGCCACAGCACGGCGAGGCTCCACCAGTAGGACAGCATTGGCCAACCCCCCGGGATCGTGTCGCCGATCGACTGTGCGAGCGCGGCACCCGCCAACGCGGCGGTGATGCTCGCCAACGCGAACCGCGTCGGGCATCGTCCGTGCGCGATCGCGTCGCCGACCGCGGCAGCGCCGAGTGCCAGCGCGGTCATCGCGCTCAGCGCGTAGACCACGAACAACGGCCAGAGCCGCGCGAACGCCGCGCCATCCGCGCTGAGCTGGTGCGGTGACAGCCATGCCCCCCAAGGGTCGACCGGCAGGACGAATCGTCCCAGCCACGCCATGCCCAGCATCATCGCCGCGAGCACGACAAGCAGCCGGCCGCCCCAGTGCCAACGGTGTCGCGCGGCCTGGGAAAGGACGGGCACGGCGAGGCGGCGCGGGTCGGGCTGGCTGGCCAGCCACAGCAGCATGCCTCCCACGCACAACGGCAGGAGGAAGGTCATGATCGCCAGATTCGTCGCCGTCTGGGGTACGTCCGGGAACACCCAGCCATACACGACCCACAGCAGGCGCAGTACCGGGGTCGACAGCAGCAGCCCGAAATTGACTGCCATCCAGGCGCGATGGCGCGGGACATCGCGTCGCAAGATGGCATGCAGCGCCAGGCCGGCGGTCAGCAGCACCAGCACGTCGAGCCCGACCAGCGCGATGGCGAACGCGGCACCGGAGAACACGTCGCCGGGTGGTGTCGTGGCGAGGTAGCCCAGGCCAGCGATCATGCTCAGGCCGACCGTGGCCAAGTAGACCCTGCCGGCGTTGCGATGGAGCCCGCGGTAACGTTGCCGCAGTCGTCGTGAAAACTGGAACGGTCCGAGCGCCAGTGCCAATGCACCCATGGTCGTGTGCATCAGCATGAACTGGAGACCGGCGCCATAGGCCTGCGCCTGGTCGACGTGGACGGAGCCGCTGCCCAGCGCATGCTCGCGCGAGACCAGCGCGGCGAACAACCGCAGCCACAAACCCTCGCGGCCATCCGCGAAGCTGATGAAGTAGTCGAACGCCAACAGCGCGTAGGCGACGCAGGCCAGCGCGAACAGCGTTTTGAGCAGTGCATTCGCGACTGACTCGAAGTTGCCGGCCGGCGCCGGACGGACGCCCCCCGATACCGCTGCCAAGAACGCCCCTCCCACGGATCGCCTGGAGACACTGTGACCCCGCTTCGCGCGCGGCTCAAGCACTTTGCTGCGCCGCCCGGCCCGGACCCGTGGCGCCGTGCGCCTTGCCAGGTGTCACCAAATGGCAATCGATTGACATCTATCGATGCCGGGGCTGCCGGGCGTGATCCTTATCATACGCAGTCAGTCGGGGACACGCGCCGCCGCGCCGTGGCTGCCGCCCGGGCAGTCGCCGTCCATCCCCACCGAACGTCCCCGAGGAGAGGAACCCATGAACAAGCCCCTATCCGTTGACGCCAACGGCAAGCTGCGTATCCCGAGCGTCGAAGAGCTCGGCTTCGATCCACAGGCGTTGCGCCGCAAGTACGACGCCGAGCGCGACCGCCGCGTGCGCCCGGAGGGCGCCGCCCAGTACCACGACATCGAGGACGATCTCGCGCACGGCAACGACGATCCGCACGTCAGCGAGCGCATCGTGCGCGAGCCGGTGCACGAGACCGTGGAAGTCGCGATTCTCGGCGGCGGCTTCGGCGGCATGCTGATGGCCGCGCGCCTGCAGGAGGCCGGGATCCGCGACTTCCGCGTCATCGAGCGTGCCGGCGATTTCGGCGGCACCTGGTACTGGAACCGCTACCCGGGTGCGCAGTGCGACGTCGAATCCTACATTTACCTGCCGCTGCTAGAGGAGACCGGTTACATGCCGAAGGAGAAGTACTCCTTCCAGCCCGAGATCCTCGAGCACGCCCGGCGCATCGGCCAACACTACGACCTCTACCCGCGTTCCTACTTCCAGACCCAGGTCAGGGAGCAGCGCTGGGACGACGACGCAGCCGAGTGGGTGATCACGACCGACCGCGACGATGTCATCCGGGCGCGCCATGTCGTCGTCTCGAGCGGCTCGCTCAACCGCCCCAAGCTGCCCGGTCTGCCCGGTCTGAACACGTTCAAGGGCCATGTCTTCCACACCAGTCGCTGGGATTACGACTACACCGGCGGTAACCCGCTCGGCGGGCTGGACAAGTTGAGCGACAAGCGGGTCGGCATCATCGGCACGGGCGCGACCGGCATTCAGTGCATTCCCCACCTGGGCAAGGCCGCACAACACCTGTACGTGTTTCAGCGCACGCCGTCGTCGATCGACCTGCGCCGGAACAGCCCCACCGATCCCGACTGGTGGCGATCGCAGAAGCCCGGCTGGCAGAAGGAGCGCAACGACAACTTCACCAAGCTGCTGGTCGGCGTGCCGGTGGAGGAAGACCTCGTCAACGATGGCTGGACGGAGATCTTCAAGTCGCTCGGCCAGTTGCAGGACAGCACCGGCGCCATCGATCTCAACGACGAGGAACTCAAGCTGCTCGGCGAGATCGTCGACTTCCAGCACGACGAGCGCATCCGCGCACGCGTCGAGGCCGAAGTGAAAGACCCCGATACCGCCGAGAAGCTCAAGCACTGGTACCGCCCGTGGTGCAAGCGGCCCTGTTTCAACGACGAATACCTGCCGACGTTCAATCGCGACAACGTGACGCTGGTCGACACCAGCGACTTCGGTGGCGTCGAGCGGGTGACCGAGAAGGGCGTGGTCGTCGGCGGCGTCGAGTACGAACTCGACTGCCTGATCTTCGCGACCGGCTTCGAGGTCAGCCGCGCGACCTACACGCGCCAGGCGGATCTCGAAATCATCGGCCGTGATGGCGTCAAGCTGGGTGACCACTGGGCGCAGGGCATGCGCACCTACCAGGGCCTGATGGCCCACGGTTTCCCGAACTGCTACCACATGGGCTTCACGCAGACCGGCTACACGCCGAACTTCACCTACATGCTCAACAACCAGTCGCTGCACCTGGCGGCGATGCTGGCCGACGCGCAAGCACGCGGCATCCTCGCACTGGAGCCCACGCAGCAGGCCGAAGCGGACTGGCTGGCGCTGGTTACCGCGCCGAATGCGATGACCGAGTATCTCGCCAACTGCACGCCCGGCTATTACAACGCCGAGGGCAATGCCAAGGCCAACAACGACGGCTTCCTCCAGGGTCACTACCCGGAGGGCGGCCTCGCCTTCTACGAGATGCTCGACGCGTGGCGCGCTAGTGGCGATTATGAGGGACTGGCGATCCGGCGTTGATGCCTGCGCGGGGGCGCAGGCGCGCCCCCGCCGCAGCTGCGTAGCGCTCCGCACGCCATTCGCGCACTGCACGCGGGCGCGGAATCCGCCGGTTTCGTGCCAGGATCGCCGGCGCCGCGCTGGCCCCCGGGGAGCGTGCGGCCGCGCCGCGGCGCCATCTGGTATCTTTGCTAGGCACCGCTTCCCGTGATCGTGGCCTTGCTCATGCGCCTGTCCGTCGTTCTCTGTCTTGCCTGCCTGCTGCCGCTCGCCGTCTCGGGCGAGGAATGGGAAGTGATCGAGATTCCCGTAGGTGCGCAGGGCGGCGCGCGGGCCGCGCTTCCGCGTCCCGGGCGTGGCATGTCCTCCGACGCGGTCCTGGCGCGCTTCGGCGAACCGATTTCCATCACCGCGCCCGTCGGCGAGCCGCCGATCAGCCGCTGGACATATGCCGATTTCACCGTCTACTTCGAGGGCGATACGGTGATTCACAGCGTGCTTCCGCACACGCCCGCGCATCGCGTGCCCGCCGATCGATGAGCGACGCGACCAGCCCCCGCCGCGCCTCACCGCCCGACGCCATTCGCCGGGGGCGATGACGGCACCCGAGCGGCTCGAGTACCGCCGATGCGTCGTGCGCGGACCGCGTGCGAGCACGGCCCTGCTCGTCACCGTGCTCGTGCTCCTCGCGAGTGCCTGCGCACGGTTCGAGCCGCGGCCGTTGCCCAGCCCGCCCGTCGCCGGCGTGGCGACCTCGCCCGAACGGGGCGGCGTGACGGTAGCGGCGGCCGTGCTGAGCGACGACCAGGCCGCGCAGCATTATGGCGTCGACCTCGCCAGCCGTGGCGTGCAGGCGACCTGGCTACGGGTACGCAACGCGTCCCCGTCACGTTACTGGTTTCTCATCGCCGCGTTCGATCCGGACTACTACGCGCCCAACGAGGCGGCCTTCCTGTTCCACCGCGGCCTTGGCAAGCGCCAGGAGGAGCGCCTTGCCGCCCACTTTCGCGCCGAGGCCATGCCCCTGCTGATAGCGCCCGGCGCAACCGTCGACGGTTACCTGCTCGCGCCGCGGCAGGAGGGCGGCCGCTACGTCAACGTCGAACTCGTCGGCCACGCGGATCGGCTGCGGTTCGGCTTCGCGTTGCCGATCGAAAACGAGGGCTTCGACTTCGAGGATGTCGCGCCGGGTGCCCTTCATGCCGACCTGCCGATCCCCGATCTCGACGCATCGACGCTGCGCGAGCGCCTGCGCGACCTGCCCTGCTGCGCTGCGGACGCGGCAGGTGTGGCTGAGGGCGATCCGCTCAACGTCGTCATGGTCGGTTCCCGTTCCGAGGTGTTCGCCGCGCTCGCGCGCAGTGGCTGGTCGTTCACCCACCGCATTGACTGGCGGAGTATCGGCCGTCTCCTCGGGGCGGCCATCGCGGGCACACCGTACCCGGTGGCACCGGTGAGCCCGCTCCACCTGTTCGGACGCACCCAGGACGTCTCGCTGCAGCGCGCGCGCACCGCGATCGCCCAGCGTAACCACATGCGGCTCTGGCTCGCCCCGTTCCGTTTCGAAGGCCGCGCCGTGTGGGTCGGGCAGGTCAGCCGCGATATCGGTGTGAAACTCACCACCAAGTCGCCGTCGCTGACGACCCACGTTATCGATCCCCAGGTCGACGAGACCCGCGAATACCTGCTGCAGAGCCTGCTCGTGCATCACACCGTCGAGCGTTTCGGCTTCGTGCGCGGTGTCGGCGCCACCGCGCCCGGTGCGCCGGGCCGCAACCTCACGGGCGACCCCTACTATACCGACGGACTCCGTGTCGTGGTCGTCCTCGCGCGCGGACTGATGCCGCCCGAGAAGGCGCGCAACCTGCACTGGCAGGAGATCGACGACCCGCTGCACGACGCCGGCACGGCGACGACGCGCAATGATGAACGGCCCTAGGTGCGCGCTGGTCGCCGTCGCGCTGCTGCTCGGCGGCAGTATCGGCCGCGTTTACGCGGCGGACTGCGTCGTGCTGCTGCACGGTCTCGCCCGCACCGCGCGCTCGATGGCGCCGCTCGCGGAGGCTTTCGAAGCCCGCGGCTACGCCGTGGCGAACATCGATTACCCGTCGCGGGATGCCGTGGTCGAGGTGCTCGCCGAACGCGCGGTTGGCGCGGGCCTCGCACAATGCCGCGCGCGCGGTGCATCGCGGGTGCACGCGGTGACGCATTCGCTGGGCGGCATACTGCTGCGCTACTACCTGGAACGGCACGCCATCCCCGAACTCGGCCGTGTCGTCATGCTGGCGCCGCCCAACCACGGCAGCGAAGTCATCGACCGGCTCGGTGCGATCCCGGGTTTCGAATTCCTCCTCGGGCCGGCTGCGCGGCAGCTCGGGACCGACGCGCAGGGTGTGCCGGCGCAGCTCGGGCCGCCCGGCTACCCGGTCGGCATCATTGCCGGCACGGACACCGTCAATCCCCTGCTTTCCCGTTACCTGCCCGACCCCGACGACGGCAAGGTGTCGCTCGCGAGCACGCGCCTGTCCGGCATGGCGGATTTCCTCGCCGTGCCGGTCTCCCATCCGTTCATCATGCGCGACGACGAGGTCATCGACGCCGCGGTCGCGTTCATCGAGAACGGCGCGTTTCCGCACACCCCTCCACCGTGAAGCCGCCGCTGCCGCGGCGGCACAGGCTCAGAACCGCAGCCCCGGCAGGTCCGCGAGATCCGCCCGGCGCAGCGTCGCCGCCGGCGAGCGCACTTCGCGCGGCAGGTCGTGCCAGTCGAGTGGCGTCACGAACCCGGGCGCCAGGTAGGCTGCGACCTCGAGCTGTTCCGGGGCGAGACCGAGCAGCGTGAAGCTGCGCGAGGTACGCTCCGCGCCGCCCAGCAGACGTCGAGGACCGGCGCCGAGACAGGCCTGGCTGACGAAGAGCGTGCCGTCCTTGTGCCCGGGGTAGAAAGCATGGTGATGCCCGCTGAGGTAGAGGTCGACCGCGGCATCGGAGAGCAGCGCCTGCAGGGCGGGGTCGCCGATGGTCTCGGTTTCCCGTCCCGCGGCGACGGGCCATAGCGGAAGGTGGCTGAAGACGACGCGGCGCGCGTAGCGGGCGCCGTGCTCGGCCAGCAATACGGCGAGCCAGCGCATCTGCGCGTCGGGGAGCGCGCCAACGGTGGTCGCGTCGAGACCGATGAACAGGACCTCGCCGAGGCTGAAGGCGTAGTGGAACGGGTAGTTCGTCGCGTCGACGAAGCGCAGCGCCGGCCGGCGCTGCGCCCAGTGTGCCTCGTAGACGGCGCGCTCGCCGGCGAAGCCCGCGTATGCCGACGCGTCGTGGTTGCCGGGCGTCACCGCGAGCGGGATGCCGGCAGCGGCCAGCGGTGCACCGACGCGGGCGTGGAATGCCGCCCACATCGCCTCGAGCTCGGCGTGCGACAGGTGTGGCCGCCGCTGGCCGGCGACCATGTCGCCGGTGCTGATGACGAGGTCCGGCCGCAGTTCGACGATGCGCGCGATGGCATCGTCGACGGTGTCCGCGTACTCGGTGGTGCCGTAGTCGCCGTTGAGGTCCGAGATCACGGCGACCCGCACCTCCCTGGCCGCGCCCGGTAGCGCGAGCAGCAGCAAGGCCGTCAACATCAGGACCGGCGACAGCCCCGACAAGCCGTTTGCCGGGCGCGGTGCCGCGCCGTCAGGGGGCATCGCAGTCGAGCGGCTCGACCGTCGCTTCGCCGCGCACGAGGAAGGCCTCCGCGTCGAGATCGAACACGAGGCGGTTCTTGCGGCAGCTCTCGCGCAGGATCGAGGCCGCCTTGAGGGTATTGCCGACGAGCTGGCCGATCTGCCGCTCACTCAGACCGAAGGTCT
Organism: Gammaproteobacteria bacterium; assembly: GCA_030429865.1. Lineage (GTDB taxonomy): Bacteria > Pseudomonadota > Gammaproteobacteria > JACKNG01. The sequence continues at coordinate 7,423 of JAUIFX010000107.1, read as the reverse complement.
CGCGCACGTAGTGGTACAGCGGGCCGCGGCTGTCGAAATCACTGGCCAGGCGGAGCAGGCGCCGGTACGTCTCCGCGCGGTAGTGCCGCATCTTTTCCAGCATCCCGGTGGTCTTGCTGAAGTTCGCGTAGGGGACGCGTCCGCCGGCGTCGTTGTCGTTCAGCTCGGTGCGCTTGATACGCAGCGGATGATGCGCCGCGATCGCCGCGGGCACCGCCGTGCCGCTCGAGGGCTGACGGTGTACGGCGCCGTCTTCCACCCAGTACCACCACGCCAGCTGGTCGATGTTGCCGATGCGATCCTGCTGGCTGAAGATGTAGTCGAGCAACGTGATCTCGGTCAGCTCCTGCATCCAGAACACCATCTGCTCGTGGCTCACGCCGTGTCGCATGGCCTGGCGCAGCGTCGGGTCGTCGGCGGCGCCATGGATACCATGGTCCATGGCCTCGACCAGCGGCAGCGCGGAACGCAGCGCGAGAAAGGGCGCCGTTTCCTGGAAGTCGCGGTTCTGCCCCGCGCCCCACCCGGAGCGGCGCGTACCGTTGAGTTCGGGGCCGTAGCGATCACCGTGTGGTTGCAGCAGCACGCCGTGGACCTGGCGGCGATCGGCGGTGAACAGCTCGTCGGTCGCCGCGTACGACGAGGGCTTCTGCTCGGCCGCGAACAGGATCTCCCAGCCCGCGTGGTTCATCGCCCCCCCCTTGCGGTGGGCCGACAGCGCCACGCCCCGCTGGCTCACGCGCGTACGGTGCACGTCCTTGTCCATCGCGCGGAAGACGCTGACCGGAACGTGTACGCTCGCCGCGAGGTAACGCGAGAAGTGATAGTAGAGCAGGGAAGAGGTCGCGAACGTCGCGCTGGTCCTGCGGTCGTTCATGGTCATCTTGAAGATGACCGGTTCGCCCACCGCGCCACGTTTCACCGGGCTCACGTGTGCGCACTGGGCATCCTCGAATGCCTGCGCGCGTCCTGCGAACTCGCCGCGCGAGATGTCGTAGACGAGTGTTCCCGGGCTGGTGCTGAACACCTTGGGGCACAGCGCGTGGGCGCCGTCGTAGAAATCGACCGCGCACAGCGCGCGCTCCTGCTCGACATCGTGCTCGGAGTAAACGCCGCCCGGCATGTGCGTCACCATGACGCAGTGCTCGGTGACATCGTTCGGTGACGTGTAATGCACCGCGTCTCCCGCGACCTGTGCCGCGGCCGGCAGCGCCGCCAGGGTCAGCAGGGCAGCCGCCACAGCCGCCGATTGCCCGGGCCGGCGCCGTTTGCGGGCCGGCCGCGCAGCGCGCGCGCCGATCGTGCCGCCGACGGCCGCTTCACCGTGCATTGCGCGCTCCGAAGAAAGCGAGGACGGTCAGGTCCTCCTCGATATCGAAGAAGGAGTGCGCGGTCGTGGCGCGCACGAAGAGGACGTCGCCGGGGCCGATGGTGTGCTCGACGGCGCCGATGCGCAGCCGGGCCCGGCCCTGCAGGACGACGTAGACCTCGTCTTCCGCGTGCGGCGCCTGCAGGTCGCGGCACCCCACCGGCAGGTGGTAGACGATGCCGCTCATCGAGGGGCGGTTGAGGAACTCGTGTATACGCGGTTGCTCGCCGGCGACCTTGTCTATCAGCTCGGGGACTCGGAAGACTTCCCAGTCGGCGTGATCGTCGCTCATGGCTTTTTCGTTGCTCCGTGTCGGATGGGGCGGGGCCGGCGCGCCGGGACTCATGTTCGGCAGGTCGACGCCGCCGATTGCCGCGGCAAAACTACATCACGCGCGCCGGCGCGTCATGTCCGCCGCTGTGCTGCGGACCAGGCCGGTCATGCCGGCGTTCGTTCATGTCGGCGTGAACTGCTTGAGATAGGCGCTCTTGTGCTTCAGCTTGCCGTGCTCGAAGGTGAAGATGTCGACGCCGCGTGCGACGCGCGGCTTGCCGTCGGCCGCGGTCCACGCAAAGTCCCATTCGCAGTGGGCGCGATCCCCGGCGACGACGAGCGGGCCGACCGGCGCCAGTGCGCCGTCCGGATAACGGGCGAACACGCGCGCCAGGGCCGCGCGAATCGCAGCCGGACCGTGGTGCGTGCGCCCGGCGCGGTCCGGCCCGGCCGGCTCATGGTACGCGCCATCCGCGGCGAACACGGAGACGATGGTCTCGATGTCCTGGTCGTTCCACGCCTGGACGAGGGTTTCAATCGTGCGTTCGATGCTCATCGTGATGTGCCTCGCAGCGGCTGCAGGAAATTCTGCCGGCGCATCGATCATGTCGCGATGATGCGCGTAAGGCCAGCCCGGGAATGTGCCGGCTGATGCGTGTCAAGTCGCGGCGTGCCGGGAAACCCTAGACTGCGGCTTCGGCAACGCGTCACGGTTCGACGGCCCTTGCGTCGGTGTATCGCGCCGGGTCCGTACCGTGCGCGGCGATACTTTCCATGCAGGCAGGAGGGATCATGATCGACAACGACACGCTTGAAGCGATGACCTCGGCGCCGGCGGAGCACTTCGATTCCCCGTTGGCGGTGACGCGTGACGATCGGCTGAGTCACGTGCAGAAGGAAGCCGTGCTGCAGGCCTGGTCGGCAGCCTGCCGGCGCAGCCAGGGCGCCGGCGGGAACGTACCGGTGGGTCTCGACCACGCCTACCTGAAGGAGGTCGAGCACGCCATCGACCGGCTCGCCGAGCTGCGCAGGTCCTGAACGACGCGGGCCGGCCGGACGCCAGGCCGGACGCTGGCCCGCCGGAAACGTGCAGCGCGTCTCATCGCGCCGTGGCCCGGCGTTCCGGGCAGCCCGGGTGTTGCGACGCAACCCGCATTTGTGACGACCGTGGGTTTGTTCCGCGCTGCCGGTGCGCTTAACTCGCCAACAGGCCGCGCTGATGCCGCGCCCGGCGGGCACCGCCGGGGCGCTTCATCCGTCGCGTGCGGCAGGGACACGGAGGTGCGCATGACGGGACCAGACCAGTCGTTACGGCGAGCGCCAACGCGCTCGCGTGCGCGCTGCCGGCATCCACGATGGGGTTGACGATGACTTCCCTGGTGCCGGATGCGCGGGCCGGCCCCGCGCCACCCGGGGCCGGCCCGCGCGAAGCCCGTTTCGCGGCGGCGGAGCGCATCCGCATGCTCTTCGCGCAGGCCGCTCCTGGGCTCGCCGTCAACGCCCTGGTCGGCGCCACGCTGGTCGCGGTCCTGTGGCATGCCGTCGATCCGGACCGGGCGCTCACCTGGCTCGTCGCGCTGCTGCTTACCGTGCTCCTGCGCGCGTTGCTCCTGCTCGCCTGGTCCCGCCGCCAGCCAGTGCCGCGCCAGCTGGCGCGCTGGCGGGTGGCGCAGTCGATCGGTGCGCTCGCGGCGGGAACCGTCTGGGGCTTCGCGCCCTGGGCCTTCGGCGCGACGACCAGCTTCGAGGAGCACGTGCTGATCATGCTGGTGTGCGGCGGCATGGCCTGCGGTGCGATTCCCGTGCTGGCTTCGGAGTTGCGCACCTATGTCGCCTACGCCGGCCCGCTCGGCCTCGGCGTGATGAGTTGGTTGCTCTCGCGCGACGGTGCGCCGTACCCGCTGCTCGCCGGTTTCGCCGCCCTGTTCTTCGGCGCCATGGCCGCGACGGCGCGCAATTACGCGCGCAGCCTCACCCACGCGTTGATGTTCACCGCGGCCAATCGGCGCCTGTCGTCGACCCTGCTGCGCGCGCGCGACCGGGAAACCTTGCTGCGCTACGACCACGAACGCCTGCGCGACTTCGCCGAACTCGGTGCGGATCTCTATTGGGAAACGGACGCCGACCTGCGCCTCACGTTCGTCTCCGAACGCTGCAGCGAGCTGCTCGGCGTGGGCGCGGAACAGCTGCTCGATCGCACCGCGGCCGAAGGCGCGCGCCTGTTCGGCGAATCCTGGACGACGGCGTTGCAGGCGATGGCGCGCGGCGAGGGTTTCCGCGCCGTCAGGCTGAGCTTCGTGCGCGGCGACGGCAGGCGGGTGCACCTGCTTGCTGGCGGCAAGCCGGTGCGTGGCGACGGCCGCGGCTTGCGCGGTTACCGCGGCACGCTGCGCGACGTCACGGCTCAGCAGGCGCTGACCGAGCGGCTCGCGCACCAGGCCGCGCACGACCAGCTCACCGAGCTCATCAATCGCCGCGAGTTCGAACACCGGCTCGAACGCGCGGTGGCGAGCGCCGAGCCGGCCAAGCCGCACGTACTGCTGTGCATGGACCTCGACCGCTTCAAGGTGATCAACGACAGCTGCGGACATGCCGCCGGCGACGCGGTGCTGCGCGATGTTGCCGCGCTCATTCGCGCCAGGCTGCGCAGCCGGGACAGCTGCGGTCGCCTCGGTGGTGACGAGTTCGCGGTACTGATGGAGCAATGTCCGCTCGAGGCGGCGCTCGTCGTTGCCGAAGCGCTGCGCGCCGGTATCGCGAACTACCGCTTCGAGTGGTCCGGGCAGTCCTTCTCGCTCGGTATGAGCATCGGCGTGGTGGCCTTCAACGGTGCGTGCGACGATCCCGCGCGCCTGCTCAGCGCCGCTGATGCGGCGTGTTACGCGGCCAAGGCCGCGGGACGCAATCGCATCGAGATTGCCGGCGGTGCCGGGGTGCCGGGCGTCGTCGCGAGAGGGCCGGCGCATCGCTGAGCGTCGAGCACGTCAGCCGGCTTCACCGGCTGTCGCGCTCGTGCCCTGACCCGGGTCAGAAAAACGTCGCTTACGCGAACTTTACAAAGTTTTTGACCCCGATCGCCCGCAGCGCGCCCGTTGAAACGACAATAGGATTTCATGGGCGTCGCTTGCCCGGCTATCGCTTCGAAGGGAGTTCACGATGAAAAACACGCCCGCGCCCGACGGGCGCCGCGCTGCCCGCAAAGGCGGCGTTTTGCGCCTTGTCGCGCTCTTCGCGAGCGCACTGATCCTTTCCACCGGCAGCCACGCCGCCGCGATCTACGCCGACGACCTGGCGGGTGACGAGCGCGTCACGACGTTCGAGGGCTTCGTCGGCTTCGACAGCTTCATCATCGTCGCCAACACCGGCCAGAAATGGGATCACGACGATGCCTTGTTCAGCCACACCGGCAGCTTTGCCGGTCTCGGACTGAGCACGCGCATCCCGCTCACCGGCGGCACCAACACCGTGATGCTGACGCAGGCGTCGGGCGCGGGGATCCTGGTCGAGTTCGACGTGCCGGTAGGCCTGGCCGGGGCCACCATCTTCGGCGATCGGACGACGGCGACGTTCTTCAACCCGGCCGGTGCGGTGCTTGGTTCGGTGACCAGCGACCTGTTCGCCAACCGGCAGTTCATCGGCTGGTCGGTCGACCCGGGTACGGGCTGGATCCAGAGCGTGTTGTTCGAGGACTACTATCCGGCCAACAGCCGCGGCCTCGCCATCGACAACCTGGTGCGCGGCAGCCCGGTCCCGCTGCCGGCACCGGCCCTGCTGCTCGGCGCGGGCCTGGCGGCACTTCTCGCACGGCGCCGGCGCCAGGCGGCCTGATTCCGCCTCGCCCGCGCGTCGTTCCCGGCGCGCGGTGCGCGCCTCATGGCGACCGCGTGCGGCCCACGGGCGTGTGCTAGGCTGCGGCCCGCACGAATCGACGTGCGTCGCAAACGGAGGTCTCCATGGCGCTGAAACTGTCCTGCGCATTCGCCACTTCGCTCGACACGCCCGAGCATACCCGCATCGCCGAATCGCTCGGCTACGAGCGGGCCTGGTACTACGATTCACCGGCACTCTACCCGGACGTCTGGGTGCAGCTGTGCCGAGCCGCCGAGCGCACCGAGCGCATCGGGCTGGGCACCGGCGTGCTGGTGCCGCACCTGCGCCACCCGATGACGAATGCTGCCGCCATCGCAACGCTGGTCGATGCCGCCGGCGCCGAGCGGGTCGCGATCGGCATCGGCACCGGTTTCACCGCCTGCGTCAGCATGGGCCGGCGGCCGCTCACCTGGCGCTACGTCAACGAGTACGTCGCGGCCTTGCGCGCACTGTTGCGCGGCGAGGAGATCGAGTGGGACGGCGGCCGCGCGCGCATGATGCATTGGCCGGGATACGGCGCGGCGCGGCCGATCGAGGTGCCGTTCGTATTCGCCGCCGGCGGCCCCAAGGGCATCGCGGCGGCGAAGGCGGCGGAAGGCGTTTTCGGTGTCTTCCAACCCGTGCCGGACTTCGACTGGAGCGTGGTGCTGATCCTCGGCACGGTGCTCGACCCGGGCGAGTCGGCCGGATCGGCACGCGCGATCGAGGCCGCCGGGCACGCTGGAACCGTAATGTTCCACTACGCGGTCGAGCACAACATGCTCGACATGATCGCCGGTGGCGAGCAGTGGCTGGAATCCTACCGCGCGCTGCCTGACGAGACGCGTCACCTGACCATGCACGATGGTCACCTGGTCGGCGTCAACGACCACGACCGGCCCTACGTCAACGGCGAGCTGCTCGCCGGCCACGGTCTCGCCATGGATCGCGGCGCCTGGCGCGAGCGGCTTGCCGCGCTCGCCGAAGGGGGTGCGACCGAGGTCGCCTACCAGCCCGCCGGCCCCGACATCCCGCGCGAACTCGAGGCCTTCGCCGACGCGGCGAACGGCTGAGCGGCGTACGTGGCGCGCCGCACGGCGGCAGGCCGTGCGGCGCGTGTTCACGAGACGCTGGCGACGTAGTCGAAGTCCTCGCGCATGGTGCGACGCGACAGCCAGTAGCAGCAGGAAACACACGCCGGCCACGTGCCAGGCGTAAACGTCGCTCGCCCCCGGCTGTGCCGGCGCTGCGCTCGCGGATGACTTCATCGGGCCGCTCCTCGTGATGGCGCGTAAGGCGTGCGACGCAGGCGAGGCAGGCGAGGGGCTTCGCGCGTTCGCCCGTGGCGCCGATGATGGCGCCGTCGTTGCCGGGCGCATGCGTCTGCCGCCGCGCGGCACGCAGTGCGCGCCGCCCGGGTCGTCCTGTCCCCGGCCGCGGTAGCGAGCGGCAGCACGCCCCCGTGATTCGGGCGACAATGCACCGCTTTCCCGTCAGCCGGAGCCAGCCTTGGAGCTCGTCTGGATTCCCATCAGCGTGTTCGCCGCGCTCATGCAGGCGATTCGTACCGCCGCGCAGAAGACGCTCAACCAGCGCATGTCGACCATGGGCACGACCTACGTACGATCGTTCGCCGGCCTGCCTTTCCTGCTCGTCTTCCTCGTCGCCGTGCTCGGCATCGAAGGCGGCCGCGTGCCCGACTGGCGGCCAGCGTTCTTCCTCCTCGCCGCGGCGGGCGCGCTGACCCAGGTGATCGCGACGGCGCTGCTGATCAAACTCTTCACGCTCAGGACGTTTGCCGTCGGCAGCATGCTGATCAAAAGCGATATCCTCATGACCGCCTTGATCGGCACGTTATGGTTCTCCGAGGACCTTTCGCCGCTGGGCTGGCTCGCGGTGCTGGTCGTCCTGGCCGGCGTATTGTTCCTGCTT
>JAUIFX010000274.1 GCA_030429865.1 Gammaproteobacteria bacterium | reverse complement strand
GACCCCCGAGCCGGGGGGCGACCGGACCCAGGAGGTTGTCGTCGCCCAGGAGTTGCTGCAGACCATGGGACTGCGCTCGTTCACCCCGCTCGTGACCGCGTGTCCCGGCTGCGGCCGTACCACGAGCACCGTTTTCCAGGAACTCGCCGGCGACATCCAGGCCTACGTCCGCACCCAGATGCCGGCCTGGCGCGAACGCTACCCGGGCGTCGAAGACATGACGCTCGCGGTGATGGGCTGTGTCGTCAACGGGCCGGGCGAAAGCAAGCACGCCAACATCGGCATCAGCCTGCCGGGCACCGGCGAAGCGCCGGCCGCCCCCGTGTTCATCGACGGCGAGAAGCGCATGACGCTGCGCGGCGAGAACATTGCCGCCGAATTCAAGCAGATCCTCGACGACTACGTGCGCCAGCACTACGGCAACGCGTCGCCGGATGCACGCGGCGAAGAGCTGCCGGCCGCTTGACGCCGCGCGCCCGGCCCGGGCCGGGGGCGCCGTGAGAACGGGGAACCCGGCGTGCTGACCATCGTCCGTGCCTTCTGGCACCTGTGCATCTTCCGCCTGGCGCCGCAGGACGTGCCGCGCTCGAGCTTCCTGCTGCTCGCCACGGCGCTGGTCAACCTGGCGCTGAGCACTTCGATCAACAGCCTGCAGCTGCCCTCCCGCTACGCGCTGCTCATCGCGCTGCTCGAGATGGGCGTGATCGTCGGTCTCACCGCGACGTTGCTGTACGCCTTTCGCCACACCGGCCGGCTGGCACAGACCCTGACCGCGCTGATGGGCAGCGGCGCCGTGATCGGCGCCATCGTGCTCGTCCTGTTCGTCGCCTTCGCGCAGCTGCCGGCACTACCGCGCCTGGGCGTGTTCCTGTGGAACCTGCTGGTCATGGGGCATATCCTGCGTCATGCGCTGAACATTCACCTGGTGGCCGGCTTTTTCATCGCCGTCGGCTACGCGGTGGTGCTGCGCCAGCTCATTCTTTTCGCCGATCGTCTGCTCAGCGCTGCGATCTGACGGGGGCGCGACCTTGCATCTGCACATTCTCGGCATCGGCGGTACGTTCATGGCCGGACTGGCGCGCCTCGCCGTCGCACTCGGGCACCGCGTGACCGGCTCCGACCAGGCCCTCTATCCGCCCATGAGCACGCAGCTCGAGGAACTCGGCGTGGTCGTCAGCGAGGGCTACGACCCGGCGGTCCTCGACCCGGCGCCGGACGTCGTCGTCGTCGGCAACGCGCTCGCGCGCGGCAACCCGGCCGTCGAGTACGTGCTCAGCCAGGACCTGCCCTACCTGTCCGGGCCGGACTGGCTCGAGCGCCACGTGTTGCCGGGACGCCACGTCATCGCCATCGCGGGCACCCACGGCAAGACGACCACCGCGACGCTCGCGACCTGGATGCTCGAACACGCCGGCCGTGCGCCGGGCTTCCTGGTTGGTGGTGTGCTCGAGAACTTCGGCGTCTCGGCGCGGCTCGGCGACTCGCCGTGGTTCGTGATCGAGGCCGACGAGTACGACACGGCGTTTTTCGACAAGCGCTCCAAGTTCATCCACTACCATCCGCGCACGCTCGTCATCAACAACCTCGAGTTCGATCACGCAGACATCTTCGACGACCTGCACGCGATCCAGACGCAGTTCCACCACCTCATCCGCACGCTGCCGCGCGAAGCGGTGATCCTGCGCCCGCAACCGGCCGCGGCCATCGACGAACTGCTCGGGCGCGGCTGCTGGTCACAGGTGCAGCGTTTCGGCGACACGGCCGAGTGCGACTGGCGTTTCGCGTGGGAAGACGGCCCGCAACCGCGTATCCGCGTGACCGCGCCGGACGGCGCCGCCGCGGCCGCGACCACGCCGCTGCTCGGCCTGCATAACGCGTGGAACGTTGCCGCCGCCGTAGCGGCCGTCGCTGCCGCCGGGGTCACTCCGGCGGCCGCTCTGGCCGCGCTTGCGGACTTCGCCAGCGTCAAGCGCCGCCTCGAACTGCGGGGCGAGGTCGGCGGCATCCGCGTCTACGACGACTTCGCCCATCACCCGACGGCAATCGCCGCGACCATCAAGGCGCTGCGCGGCAGCCTCAACCAGGGCCGCGTCATCGCCGTGCTCGAACCGCGCTCGAACACGATGCGCATGGGCATCCACCAGGAATCGCTGGCGGCGGCGCTCGATGGCGCCGAGCGCGCGTTCATCCTGGTACCGGGCGACCTGTCATGGGACATCCGCACGGTCATGGCGACACGCGAGGAGATCGAGCTCTACACCGATAGCGGCCGCATGATCGAAGCCGTGGCGCGCGAAGCGCGTAGCGGTGACCACGTGCTCATCATGAGCAACGGCGGCTTCGACAACGTGCACCAGCGCCTGCTCGACAGGCTCGCGGCATGAGCCGGCAGCCGCTGCACGAGTTTGCCCTGTTCCCGCTGCGGACGGTGCTGTTCCCGGGCGGTGCGCTGCCGCTGCGCATCTTCGAGCCGCGCTACGTCGACATGGTGCGCGATTGTCTGCGCGACGAACGCCCCTTCGGGGTGGTGCCGATCCTGCACGGTCCGGAAGCCGGTGCGCCGGCCGAGTTCTACCCCAGCGGGGTGCTGGCGGAAATCGAGTCGTGGGACCAGGGAGATGACGGCCTGCTCCACCTGCTGGCGCGCGGCACCGAGCGTTTCCGCGTCTCGCGGCACGAGCGGCGCAGCGACGGCCTGGTCGTCGCGAGCATCACGACGACTCCCGACGTCCATGCCGCGGTCCCGGCGGAGTACGCGTTCCTCGCCGAGCTGCTCGACGGGGTCTATGCCGAGCACCCCGAACTGCGCCCGCCGGTGCGCCCGGCGAGCACGGACGCGACCTGGATCGCCTACCGGCTGGCCGAACTGCTGCCCCTCGGCGTCCGCGCGGCACTCGACATCCTCGAGCTCGACCTGCCGACGCTCAAGCTGGCCCGCGTGGCAGCCTTCATCGCCGACCAGGGCAATACCGGAGACGAATCGGCAAGTCATTGATTCGATGAGATACATCGAGGCCGGCGCGTGTTGATGCCGATCCCGATATGTGACATTTTTAGCGCCACGCTGGATCACCCGACGCATTACGCGTTCCCCATGAAAAAAAACAATCCTCGGCACCGGCTGCGCCGCGTG
>JAUIFX010000106.1 GCA_030429865.1 Gammaproteobacteria bacterium | reverse complement strand
GCCCGTGGCAGCAGCGCATCGCCTTCGTTCCCGAGGGCGACCTGTTCAAGGGCATCCAGGCCGGCAAGGCGAGTGTCGTCACCGACGAGATCGAGCGCTTCACCGAGAAGGGCCTGCTGCTCAAGTCGGGGCAGGAGATCGAGGCCGACATCATCATCACCGCGACCGGCTTCAATCTCAGCGTGCTCGGCGACATCGAGTTCGAAGTCGACGGCAAGCGGGTCGATTTTGCCGATACCGTGAATTACCGCGGCATGATGTTCACCGGCGTGCCGAACCTGCTGTGGATCTTCGGCTACTTCCGCGCGAGCTGGACGCTGCGCGCCGACCTGCTCGGTGACTTCGTGTGCCGCCTGCTCAAGCACATGGACGAGAAGGGCGCGAGCAAGGTCAGCGTGGCCCTGCGCGAGCAGGACCGCGACATGCCGCTGCTGCCCTGGATGGATACCGATAACTTCAACCCGGGCTACCTGATGCGCAGCATGCACCTGCTGCCCAAGCGCGGCGACAAGCCCGAATGGCAGCACACCCAGGACTACTGGGCGGAAGCCGAGGCGATTCCCGCCATCGACCTCGACGGCGAGGAGTTCGTCTACGAATCCGCGCCGCGGGCCGAGGGAGCGCGCCAGACCGGTTGAGGCACCTTGCCACGACCGAGGCTGCCCGTCCGCGCCGCGACGGCGCGGGCGGGCCTCACTCCAGCACGCGGCGTGCCTGCACGAACTTGGCGCGCCAGTAGCGGTTCGACAGGCGTGAGATCATCACGCCGCGCCGTCGCGAGGCATGCATGAACTCGCCCCGCTGGAGATAGATGCCGACGTGCTCGCTACTGCGCCCGGTGCGGAAGAACAGCAGGTCGCCCATGCTGAGTTCGTCGCGATCGATGCGCTGGCCGCGCCGGGATTGCGCGCGTACCGTGCGCGGCAGCTCGACGCCGAGGCCGTGGCGGAACGTGTGCGCCACGAACGCCGAGCAATCGATCCCTTTCTTGGTCGTCCCGCCGTAGCGGTACGGCACGCCTTTCCATTCGCGGAACAGGCCGTAGAGCACGGTGGCCAGGCGCTCGTCCGGGTCGGGTGCGGGCGGCTGCGGCGCCGGCAGCGGTGGCGCCACGACGACCGATGGCCGCACGTGGCGATCCTCGACCGGCGCCGGCGTGCCGCCGGAGAACATGCCGCAGCCGGCGAGACCGGCCAGCGCCAGCGCGAGCAGCAATGATGGCGCGGCGCGTGCTCTTGAGGTCCGGTGCGTCCCGTGGCAGGGGCGGCCGTCACTGGTGACCCCGGTGTCGTCCCTGTTGCCGCGCCTCATGCAACGCATTATGCGGCAGTGCGGCGGTGCGAGGGAGTCCCGCGTGCAGTCGATGGCGTATGCTTGGGACGCCGCCACAACGACGGAGGGGCGACAGCGTGGAACTCACTTTCCGAACCCTCGGGCCCGGCTTCGCCGCCGAGGTCGTCGATGCGCCGGACCTGCGCACGCTCGACGATGCGGCGACCTTCGACGCAATCCGGGCCGGCATGGACGCCTACGCCGTGCTGGTGTTTCGCGCCCAGCCGTTCAGCGACGCCGAGCAGCTCGCTTTCGCGCAACGTTTCGACGGTGAACTGCATGCCAAGACCGGCGTCGCCGCGCTCGGGCCGAACCGTTTCGGCAACGAGGCGCTGACCGACATCTCCAACGTCGATGGCGATGGTGCGCTGCTGCCGGCCGACGACCGCCGCCGCCAGTACGGCCTGGCCAACCGCCTGTGGCACACCGATGCGTCGTTCGAGGAGCCGCCGGGGCGCTACTCGATGCTGTCGGCGCGGGTCGTGCCGCCGGCCGGCGTCGCCGATACCGAGTTCGCCGACATGCGCGCCGCCTACGAGGCCCTCGACCCGGCCGAGCGGAGGCGGCTCGAGGGCCTGCGCGCGCATCATTCGATCGCCTACTCGCGCCAGGTACTCGGCTTCGAGTTCTCCGCGGAGGAGGCCCGGGCACTGGAAGGCGCCGAGCAACCGCTGGTGGTGAGCAATCCCCGCAGCGGGCGGCGTGCGCTCTACCTGGCCTCGCACGCCTCGCGCATCGTCGGCTGGCCGCTGCCGGACGGGCGCCTGCTGCTGCGCGATCTCATCGAGCACGCCACGCAGGCATGCTTCGTCTATCGTCACGGCTGGCAACCGCACGACTTCGTCATCTGGGACAACCGCGCCACGATGCACCGCGCGCGGCCGTTCGACGATACCCGCGAGCGCCGTGAACTGCGCCGCGTGACGACGCTCGACGTGTGAGCGCGGCCGGCATTGCGCCGTCGGCCGGGTCCGGCCCGGCGGCGCCGGTTCGCGGCGGCCTCAGTCGCGGAACGGGCTGGTCAGCACGTCGAGGATGCCGACGGCCATGCTCGCGCCGCCTTTCAGGGCCTGCCCGGTGGCGAGCACCGCACCGCGCGCGGTACCGGTGATGATGGCACCGGCGCCGAAGTTGCGCGCATCCTCGCCGATCTCGTCGACGATGCGCCCCGGTGCGGACAGCGTGTCCACCATGCCTTCCTGCACCAGGCGGTCGCCCTTCCCGGTACCGACGATCATCCGTGACTGAAGCACCCGGTCTTCGTCCGCGTCGCGAGCCATCATGCGTTGTTCGGCGGCAGCGCCATGCGCGGCCAGCGTTGCGAGCAGGGCCACCGAGGCGGCAAGGGGGCGTATCTTCATGACGTTTCCGTCTCCTGTCGTTATCGTGTGGCGGGCCGGCGGGCGGCAGGTCGGACCGGATCCCGAGGGGCGCGGCGGCCCCGGCGGGTGGGCTGCCGGCCGGACTTGTTTGCAAGTATAGACAATATGTTGCGGCAATTTCATCAGAATATTTATCAGGCGTCGGTCGTAACTGCGGAAACCATGTGTGCGCGCCGCGCTGCGCGTACACTGCCGGTGACAGGACGTGGGGCCGCGCGCCGCGGCGCGCCTACCTGAACGCAGTAAAGGGGGAGAACGATGCGTGCGCTGCTGTGCCGCGAGTGGGGCGGGCTGGAGAAGCTCTATCCGGGCGAACTGGCGCCGCCGACGCCGGGGCCCGGGCAGGTCGTGATCGACGTCGTCGCCACCGCCGCCAACTACGCCGACGCCATCATGGTCGCGGGCAACTACCAGACACGTCCACCGCTGCCTTTCGCGCCCGGACTGGAGACGGCCGGCACCGTCGCCGCCTGCGGTACAGGGGTCACGCACGTCCGCGCAGGGCAACGCGTCATGGCCCTGCTGCACCATGGCGGCATGGCCGAGCAGGCGCTCGCCGAGGCGTCGGACGTGTGGCCGGTGCCTGACGCCATGCCCTTCGCCGATGCCGCCGCGTTCCCGGTCGCCTATTTCTCCTCCGACGTCGCGCTGCGCTGGCAGGGACGCCTGGAGCGGGGCGAGACGCTGCTCGTGCTCGGCGCCGCCGGCGGCGTCGGCCTGACCGCGGTCGAGATCGGCCGGGCCATGGGGGCGCGGGTGATCGCCGGCGCGAGCAGCGCCGAGAAGCTCGCCGCGGCGCGTGCCCATGGTGCCGACGAGACCATCAACTACCGCGAAACCGACCTCAAGGCCCGGGTGCTCGAACTCACCGATGGCCGCGGTGCCGACGTCTGCTTCGATCCGATCGGCGGCGACCTGTTCGACGGCGCGCTCTCCGCGCTCGGTTGGGGCGGGCGCTACGTCCACGTCGGCTTCGTCGGCGGTGTGCCGCGGGTCCCGGCCAATCGCCTGCTGGTCAAGAACCGTGCAGCACTGGGTTCGGCGCTGCGCCATTACCGCTGGCACCAGCGCGACAAGCTCGAGACGTCGGTACAGACGTTGTTCGGCTGGTACGCCGAGGGCCGCCTGCGGCCGCTGGTGAGTCATCACCTGCCGCTCGAGCGCGGCGCTGACGCGCTGCGCCTGCTGACCGAGCGCCGCGCCCATGGGCGCGTGCTGGTCGATGTCGCCCCCTGAGAGGAGTTTCACCGATGCCCATCCATGTCGACGAGCCGCGCACCCATGTCACGCTGGTCACCATCGACAACCTGCCCAAGCACAATGCCATGAGCCGCGCCATGATGGCCGAACTGGCGGGCGTATGGGATGCGCTCGAGCAGGGCGACACGCGCGTGATCGTGCTGACGGGCGCCGGCGAGAAGGCGTTCAATGCAGGCGCGGACGTTTCCGGCGATCTCAGCGCGAGCGAGGAGACCGCGCGCATGGTCAACCGCGCGCTGCTGAAGACCTCGGCCTATGCCAAGCCGATCATCGCCGCGGTCAACGGCGTGTGCGCCGGCGGCGGCGTCGAACTGATGTTGTCGACCGACATTCGCCTGGCCGCGCCGCACGCCCGCTTCGGTCTGCCCGAAGTGAAGTGGGGCATCTACCCGTTCGGCGGCGCGACGGCCAAGCTCGTCGCCCAGATTGGCTACGTCCATGCCATGCGACTGCTGCTCAGCGCGCAGATGATCGACGCCGAGGAAGCGGTACGCATGGCGCTGGTCAACGAGATCGTACCGGCCGACGAACTGCTCGCGCGCGCTCTCGACCTGGCCGAGACGATCGCCGCCAACAGCCCCGTTGCGGTGCAGGCGGTCAAGCAGCACGTCAGCGCGGGACTTGCCGAGGCCGCCCTGGCGCGCGAACCGGCCGAGCAGGCGCACGGCGACCGCGTGCGTGCGAGCGCGGACTTCGCCGAAGGCGTGGCGGCGTTCCGCGAGAAGCGCCAGCCGCGCTACTGAACCCCGGGCGCGATCGTCGCCGGCGCCGCGCCGCTCAGGTGAACAGCCCGGGCAGGGCGTTGCGTTTGAGCTTGCCGGTCGTCGTCAGCGGCAGCGCGGCTGCGTCGACGAAACGGAAATGGCGCGGCGTCTTGTAGGCGGCGAGCCGTTCGCGGCAGTGTGCGGCGAGCGCCGCGGCATCGGTCGCCGCGCCCGTGCGCAGGACCACGACCGCGGCCAGCGCCTCGTCGAGGCGTTCGTCCGGGATGCCGGTGACGAAAGCGAGTTCGACTGCCGGATGGCTGGCCAGGACCTGCTCGACCTCGGCCGGCGCGACGTTGATGCCGCCGGTCTTGACCATCTCCTTCAAGCGTCCGCGGTAGTAGAGATAGCCGTCGGCGTCGAGCAGGCCGAGATCGCCGGTGCGGAACCAGCCGTCGGCGGTGAACGCCTCGGCGGTGCGCGCCGGGTCCTGCCAGTAGCCCGGTGTGACGTTGCCGCGCAGCGCGATTTCGCCCGGTTCGCCGCTTGCGCGCGGTGCCTGCGTGTCCGGATCCAGGATCGCGACCTCGACGCCCTCGAGCGCGCGGCCGACCGTTTCGAGGCGCTGCTCCAGCGGCAGCGCGGCGTCGGTCACCGTCGAGTTGCCGTAGGCCTCGGTGAGGCCGTAAACGTTGCAGATGCCGGCGCAGCCGAGCGCCGCGACGCGCGCCACCTGCGCTGGCGTGCCGATGGTCACGCCGGTGCGCAGTGTCGTCAGGTCATGCCGTTCGCGTGCCGGGTGTTCGGCCAGCGCCAGGGCCATGTTGGGCGTGCCGTAGAACACCGTGCAGCGTTCGCGCTCGATCAGCGCGAGCGCGGCGCCGGCGTCGAAATGATGCTGCAGGACGATGGTCCCGCCATGCGTCATCACGGCGAACAGTGCGTTCACGCAGGCCAGCGACCAGAACAACGATACCGCGAGCCACAGGCGATCGTCGGCCACGAGGTGCTGGCGCTCGCCGATCGCCCACATGTTGTCGATGAGCTTGCCATGCACCAGGGGCACGCCCTTGGGCAGCGCGGTCGAACCGGAGGTGTAGAGCAGGCAGGCGGTATCGTGCTCGCCGACGGCGGCGCCCGCCGCGCTGACGACCGCCGGGTCGATTGCCTTGCCGCGTGCGAGGAAGTCCGGCCACGCGAGCACGTCCGCCGCGTCGCAAGCATCCAGCGCCACGCACAAGGCGAGCGCCGGCAGGCCGTCGCCGCAGGCACGCGCCTCGCGCACCAGGGCGAGGAAATCGCGCTCGCGGAAACGCGGTTCGACGAGCAGCGCGCGGACTTCGGCGTGCCCCAGTTGCCATCCGAGCTCGTGCGCGGTGGCCCAGGTATTGAGGCCGACGCTGATGGCGCCGAGCGACATCACCGCGAAATGGCCGATGATCCACTCGGCGCGGTTGCCGGCGAGGATGCCGACGCGGTCGCCGGCGCCGATGCCGCTCGCGGCCAGCGCGCGCGCGCAGGCGTCGACGGCGCCGGCGAGCGTGCGCCAGCTCCAGCGACGCGGGCCGTCGACGAGCGCTTCGCCGGCGCCCTGTCGTGCGGCGAGTTCGGCGAGCAGCGCCGGTGCGGTGCGACTCGCGGGCTTGCGCATCGCGCGTCGCGGGCCGCGCTCAGCCGGCCGAGGCCGGTTGCGCAAGCGCGTCCTCGTGCTCGAAGCGGAACCCGCTGTAACCCTCGGCGACGACCTTCTCGCACTGTTGCCGGTAGGGGCCGCAGCCGCCGATGTAGGGCATGAACACGCGCGGTTTGCCGGGCACGTTGGCGCCCATGTACCAGGAATTGGCCTTGGGCAGCAGCGTCGCGTCGGCCACCTCGTTGACGTGTGCGACCCAGCCGTCCTCGGCCGCGGACTCGGCCTCGATGACGGCGTGGCCGTGCGCGCGCATCCAGTCCAGGCAGTCACTGATCCAGTCGACATGCTGCTCGATGGAAATGATCATGTTGCTCATCACCGACGGGCTGCCGGGACCGGTGATCAGGAACAGGTTCGGGAAGCCGGCGACGGTCAGGCCGAGGTAGGTGCGCGGGCCCGCCTCCCACTTGTCCTTGAGGCCGAGGCCGTCGCGGCCGCGGATGTCGACGTTGACGACGGCACCGGTCATGGCGTCGAAGCCCGTGGCGAAGACGATGGCATCGAACTCGCGTTCGCCGTCGCTGGTGCGGATGCCCCGCGGCGTGATCGCTTCGATCGGCGTCTTGCGGACGTCGACGAGATGCACGTGGGGTTCGTTGTAGGTCGCGTAGTAGTTGGTGTCCAGGCACAGGCGCTTGGCGCCGATCGGGAAACTCTTCGGGCACAGCGTCTCGGCCACTTCCGGGTCATCGACGATCGCGCGAATCTTGTCGCGCACGAACTCGGCCGCCGTCTCGTTGGCCGCCTCGTCGGTCAGCAGGTCGTTGTAGGACTGCAGGAGGGCGATGAGCGTGCCACCCGACCAGCCCGCTTCGTAGGTCGCGGCGCGTTCGGCCGGACTGACATCGTGCGCGGACTTGTCCATCGGGAAGTCGGGCACGCCGAACAAGGAATAGCGTGATTTCTCGCGGTGTTCGGTGTAATGGGCTTTCCAGGCGCGCACTTCCCCGGCATCGAGCGGGCGGTTGAAGGCCGGCAGGCTGAACGCCGGCGTACGCTGGAAGACGGTCAGGTCGGCGGCCTGGCTGGCGATGATCGGGATCGACTGGATGGCCGACGAACCGGTGCCGATCACGGCCACGCGCTGGCCGCTGAAGTCGACGCCGTCGCGGGGCCAGTCCGCGGTGTGGTAGGTCGCGCCGGCGAAGCTGTCCGCGCCCGGGATGTCGATTTCCTTGGGTACCGACAGGCAACCCGTCGCCATGATGTAGAAGCGCGCCGCGAAGGTCTCGCCGGAAGCCGTCTCGATGTGCCAGCGCGCCGCGGCCTCGTCGTAGGCGGCGCGCGCCACGCGCGTTCCGAACTGGATGTCGCGCCTGAGATCGAAGCGATCGGCGACGTGGTTGGCATAGCGCAGCAGCTCGGGCTGCGTCGCGTACTTCTCGCTCCATTCCCATTCCTGCTGCAGCGCGTCGCTGAACGAGAACGAGTAGTCCATGCTCTGTACGTCGCAGCGCGCGCCGGGGTAGCGGCTCCAGTACCAGGTGCCGCCGACGCCGTCGCCGGCCTCCAGCACGCGGGCGCTCAGGCCGAGGCCGCGCAGCCGGTGCAGCATGTACATGCCGGCAAAGCCGGCTCCCACGATGATCGCGTCGAAAGTCTTCATGATGTGCTCCCTGTGCCGCGGGCTCGAGCGGCGCCCCGGTAGGCGCCCGCCGCGGCGGAATGACGATGATGGCCGCACTATCCAAGGCCGGTTGGCCGATTGCAAGGCCCGGCCGGCGCCGCGAGCGGCTATGCTGGCGCGATGCGCCGTTCGCTGCTGATCGCCCTCGGGCTGCTGATCGTCATCGCCGCCGGCCCTTTGTGGGTCGGCGTCAGCGGCGCGGTCAGTCTCGACGGCGACTGGCGCACGGCGAGCCGCGAGAGTGCCGGTATCGCGCCCGATCCGGCCGCGGTGCGCGAGCCGCTCGTGCAGGTCTACGCGGCGCGGGCATGGTCCTGGCGCGGACTGTTCGCGGTGCATACCTGGATTGCGACCAAGCGCCGCAACGCCGCGCGCTGGACGGTGCACGAAGTGCTCGGCTGGCGCGCGCGCCAGGGCCTCCCGGTCGTCGTCAGCCGTGCCGACCTGCCCGATCGGCGCTGGTACGACGCCCCGCCCGAACTCGTCGCCGAGCGCCGCGGTGACGGTGTCGAAGCCCTGATCGATGCCATCGAAGCGGCCGTGGCGCGCTACCCGCACGCGGCGCGTTACGGCCTCTGGCCCGGCCCCAACAGCAACACCTTCGTCGCCTGGATCACGCGTGCAGTGCCCGGGCTCGCCGTCGACCTGCCGGCGACGGCGATCGGCAAGGATTATCTCGCCGGCGGCGGTATCGTCGGCACGGCGCCGAGCGGCCGCGGCGTGCAGCTCTCGCTGGGCGGCCTGCTCGGCTTGCTCGCGTCCCCGGTCGAGGGACTCGAACTGAACGTGCTCGGGCTGGTCTTCGGGCTCGACCTGTCGCCGCCCGCGCTCAAGCTGCCGGGCCTGGGGCGGCTGGGCCCGCGCGGCAGGCACGCCGCTGGCACGGCGACGCGGTGATGTGCGGGTTGTCGTGGTCGCCTGGTCAGGCGCTCACGAGCAGCGTCGAAGCATCGTCCTCCGGCACGTCCTCGGTGACCGCCGCGGTGGGCAGTACGACGCGGAATTCGCTGCCTTCGCCGGGTGTGCTGTCGACCTCGATGCGGCCACCGTGACGGGTGATGATGCCGTGTGACATCGACAGCCCGAGCCCGGTCCCGGCGCCGACCTCCTTGGTCGTGTAGAACGGGTCGAAGATGTGCTCGCGAACGTCGGCCGGCATGCCCGGCCCGTCATCGCGTATCGCGATCCAGGCGTGTTCGCCGTCGAGCCAGGTGCGGATCCGGATCGTGCCCTGCTCGCCGAGGGCCTGCCCGGCGTTCTGCAGGATGTTGAGGAAGACCTGGTTCAGCAGGCCGAGGTTGCAGCACACCGGCGGCAGCGGGCCGTAGTCACAGGTCACCGCGATACCCGGCGCGAGCTGAGGTTGCAGGATGCGCAGCGTCGCGGCGAGGCCGTCGTTGATGTCGGCGGGCGCAACCTGCAGGGCGTCTTTGCGCGCGAACTGGTTGAGATTGACGATGATGTCCTTGACCCGCAGCAGCCCCTCGCGCGACTCGCTGACCAGCGAGCGCACGTCGTCGAGCATGAAATCGACATCGACCTCGCGGTGGACGTCTTCGAGCGAGTTACGCAATGAACGGCTCGCGGCCTCGTCGCGCTTGTCGATCGCGGCGACGAACTCGCCGTGCAGGCCGAGCAGGCGCGTCATGCAGCCGAGATACTCGTCGAGTGGCGAGAAATTCGACAGCACGAACGCGATCGGGTTGTTGATCTCGTGGGCGATACCGGCGGCGAGCTGGCCGACGGCGGCGAGCTTCTCCGAGTGGTAGAGGGCCTCCCGGGTTTCAGAAAGCTCGCTCAGGGTCGCCTTCATCCGCTCGTACTGCTTGCGTAATCGCGCCTCCGCTTCGAAACGCTCGAGCAGGATGCCGAACTGCTCGCTCGATTTCTCGATCAGGTTCACCAGGTCGACCGTGACCTGGTCGAGCCCGCCGGCGGGCAGAAAGCACTCGACGATGCACAGGGTGCGCGTGAAGCTCTTCAGCGGGAATGCGAAGCTGCCTCCCAGCGGAACCCCGATCAGCTCGCCCAGGTCGCGATAGAAGCGCGCGCTCTCGTCGAGCGAGACGCTGAGGTGGCCACCCTGTGCCGCGCGTGCAAGCAGCGGCCGCGCAGGCACCGGTTCGATGGCTATCAGCTTGTCGGCAGCACCCTCGGCGAGCTCGGCGGCCTGGTCGGCGATGCGCGATCGGTGCAGGCGCCCGTCCCGGCGCACGAGCACGGCATTGGCGAGTACGGCGCCGCTGATGCGCGCGGCGTTGCGGGTGAACTCGGCGAGACATTCGCTGACCGTCAGCTCGGCCCGCGAGAAGCGCGCTAGCGCGGTGAGCAGGTCGTTCTCGACCGCCTGCCGCGCCCGCGAGTCGCGAAAGTCGCGGTAGGTGCGCAGGTTGGCGCCGAGCTGGGCGAGCACCCGCTCGGGCGTGCGGCAGCTCTCGTCGAGTACCGTGTCGACGCCGTGCTCGGTGATGAGATCGAGGTCCTCGACGGCGAGTTCCTCGTCGCGGCACACGAGAATGCGCAGCGTCGTCTGGTGCATCACCTTGCGCAGCGTGCGACACAGGGTCAGGAAGTCGTCCAGCGTGGCCGGCGTGACGACCGCGACCAGAGCCGCGGCGTCATCCATGCGGCGCAGGCGCTTGCCGGCGCGGCGCATGTCGGACGTCTGTTCGAGGCGCAAGGTGCCGAGACGCGCGCATTGCGTGGCCGCGCTGACGCAGGCGTGCCATGCGGATGCCTGGTCGGCTCCGGGAGCGTCGACGAGCAGGATGGCAGGGGCGTTTTCCATGGGGTCTCGCGGTCGGGAAAGCAACAAAGGCGCAGACGGTAGCGGCCGGCCGGGGGACAACTAAAGGAATCGCGCGAGCGGCCGCTACGCCTGTTCGGCATTGCCCGGCGGCGCTGGCCGGCCGGGGCGCGCCCGGGGTCAGTCCTGAGCGGCGCAGGCCCGGGCGGCGCGGCATGCCGCCCTGACAGGCTGTCGGGACGCTGAACAAGACTGCTCGCCTGGGCTCGCCGGAGGGCCTGTTCTCATGCTGGTTCGCCTCACCTATTTCTCTCGCGCGCTCAGGGCGATGTCCCTGGCGGACATCCGTGACATCCTGCAGACTGCGCGCCGCAACAACGCCGAACGTGGCGTGTGCGGCATGTTGAGCTATGCCTCCGACTGGTTTCTGCAGGCCCTCGAGGGACCGCGCGAGGTGGTCAACGACCTGTTCCTCGAGATTGCCGACGATCCCCGGCACCAGGATGTCATCATCGTCAGCTACGACGTGATCGCCGAGCCCCTGTTCGCCGACTGGCAGATGGGCTACGTCTCCGACGCCGGCGAAGTCGCGCGCCTGCTCACCGAACTCGGGCTGCAGCAGTTCGACCCGCCGGCGATGAGCCCGTCCCAGGCGCTGGCCTTTCTGCGCGCCCTCGTCGAACTCGAGCACAGCGCCGCCGCCTGAGCGCTGCCGCCACGCGGTAGTTGTGTCGCGACGGCATGCGCCGTACCGTTCTGCCCTGCGCACGCCGATGGCCGCGCGCAGGGGGGAGGTATGGATTTCACCTGGAGCGAGTCGCAGCGCCAGATCCGCGACAGCGTGCTCGGACTGTGCCGGCAGTTCGATGACCGGTACTGGCTCGAGCGCGACGAGTCGGGCGCGTTTCCGGAGGATTTCTGCCGCGCCATCGCCGATGCCGGCTGGATCGGCGTCGCCGTGCCCGAGGCCTACGGCGGCGCCGGGCTCGGCGTCACCGAGAGCGCGATCGTGCTGCAGGCGATTTCCGAGTCCGGCGCCGGCAACTCCGGGCTGTCCGCGATCGGCGTCGGCTTCTTCGGTCTCAATCCGCTGATTGCGCACGGCAGCGAGGCGCAGCGCTGCGCCTGGCTGCCGCGCATCCTGCGCCGCGAGGACATCGCCTGCTTCGGCGTGACCGAGCCGGATACCGGCCATGACACCACGCGCCTGAAGACGCGCGCGGTGCGCAGCGGCGACGGCTGGCACATTCACGGCGAGAAGATCTGGATCTCGACCGCGCAGGTGGCCAACAAGATCATGCTGATCGCGCGCACCACGCCGCTGGCGGACTGTGCCCGGCCGACCGATGGCCTGTCACTGTTCTACACCGACCTCGATCGCGACTACGTCGACGTGCGCGTGATCGACAAGATGGGACGCAAGTGCGTCGACTCGAACGAGGTCTTCTTCGACGGCCTGCCGGTACCCCGGGAGCACCTCATCGGCGAGGAAGGCAAGGGCTTCCGTTACCTGCTGCACGGCCTCAACGCCGAACGCATCCTGATCGCGGCGGGCCTCACCGGGCTCGGCCGCGTGGCACTCACGCGTGCCGCCGACTATGCCCGTGAGCGCGTCGTGTTCGGGCGGCCGATCGGGCAGAACCAGGCCATCCAGCACCCGCTCGCGGCAAACTGGGCGGAACTCGCCGCGGCCGAGATGCTGATGTTCAAGGCGGCCGATCTCTACGATCGCGGTCTCCCCTGTGGGGCCGAGGCGAATGCCGCCAAGTACCTCGCCGCGGAAGCCGCGTTCCGCGCGTGTACGAACGCCGTGATGACCCATGGCGGCATGGGTTACGCGAAGGAGTACCACGTCGAGCGCTACCTGCGCGAATGCCTGATTCACCGTATTGCCCCGATCAGCCCGCCGCTGATCCTGTCCTATCTTGCCGAGCAGGTGCTCGACCTGCCGAAGTCCTACTGAGCGACGGCGACCGCCGTGCCGTGAGAACCAACCCGGGAGCACGCACATGGAGTATTCCATCATCATGGCGACGGCCGCCGACAGCTGGCGTACCGCGCAGCGCGCCGAGGCGCTGGGCTTCGACAGTGCCTGGTTCGAAGACAGCCAGATGGTCGTCGCCGACCCCTTCGTCGCGATGGCCGCGGCCGCGATGCAGACCAGCCGCATCCGTCTCGGTACCGGTGTGGCGATCCCCTCGAACCGCATCCCGCCGGTCACCGCCAACATGCTCGCGACATTGAACTCACTCGCGCCCGGACGCATCGATTTCGGCGTCGGCACCGGCTTCTCCGGGCGGCGCGCGATGGGGTTGCCGGCGATCGGCGTCGACCACTTCACGCGTTATGTCGAGGCCGTGCAGGGCCTGCTCGCGCGCGAGACGGTGCAATGGTCTTTCAACGGCCGGCAGCGCAGGATCCGCTTTCTCAATCCCGAGCGTGACCTTTTCAACACGAGCGATCCGATCCCCTGCCACATCGCCGCGGCGGGCCCGCGCATGCGCGCCCTCACGGCACGCAGCGCGAGCCACTGGATTGCGATCTACGCGGGCGACGAGCAGGCCCGCGCGGACTGCCAGGCAATGGATGCAGCCTACCGCGAGGCCGGCCACGATCCGGCAGCCTTCAAAAAGACCGCGTTCGTCTTCGGCAGTCTCCTGCGCGACGGCGAAACCTTCGAATCGCCGCGCGTGCGTGCCCAGGCCGGGCCGACCGCGGTGATGGTGCTGCACAACCTGATGGAACGGCAGTACGGCGACCTCGGCACCGGCGGCATCGATGACGACGCGCTGCTCGCCGCCTACCAGGCGCTCTACGACGGCTACGAGCCGGCCGATGCGCGTTACCTGACGCTGCACCGCGGGCACGCGCTGTTCCTGCGCGAAGACGAGGAGCCGCTGCTCAGCGGCGAATTCATCCGCCGGGTATCCTGCTCCGGGAACGTCGACGAACTGGCCGACCGCGTCAGGGCGCTCGCCGACATGGGCTATACCAGCGTCGCGTTCCTCGTCCTGCCCCACATGACCGATTCCCTGGACGACTGGGCGCGGGTCATGGAGCGCGCCGGCCGCTGCGCCTGAGTTCCGCGGCGGCGACGGGCGAGGGCTGCTTCAAGCCGCGCGCTGGCGGTCGCTATCCTGCGGTAAGCACGACGCAGGCAGCGCCTCGCAGCCCGCGCAACAGAACCACGACGAGCGCACGGTGAGACGATGACGGACAACATGACAGATGCCGCGGGGCGCGAGTTCTCGCCCGAGCAGGTCGAGCTGCAAGGCTTCTCGCGCAGCATCGCCGAGATCGAATGGCTCCTGCTGGTGCTGGTGCTGCTCTACTTCGCCGCGCCGGGATCGGTGGTCGACGACCGGCCGTTCCTGATCGCGATCATGGTGGCGTTTGCGGGCATGGTGCTGGTGTTTCGCTATATCAAGATCTACCAGCGGGAGACGCGCTGGAAGCTGGCGCTGGAGACCTGGCTGATGATGGCCTTCCTCGCCGGCGTCTTGTGGCAAACCGGGAAATCCGACAGCCCGCTGGTCAACCTGTGCCTCCTCGTCATCGTCGTTGCCGGGCTCACCCTGGGCAAGCTGACGACGACCTTGCTGTTGCTCCTGAGCGCGGCGATCTACTTCTTTTCCGCCTACTCGCTCAATGGTGATACCGTGTTTACCCTGGTCACCTTCAGCGACCTGATGATCAAGTTCGCCCCGTTGCTGCTCGCTGCCTACCTGGTCACGCTGCTCGCCTCGGACATCGACGGCGCGCGCCGCCTGCTCGTGTCGATGGCGCAGACCGACGAACTGACTGGCGTCAACAACCGGCGTGCCTTCGACGGCGCCCTGCGCCGCGGACTGGCGCGTGCCGAGCGCGCCGGCCGTCCGCTCTCGTTGCTCGTGATCGATGCCGACGGCCTCAAGCCGACCAACGACAATCACGGCCACGGCGCGGGCGATCGTCTCATCCGCCTCATCTCGGACACCATCGGTGACAGCCTGCGTGCTGCCGACGAGCATGCACGCATCGGTGGCGACGAGTTCGTCGCCGTGCTCGACGGTGCCGACGATGCACAGGCGCGCGAGGTGGCCGAACGCATTCGTGCGCGCGTTGCCAACACGTCCTTCGACGCCGACGGCGCGCGCGTCGCCTGCACCGTGACCATCGGCACGTCGACCTACCCACGCGACGGCGGCAACGCCGCGGTACTGCTGGAACGCGCCGACCGCGCGCTCTATGCCGGCAAGCAGGCTGGCGGTAACCAGGTCATCTCCGCGGCATCGGTATGAAGCATTCGCATCACCGGGCCGGCGGGCACGAGCCGGACATCGAGATCAACAAGACCTCGAAGCAGCATTTCTGGCAGCACCCGCAGTTCACGCTGATCCTCTACCTCCTGTTCGTCATCGTCTCCTTCCAGTTCTGGCACGAGGCGGCCGGGATCCGGCGCTCGGAGATCCCCTACAGCGAATTCCTCGAACATGTCGAACGCCAGGAGGTGGCCGATGCGGTGATCACCGAGCGGCGCATCATGGGAACCCTCACGCTCGCCGAGAAAGGCACCGGGCAACCGCGGCGTTTCTACACCGTCCCGCTGTGGAACCAGGAACTCGCCGACAAGCTGGCCAGCCAGGGCGTGCGCTACAGCGTGCGCAACGAGGACAACTGGCTGAGCAATTTCCTGTTCAACTGGGTGCTGCCGTTCGGTGTGCTGTTCCTGCTGTGGAGCTGGATGGCGCGCCGCGTGGGCACCATGGGCAAGGGCTTCCTGTCGATCGGCAACCGCGTGCGCGTGCATCCGGACGAGCGTCCCAAGGTCACCTTCGACGACGTCGCCGGCTACGACGACGTCAAGCAGGAGCTGCGCGAGACGGTCGAGTTCCTGCGTGACCCCACGCGTATCCGCAGGCTCGGCGCGCGCAGCCCCAAGGGCGTGCTGCTGGTCGGGCCGCCGGGTACCGGCAAGACCCTGTTCGCGCGGGCCGTGGCCGGCGAGGCGGCGGTCCCGTTCTTCAACATCAGCGGCTCGGAGTTCATCGAGATGTTCGTCGGCGTCGGCGCGGCGCGCGTACGCGAGATGTTCGACCAGGCGCGCCAGAAAGCACCGTGCATCATCTTCATCGACGAGCTCGACGCGATCGGCCGAACGCGCAGCGCGGGGCCGACCATGGGCGGCCACGACGAACGCGAGCAGACGCTCAACCAGTTGCTGACCGAGATGGACGGATTCGATGCTTCCACCGGCGTGGTCGTGATGGCGGCGACCAACCGTCCCGAGATCCTCGACCAGGCGCTGCTGCGCGCGGGGCGTTTCGATCGCCGTATTCCGATCGACAAGCCGGACGTCGTCGCGCGCGAGGGCATCCTCCGCCTGTATGCCGATCGCATGCCGCTGACGGCCGACGTCGACCTGCACGTGGTCGCGCAGCGCACACCGGGTTTCGTCGGTGCCGACCTCGAAAACATCTGCAACGAGGCTGCCATGCACGCCCTGCGCGAGAACCGCGAGCGCATCTCGCTCGACGATTTCGAAGCGGCCATCGATCGCGTCATCGCCGGCCCGGAGACGCGCCAGCGCGTGCTGAGCCCGGCCGAGAAGCATCGCGTGGCGGTGCATGAATCGGGTCATGCGCTGGTCGCGGTGACGGTGCCGACCGGCGAGCCCGTGCACCGCGTGACCATCATCCCGCGCGCCATCGGCGCGCTCGGCTTCACGCTGCAGCTGCCGGTCACCGACAAGTATCTCTCGACCACCGAGGAGATGCATGACCAGCTCGCGATCCTGCTCGGGGGACGCGTGGCGGAGGAGCTGGTCCTTGGCAGCGTTTCCTCGGGCGCTGCGAACGATCTGGAGCGGGCCAGCGAGATCGCGCGCACGATGGTCGCGCGGCTCGGCATGAGCGAGGCGCTCGGCCCCGTCGTGTGGGGCCGCCAGCAGCAGCTGCAATACCTCGCCAGCGCGCCGACCATCGAAGAACGCAACTACAGCGAGGCGACGGCCGAAGCCATCGACGGCGCCGTGCGCACGCTCGTCGAGCAGGCCCGCGATCGCGCCCGCGCGATCCTCGGCGAACGGCGCGCGGTCCTGGACGCGCTGGCCGCGGCGCTGGAGACCCGCGAGACGCTCGACGGCACCGAGGTGACGCGCATCGTCACCGGGGAGCTTCCCGCCTGAGCGTTGCACGCAGCGCCTGCCGGCGCGATGCCCGTATACTCTCGGGCAACCACGATTCGACCAACGCTACGAGGGGGCACAGCATGAACCGCAAGGGAAAACTCACCGTCGACCAGTACGGCGCCAGCATGCCGGTGACCGGCGAAGCGGTGCAGAAGCCGCCGTTCTACTACCGCAACATGACGATGATGTTCCTCGTCTACCGGACCGACGAGGACGCCGCGCTGGCGTGGCTGCCGGATGCGCTCGAACTCGATGACCCGGCCACGGTCACCATCATCCTCGCGCACTACGGGCAGTCGACGTTCGGGCCCTACCACGAGGCGATGATTTCGATTCGCGCGCGTTTCGAAGGCAAGGTGTGGAGCTACTACCCCGCCTTGTTCACCGACAACGAGGCGCCGCTCATTGGCGGGCGCGAGATCTGGGGTTTCGCCAAGAAGCTCGCGCACATCGGCGTCACGCACGAGAGCGAGGTGATGATGGGTACGGTCGAGCGTCCCCGCGGCAACCGCCTGCTGACCGCGACGATGCGCAACGTGACCCCGGTCGCGACGGAGGATTTCGCGCTCACGCCGAGCATCTCGCTGAAGATGATCCCCTGCGCCACCGAGGCG
>JAUIFX010000273.1 GCA_030429865.1 Gammaproteobacteria bacterium | reverse complement strand
CGACCGTCCCCGGGCGGCTGTACGCCGGCAGCGAGCGCGTCGGGGTGTGGCGCTCGGACTGGTGGGGGCTGTACTGGGAACCGGCCTCCGATGGCATCGTGCCGGCGCGCATCCTCGGCCTCGACCAGGCGCCGACGCTCGCCAACCCGCTCTACGCGGCAACCTCGTCGGGCGTGTTCGTCAGCTACGACGACGGCGTCAACTGGGTTACGCGCACGGTCTCCGACAGCGCACCGCAGGTCACCGCCATCGCCGCCGATCCCGAGCGGCCCGGACACGCGTATTCGGGTACCGACGACGGCCGCATCTTCCGTACGATCAACTTCGGCGACAACTTCATCCCGACCTGGCAGGAGCCAGACGGCGCGGCCATCGTCGCCATCGAGGCGTCGCGCTTCTTCAACATCTACGCCATCACCGCGACCGGTAAGCTCTACACGTCCGACGACATCGGGATCAATTTCTTCGCGCGCGCGGCGGAGATCACCGACCCCATCCTGTCGGTCGCGGTCGATCCCGAGCGCCCCTGGATCGTCTACGTCGGCACCGCCTTCGGCGGCGTCTACAAGTCCGAGTCGAACGCCATCGAGTGGCAGCAGAAGTCGAGCGGGATCGACGTCCCGTTCGTCTTCTCGCTGCTCGTCGATCCCGGCAACAGCAGCGTCGTCTACGCCGGTGCCGACGGGGTGGTCTACCGCAGCAGCAACGGCGGCGAATCGTGGACGCCGCTCGCCGGCAGCCTGCCGAAGGGGTTCGTCAGCGACCTGGAACTCGACGGCGCTACCGGCACCTTGTATGCCAGCGTCGACGGCCACGGCATCTACGAGTCGGTCGATGGCGGCGCCTCCTGGGTTCAGGTCCTGGCCGGTGCCGGCGGCAGTTCGCGCATGCCGCTCGCCCTGAGTGAAGTCACCACCGGCGGCGTGTTCGCCGGCAGCCTGGGCACCGGCGTACAACGCAGTACCGATGGCGCCACGAGCTGGGCACCGAGCAACCAGGGCATGGGACTGTTCGTGCGCTCGATTGCCATCGATCCGGACAACCCCGACACGATGTACGCGACCTCCATCGGCGCCGGTGTCTTCAAGAGCACCGACGGCGGCGATAGCTGGAACCCGCAGGGCATCGAAGACGGCAATCTCTTCAAGGTGTTCGTCGATCGGCAGGCGTCCTCGACCGTCTACGTCGGGACGACCGAGGGGCTGGCGCGTAGCGACGATGCCGGCGCGAGCTGGAGCAACGTGGCTTTCCGTGCGCCGTTCGTGTTCGACACCTTCGTCGATCCCAATGCCGCGGACACGCTCTACGCGGTCGCCGCCGAAGCGAAGGTGTATCGCTCGACCAGCGGCGGCGAGACCTGGGAGCAGCTCACGCGTAACGGCCTGCCCGAGGACAACCTGTTGTCGGGGACGGTCCACCCGGTCAGCGGCGACATCTACGTCGGCTCGGAGAACTTCGGCGTGTTCCGTCTCAGCCCGGGCAGCGACCACTGGGAATCGCTGGGACCGCCCGGCCTGCCGGTCGAGACGAAGATCACCGATATCGAGATCCCGCCCTCGGGGTTCGTCGTCTACCTGGCGACGACCGGCGGGGGCTTCTTCGGCAGCCTCGACGGCGGCAGCAGCTGGATCCCCATGAACGAGGGCATTACCGGCCTGACCGGGGCGATCATGCGGGCCAACCCGTTCGCCGGCTCCGAACTGCTGGCCGGCGTGTACAACATCGACGCCGGGTCACCCGGGCTGTACCGCTCGACCGACGGCGGCGTGAGCTGGACGGCGGCGGCCGGTTACGGCGGCATCGACGCGACCGCGCTGGCCTATTCCCCGCTCGTGCCGGGCCTCGTGCTGGCCGGCGGCGCGGAAGGCCTTGAGCGCTCGGACGACGGCGGCCAGACCTGGACGGCGGTGCCGTTCGCCTTCGGCGCGGTGCGCCAGGTCGCGTTCGATCGCACTGCGAGCGGCACGCTGTACGTGGCCAATACCGGTGCCGAGGTCTTCGTCTCGCACGATGGTGGTCAGAGCTGGAGCGCGTCGTCGCTGCCCAACCCGGCGGATGTCGCCGCCATCACGACCGGCGTCACGGCCGGCGAAGTATTCGTCGCAACCCTCGGCGACGGCGTGGTGGTGTCGCGTGACGGTGGGCAGAGCTGGGACCAGGGCGCATCGCGCGGCTTGTGGAACGTGCCGGTGCTGGCTGTCGCGCAGAACCCGCTCGCGCCGGACGAACTCTACGTCGCGACGGGTGGCCAGGGTGTGCTGAAGAGCACCGACGGCGGCATCAACTGGGATCCCGCCAACAATGGCCTGGACACCCTGTTCCTGCTCACGATGGTGCTCGACGAGGAAAATCCCGGCACGCTCTACGCGGCGACCGCCGGCGACGGTGTCTACCTGAGCGAGGACGCGGGCGCGAGCTGGCGTCCGCTCAACGCCGGCTTGTTCAACCCCACGGTCACCGCGCTCGATATCCAGCATCTCGACAACACCGTCATCTACGCGGGAACCGAAGGCGGCGGGCTGTTCAAGCTCGTGCGCTGAGCGGGGCCGGAAGCAGCAGGAATGGAAGCCGCCCGGCGAATGCACGCGCACTGGCTGTCGGTGTTCCGCGCCATGCCCGCGTGGCTGGTCGTCGTGGCGGCGATGGCCGGCGGTGGCGTGTTCGTGCTGCTCGCGCTCAAGGCCTCGCCGTACATGGCGGCGGCCGCCTTGATCGGCCTGGTCGGCATGGGCGTGCTGACGCGTTATCCCTACCTTGGCCTGCTGATCACCGCCCTCATCGTGCCCATCGAGCGCTTCGGCCGCTTCACCGACGACAGTGCCCAGGTGACGCTGTCACTGATGCGCCTGATCGGCGTGGCGGCACTCGGCGCCCTGCTCATTCACAATCTGGTGCAGCGCCGCGGTTTCCATGTCGGTTCCTCGATGGCCTTGTACGCGGGGTTCACCGGTCTTGCCATCCTCGGCGCGACTTACAGTACCGACTTCATCGGCACCGTGCGCGCCTGCGGCGCGATTCTCGGCAACCTGCTGTTCTTCTTCCTCGTCGTGAACCTGATCGATTCCGAGCGGCGCGTGATGCAGTGCATCGTGCTGTGGCTGGCCGCGTCGGTGGCGGTGGCGGTGTATTCCACCTACGACTGGCATTTCGGCACGCAGCCGCAGGCCGTCGCGATGTCGGACGATTTCGATCCGGGCGCCGGCGTGCAG
>JAUIFX010000105.1 GCA_030429865.1 Gammaproteobacteria bacterium | reverse complement strand
GACGAGATCGACGGCGATGATGCCGTTCGAGCGCGGTCGCGAGAAGTTGTCGAGCGAGGTCTTCTTGATGATGCCATGGGCCGTCGCCATGAGCACGAAGAGTTCCGGGTCGAACTCCTTGATCGGCAGCACCGCCGTGATGCGCTCGCCCTCGGTCAACGGCAGCAGGTTGACCAGCGGCCTGCCGCGCGCGGTACGCCCGGCCTGCGGCAGCTCGTAGACCTTGAGCCAGTAGAGCTTGCCGTGACTCGAGAAGCACAGCAGCGTGTCGTGGGTGTTGGCGACGAAGAGCTTGTCGACGAAATCCTCGTCGCGCGTGGTCGTCGCCGTCTTGCCCTTGCCGCCGCGGCGCTGCGACCGGTAGACCTCGAGCGGCTGCGACTTCGCGTAGCCCATGTGCGACAGGGTGACGACGACGTCTTCCTCGGAGATCAGGTCCTCGAGCGAAAGATGCTTCTGGCTCTCGATGATCTCGGTGCGGCGCTCGTCGCCGTACTGCGCGGCGATTTCCAGCAGCTCGTCACGAATGACCTGCATGAGGCGCTCGGGCCGCTCGAGGATGTCGAGCAGGTCGTCGATGCGTGCGAGCACTTCGCGGTATTCGTCGAGGATCTTGTCCTGCTCGAGCGCGGTCAGGCGCTGCAGGCGCATCTCCAGGATGTCTTTCGCCTGGTGCTCGGACAGGTGGTAGCCGTCGTCCTTGAGCCCGAACTCGGGGGCGAGATCGAGCGGGCGCGAGGCGTCGGCGCCGGTGCGCTCGAGCATCGCCAGGACCAGGCCGGGTTCCCACGCCTGCCCCATCAGGGCCTCGCGCGCTTCGTTCGGCGTCGGCGAGGCCTTGATCAGCGCGATGATCGGATCGATGTTGGCCAGAGCGACGGCAAGCCCTTCGAGAATGTGTGCGCGGTTGCGCGCCTTGCGCAGCTCGAACAGCGTCCGCCGCGTGACGACCTCGCGCCGGTGGCGCAGGAAGCAGTCGAGCAGCTCGCGCAGGTTGAGGGTCTTCGGCTGACCGTCGATGAGGGCGACGGTATTGATGCCGAACACCGACTGCATCTGGGTCTGCTGGTAGAGGTTGTTCAGCAGCACCTCGGGGCTCTCGCCGCGCTTGAGCTCGATGACGACGCGCATGCCGTCCTTGTCCGACT
Organism: Gammaproteobacteria bacterium; assembly: GCA_030429865.1. GTDB lineage: Bacteria > Pseudomonadota > Gammaproteobacteria > JACKNG01. The sequence goes on along the minus strand of JAUIFX010000105.1, from coordinate 16,638 downwards.
CGTCGCGCAGCCCGTCCGGGCGGATCCCCTCGATGCGCTTTTCCTTGACGAGTTCGGCAATCTTCTCGAGCAGGCGCGCCTTGTTGACCTGGTAGGGCAGCTCGGTGACGACGATGCGCGGGTAGTCGGTATCGGCGTCCTCGATCTCGACCCGCGCGCGGATGTAGATGCGCCCGCGGCCCGTGCGGTAGGCCTCGCGGATACCCGCCGAACCGTTGATGATGCCGGCGGTCGGGAAGTCGGGCCCAGGGACGTGCTCCATGAGCTGGTCGACGGACAGGTTCGGTTCGTCGACCAGCGCGATGCACGCGTTGATCACTTCGCGCAGGTTGTGCGGCGGGATGTTCGTCGCCATGCCGACGGCGATGCCGCTCGAACCGTTGACGAGCAGGTTCGGCACGCGTGCCGGCAGGACCGTCGGCTCCTGTTCCTTGCCATCGTAGTTGGGCGCGAAATCGACCGTCTCCATGTCGATGTCGGCGAGCAGCTCGCTCGCGATGCGATCGAGCCGGCACTCGGTGTAGCGCATCGCCGCGGCGGCGTCGCCGTCGATCGAGCCGAAGTTGCCCTGGCCGTCGATGAGCGTGTAGCGCAGCGAGAAATCCTGCGCCATGCGCACCAGGGTGTCGTAGATCGCACTGTCGCCGTGGGGGTGGTATTTACCCATCACGTCACCGACCACGCGCGCACACTTGACGTAGGGACGGTTCCAGACGTTGTTCGCCTCGTGCATCGCGAACAGCACGCGGCGGTGCACGGGTTTGAGTCCGTCGCGCGCGTCGGGCAGTGCCCGTCCCACGATCACGCTCATGGCGTAGTCCATGTAGGACTGACGCATTTCGTCTTCGATGTTGACGGGCAGCAGCTGGCGTGCGAAATCGGCCATCGGCGGCAAAATAACTTATTGATTGGGAAAGGGGATTTCCCGTCGCCGGGAAGCGCGCATTATAGCACTATGTCGGCTTTCGGCGCACCCTCGCGGTGCATCCCGGTCAGGACTCGAAAAGGGCTGCGATCGCTGCCGCGTCGGGACGCTCGACGACGCCTTTTTCAGTCGCCAGGGCGTCGATCAGGTGCGCCGGGGTGACGTCGAACACCGGGTTGAGCGCGTGCACCCCGGGCGCCGCCACGGCACGCCCGCCGAGGTGTGTCAGCTCGTCGGCCGTGCGATGTTCGATGGGAATGTCCGCACCGCTCGCCGTGGCGCGATCGATGGTCGACAGCGGTGCCGCGACCATGAAACGGATACCGTGCGCGCGCGCCAGCGTGGCCAGCGCGTAGGTACCGATCTTGTTCGCCGTGTCGCCGTTGGCGGCAATGCGATCGGCGCCGGTGACGACCCATTGCACGCGTCCGCTCGCCATCAGGTGGGCAGCGGCGCCGTCGGCGATGAGGGTCACGTCGATGCCATCGGCGAGCAGCTCGAAGGCGGTCAGGCGGGCACCTTGCAGCCAGGGGCGCGTCTCGGTCGCGAACACCGCGTCGATCACGCCACGCCGCCAGCCCGAACGAATCACGCCGAGTGCCGTGCCGTAGCCGGCGGTCGCGAGTGCGCCGGCATTGCAGTGCGTGAGCACGCCCGCGCCGGGCGCGATCAGCGCGGCGCCGAAGTCGCCCATGCGGCGATTGCCGGCGAGGTCGGCCTCGTGGAGCCCGCGCGCGTGCGCCGCGAGCACGGGGAACGGGTCGCCGGGGCCTTCCGGGATCGCCGCACTCATGCGGTCCAGCGCCCACATCAGGTTGACCGCGGTCGGCCGCGCCGCGCGCAGGCGGGCAATGTCGCCGGCCAGGCCGTCACGCCAGTCCGGCGTGCCGCTCGCGTGCCAGGAACGTGCGGCGAGCGCGACGCCGTAGGCGGCAGCGATACCGATCGCCGGCGCGCCGCGCACGACCATGTCGCGGATCGCCGCCTCGACCTCGGCCGCGGTACGGCACACCACGTGGGTGACCTCGTCGGGCAGCCGGCGCTGGTCGAGCAGCACGAGCGTGTCGTCCTGCCACAGGATGGGATTGACCGCGGGATTGACGTCGTCGTGCATGAAGGCCGGACCAGAGCGTGTGATACCGTATTCTGACATTCCCGCGGTTCCTTTTCAGTCATGAGCAACGTGCAGGCCGTGCATGCGGGCTGGGTGATCCCGGTCGAACCCGATGGCGTCGTGCTCGAGCGCCACACGCTCGTCATCGACGGTACCCACATCGCCGCGATCGTACCGACCGGGAGCTGGCGCAACGACCTCGGTGCGACCGAGATCGATTGCCGCCGGCACGTGCTCGTGCCGGGTTTCGTCAACGCGCACACCCATGCCGCGATGTCGCTGTTCCGTGGCATGGCCGACGACCTGCCCCTGATGGAATGGCTCGAACGGCACATCTGGCCGGCCGAGGCTCGCGTTGCCGGCCGCGAGTTCGTCCGCGACGGCACGCGTCTCGCCGCGGCCGAGATGCTCGCCGGCGGCACGACCTGCTTCAACGACATGTACTTCTTCGGCGACGAGGCCGCGGCGGCGGCGATCGAGGCCGGCATACGCGCGGTCATCGGCCTCATCGTGATCGGTTTCCCCAGCGCCTGGGCCAGCGACGTCGACGAGTACTTCCGCAAGGCCGAGGCGGTGCACGACCAGTACCGCGGGCATCCGCTCGTGACCAGCGCCTTCGCGCCGCACGCACCCTACACCGTGGACGATGCCGCGCTGACGCGCGTGGCGACCCTTGCCGAGGAACTCGACGTGCCGGTGCACATGCACGTGCACGAGACCATCGGCGAAGTCGAGGGCGCGCTCGCCGCGCACGGCGCGCGCCCGCTGCGGCGGCTGGAGGGCCTCGGCCTGCTCTCGCCGCGCCTGCTCGCGGTGCACATGACCGCGGTCGACGAAGACGAGTACGAACTGCTCGCGCGCACCGGGGTCAACGTCGTGCACTGCCCGGAGAGCAACCTCAAGCTGGCAAGCGGCTTCTGCCCGGTCGCGCGCCTGCTCGGTGCCGGCGTCAACGTCGCCCTCGGCACCGACGGCGCGGCCAGCAACAACCGCCTCGACATGCTCGGCGAGCTGCGCAGCGCCTCGTTGCTCGCCAAGGGCGTGTCCGGCGATCCCTGCGCACTGCCGGCGGCGCAGGCGCTGCGCATGGCAACGCTGTCCGGTGCCCGCGCGCTCGGCCTGGACCACGCCATCGGCTCGCTCGAGGTGGGCAAGCTCGCCGACCTCGTCGCGATCGACCTCTCGGCCCTCGGTACCCAGCCGATCTACGACCCGCTCTCGCAACTCGTCTACGCGAGCCAGCGCAGCCAGGTCAGCGACGTCTGGGTCGGCGGGCGCCACCTCGTCAGGCAGGGTGAGCTGACCACCCTCGACAGCGACGAACTCCGCGCCAGCGCGACCGCCTGGCGCGCACGCATCGCCGAGGCCTGAGTGCGCGGCGCCGGCCGCGCGCCGGCGTCAGGTGCCGATCGCGGGGTTGGCGCGATCCCAGCGATTGACGATGTCGCAGAACAGGTCGGCGGTGCGTTCGGCATCGTAGATGGCCGAGTGCGCGGCCTCGGCGTCCCACGCGAAACCCGCTGCGCGGACCGCACGCGCGAGTACCGTCTGGCCGAGCGCGACGCCGGCCAGCGCCGCGGTGTCGAAGGTCGAGAACTGGTGGAACGGGAACTGCTTGATACGCGCGCGCTCGCTCGCCGCCTTGACGAACGCCAGGTCGAACGCCGGATTGTGTCCGACCAGCACCGCGCGGGTGCAGTTGTGGCGCTTGATGTCGCTGCGTACCGCGTCGAACACCGATTCCAGCGCCTCGGCTTCGTCGACCGCGAGACGGAACGGGTGGTAGGGGTCGATCTTGTTGAACTCGAGCGCGCGCGGGTCGAGATTGGCCCCGGCAAACGGCTTGACGTGGTGAGCGACGGTGCGGTCGCGCCGCCAGCCGGCGCTGCCATCGAAGGCCAGCAGCACGGCGGCGATCTCGAGCAGGGCGTCGGTCTCGGCGTTGAAGCCCGCGGTCTCGACGTCGATGATGACCGGCAGGAAACCGCGGAATCGTTCCCGGATGCGATAGTCAGGCATCGGCACTCGGGCAGGTCGGGCGCATGGCGTTCACGGCGGGCAGGAACTCGGGGCCGCCATTAGACGCGATGGCGCGCCGCTATCGCAAATGGCGCGCCCCGGGGCACGGCCGACGTGCGGCACCACCTGCGCGGTGCCCGGCGCCGGCACGTCGAATCCGGCTGGCGCGGGCGGTATCATGCGCGCCACCCGCCGCGGCGTGCGGCGCACGAGCCCACAGGAGTATCACCCGCCGTGTCCCCGAGCGATCCGAACGCGGTCCTGCCGCTCTCCGAGCTGACCGCCCTGTCCCCCATCGACGGCCGCTACGCGCGCCACACGGCACCATTGCGCGGCTGGCTCAGCGAGTACGGCTTGATCCGCTACCGCGTGGTGGTCGAGGTGGCATGGCTCGAGGCGCTCGCCGCCGAGCCGGGCATCGCGGGCCTTGCCCCGCTGCCGGCGGCGTCGCGTGAACGCCTGCGCACGCTCGTCGAGACGTTCGACGTCAGCGCCGCCGAGCGCGTCAAGGCCATCGAGGCGACCACCAACCACGACGTCAAGGCAGTCGAGTACTACCTGCGCGAAGCGTTCGCCGGCGATGCCGCCCTCGAAGCCGCGATACCCTTCATCCATTTCGCCTGCACTTCGGAGGACATCAACAACCTCGCCTACGCGCTGATGCTGCGCGATGCACGGGACGCCTGCATCACGCCGGCCCTGCGCGGCATCGCGGCGACGCTGCGCACGCTCGCCCACGCGTTCGCCGACGTACCCATGCTGGCGCGCACGCACGGGCAGACCGCGACGCCGACGACCATGGGCAAGGAACTGGCGAACGTCGTCGCTCGCCTGGAAGCGCAGCTCGACGGCTTCGCGGCCGTCGCCCTGCGCGGCAAGATCAACGGCGCCGTCGGCAACTTCAATGCGCACGTCGTCGCCTGCCCGGACGTCGACTGGCCGCGCTTCGCGACGCGCTTCGTCGCCGCGCTCGGCCTCGCGCACAATCCGTATACGACGCAGATCGAGCCGCACGACTGTATCGCCGAGTACGCCCACGCGCTGGTCCGCGCGAACACGGTCCTGGTCGATCTCTGCCGCGACACCTGGAGCTATATCTCGCTCGGCTATTTCCGGCAGCGCAAGCTCGAGCACGAGGTGGGCTCTTCGACCATGCCGCACAAGGTCAACCCGATCGATTTCGAGAACGCCGAAGGCAACCTCGGGCTCGCCAACGGGCTGCTCGAGCATTTCGCGCTGAAGCTGCCGATTTCCCGCCTGCAACGCGACCTCACCGATTCCACGGTGCTGCGCAACCTCGGCGCGGCACTCGGCTACACGCTGATCGCCTGCCGCTCGCTGGACAAGGGCCTGGCCAAGCTCGAGATCGATCGAGCCAGCCTCGCCGCGGATCTCGAACAGGCCTGGGAGGTGCTTGCCGAGCCGGTCCAGACGGTCATGCGCGCGCACGGCATCGCCGATTCCTACGAACAGCTCAAGGCACTCACGCGCGGCAAGCGCATCGACCGCGCCGGCCTGCACGCCTTCGTCGATGGCCTCGAACTGCCGGAACCGGCGCGCGCCGCACTCAAGGCACTCACGCCGGCGAGCTATATCGGCCTGGCCACGGATCTCGCACGCGATGTCTGAAGCGCCGGCACGCGTGCTCGGGGTCTCCGACGAACGCCTCGACATCGACGCGGGCACCACGCTCGCCGCGGTGAGTCTCGCGATGGCCGCGCAATGTTCGCGCGAGCTCGACATCGTCAGCCGCCACCTCGACCCCGCGATCTACGACGACGACGACTTCGTTGCCGCGGTCAAGCGCCTCGCTCTCGGCAGCCGGCGCGCGCGCATCCGCCTGCTGGTCACGGATTCCCGGCCGCTGCTCGCGCGCGGTCACCGCCTGCTCGACCTCGCCGCGCGGCTGAGCAGTTTCATCGAGCTGCGCGTGCCGGCGCCGCAGCACAAGGATTTCAATGAAGCGATGCTGCTGGCCGATAAGCAGGGATACATTCATCGTCGCCACGCCGATCGTTTCGACGGCAATGCGAACTTCAGCGACCGCCGCACCTGCGCGGCGCTGAGCGAACGTTTCGAGGAAATGTGGGAACGCGGCGCGCCGGATCCGAACTTCCGGCGCCTGCACATCTGAGCGAACGCGACCGGCGGCAGCCAGCGCCGGGCGCGCGGCGAGTCAGCGCGTTTCCCGGCAGCGGAGACCCCAGTGGCCGAATTTCAAGCTCGACGACACGCTCCCACCCGCCCGGCTTGCCGCGCGGCCCTGCTCGCCGTGCTCGCCTGGTTGAGCACGGGCGCCTGCGCCGATGCCCGGGTGACGGAAATCATCGCGCTCGAACACGCGCTGCTCGACGACGTCGTGCCCATCCTGCGCGAGCTGGTCAGCCCGGGCGGCACCGTGACCGGCATGCACGACCAGCTCGTGATCCGCACCACCCCGGCGAATCTCGCCGACCTGCGCGGCGTGCTCGCACGCCTCGACCGCGCCCCGCGCCGGCTGCGCATCAGCGTGCGCCAGGACAGCGGTAACGCCTATCGCTGGCGCGAGGACGAGCTCGCCGCGCGCATCCACGCCGGCGACGTCAGTGCCGGCGTCGGCGCGCCGCGCGCGGGGCCTGGCGCACGCGTCGAGCTCGGAGGCGGGGACGCCGCGGTACGCTACCGCAGCTATGCCACCGAAGGTGCCGAAGACACGGCCCAGGGGCATTTCGTCACCGCGCTCGAAGGACGCCCGGCCTGGATTGGCACCGGCCAGGACGTGCCGCTCGCCAATCGCCAGCTGCAGCTCACGCCGTGGGGTGCCGCGGCCTTCGACAGCATCGAGTACACCCACGTCGGCAGCGGCTTCTACGTCACCCCGCGGCTCGGCGGCGACGGCCAGGTCACGCTCGACATCGCCCCCTACGCCGATTCACGCGCCGGCGGCCAGGACGCCACCATCGCGCGCCGCGGCCTCGACACCACGGTGCGCGGGCGCCTCGGCGAGTGGCTGCCGCTCGGCAGTGGCGGCGAGACCCGCGAGGACGCCTCGCGCGGCATCGTTCACCGCACGCGCGACGCCGGCAGCCGGCACTACGACGTGTGGGTCCGGGTCGACCTGCTCGAGTGAACGACGCGTGGCGGCGCTACGACCCCGCGCCGCAAACGCCGCGCCGGCACCGCGCACGCGCCTGAACGGACGTGGGTCGCGCGCCGCCCGCAGCCCTGAAGCCAGGCCCGCGATGCACGCGTCCGGGGGTACTGCCTAAGGCGGCCACGGTCCTTTGCGTCGCCCCGGCACATTCACGACAATAGGCGCCCCGCGGCCCTCGCCGCCGCCCCGCCATCGCAGGACCTCGCGCCGATGCTGTTGCTCCAGGGCACCCGGGCCCTTTCCGAATTCCGCGTAGCCAAACGCCTCGCCACCGCTCCCGTCACCCCCCGTAAAGCCGCTGCCACGCACGTCTACGCGGCCTGGTTCAGCGATGATGCGCCGGCCAGCACCGAGGAGACCGCGCGCCTGCTCGCGCTCACGCGCGCACTCGGCACGATCGACCCGGCATCACCGCCGCCGCTCGACTTCGTCGTCACGCCGCGCCTCGGCACGCGCTCGCCGTGGGGCAGCAAGGCCGGCGACATCGGCCGCAACTGCGGGCTCGCGCGGCTTGCGCGCATCGAGCGCGTCACGGCCTGGACCTTCGAGGGTGTCGACGCCGACGCGCTGCCGGCGCTCGCGGCGTGCCTGCACGACCGCATGACGGAGAGCGTGCTCGACTCGTTCGCGGCACTCGCGCGCCTGCACGAAACCGCGCCCCCTGCACCGCTCGGCATCGTCGCACTCGGCGACGATGGCCGCGGCGCGCTCGTTGCCGCCAACGCACGCCTCGGCCTGGCCCTCGCCGACGACGAGATCGACTACCTCCTCGACCGTTACCGCGAACTCGGCCGCGATCCCAGCGACGTCGAGCTGATGATGTTCGCGCAGGCCAACTCCGAGCATTGCCGCCACAAGATTTTCAACGCCGACTGGACCGTCGACGGCGCGCCCCAGGCCCACAGCCTGTTCCAGATGATCCGCAACACCTTCGAGCGGCATCCCAACCAGGTGCTCTCGGCCTACCGGGACAATGCCGCGGTCACGACCGGCTATCCCGCACGCCGCTTCGTGCTCGATCCGGCGAGCCGGGTGTACGGGGCGCGCGAGGAGGCCGCGCACGTACTGATGAAGGTCGAGACCCACAACCACCCGACCGGCATCTCGCCCTACGCCGGCGCCGCGACCGGTGCCGGTGGCGAGATCCGCGACGAGGGCGCCACCGGGCGCGGCGGCCGTCCCAAGGCCGGCCTGACGGGCTTCCACGTCTCGCACCTGCGCCTGCCCGGCGTCGATGCACCCTGGGAACGCGCGCGCCCGCTCAACCCGCGCCTCGCCAGCGCGCTCGAGATCATGCTCGACGGACCGATCGGCGCGAGCGCGTACAACAACGAGTTCGGCCGCCCGGCGCTGACCGGCTACTTCCGCAGCTTCGAGCACGTCGGCGAGGACCGCGTGCTGCGCGGCTACGACAAGCCGGTGATGCTGGCCGGCGGGCTCGGCAACGTCAGCGGCGGACACGTCGAAAAGCAGCGTATCGAACCGGGTGCGCAGATCGTCGTGCTCGGCGGACCGGCAATGCTCATCGGCCTCGGTGGCGGCGCCGCCTCCTCGGTCGCCTCCGGCACGATGGACGCCGAGCTCGACTTCGCCTCCGTACAGCGCGACAACGCCGAGATGCAACGCCGCTGCCAACAGGTCATCGACGCCTGCTGGGCCGCCGGCGATGCCAACCCCGTGCTCATGATTCACGACGTCGGCGCCGGCGGGCTGTCCAATGCGATTCCGGAGCTGTTGCACGACAGCGGACGCGGTGGCGTCATCGAACTGCGCGCAGTGCCGAATGCCGAACCCGGGCTGTCGCCGCTCGAAATCTGGTGCAACGAGGCACAGGAGCGCTACGTCCTCGCCATCGCGCCGGCCGACGTGGCCCGCTTCGAGGCGCTGTGCGCGCGTGAGCGCTGCCCCTTCGCCATCGTCGGCGAGGCGACCGCCGAGGAGCGCCTGGTGGTGACCGACCGCCTGCTCGGCGCGCCGGCGATCGACATCCCCATGGACGTCATCTTCGGCAAGCCACCGCGCATGTCGCGCAACGCGCGCCATGCCGCCGGCACGCTGCCATCGCTCGACCTCGAAGCCCTCGACCTGCGCGAAGCGATGCGCCGGGTGCTGCGCTTTCCCGGCGTCGGCGACAAGCGCTTTCTCATCACCATCGGCGACCGCACCGTCGGCGGACTCGTGGTACGCGACCAGATGGTCGGCCCGTGGCAGGTGCCGGTCGCCGATTGCGCGGTCACCGCGGCCGGCTTCGACGGCGTCACCGGCGAGGCGATGGCGATCGGCGAACGCACCCCTGTGGCGCTGCTCGACGGGCCGGCCTCCGCGCGCCTCGCCATCGGCGAGGCCCTGACCAACCTCGTTTCGGCGCGCATCCGGGCGCTCGAGGACGTGGTGCTCTCGGCCAACTGGATGAGCCCGGCCGGACACGAAGGCGAGGATGCGCGTCTCTACGACATGGTGCGCACGGTCGGCCTCGAACTCTGCCCCGCGCTCGGCATCAACGTCCCGGTCGGCAAGGACTCGATGTCGATGCACACCGCGTGGCAGACCGACGGCGCCGAGTGGCGCACCGTCGCGCCGGTGTCGCTGGTGGTCTCGGCCTTCGCCCCGGTCACCGACTTCACGCAGAGCCTCACGCCGATGCTCGCCGACGAGCCGGACAGCGTCCTGCTGCTGATCGATCTCGGCGCCGGACGGCAGCGCCTCGGCGGATCCATCCTCGCCCAGTGCTGGCATGCGCCCGGCGGCAGCCCGCCCGATCTCGATCAGCCGGCACTGCTCGCCGATGGCTTCCGCGCGGTCCAGATGCTGAACGAGAGCGGCCTGCTGCTCGCCGCGCACGATCGCTCGGACGGCGGCCTGCTCGTGACGCTGGTCGAAATGGCGCTGGCCGGGCGCCGCGGCCTCGACATCGATCTCGACGTCCTCGGTGACCAGCCGATGGCGGCGCTGTTCGCCGAGGAACTCGGCGTCGTCGTGCAGGTGCGCGCAGCGGACCTCGACGCGGTACGGCGTTACTTCGACGAGGCGACCGCGCTCGGCCCGCACGTACACGCCGTCGCCCGGCCGGCCGCCACACCGGCGCTGACCATCACTCATCGCGGCGCCACGCTGCTGTGCGCTGAACTCGGTGAACTCGTGCAGCTCTACAGCGAAACGACGCACGCCATGCAGAAGCTGCGCGACAACCCGCAGACCGCCGACGAAGAACTCGCCACGCTGCTCGACGCCGCCGACCCGGGACTCTCGATCACGCTGCCGCCGGAAGCGGCCTCGCTGCACCGCATGGCACCGCCCGGCGGCGCGCGTCCGCGCGTTGCCATCCTGCGCGAGCAGGGCGTCAACGGTCACCTCGAGATGGCCGCGGCGTTCGACCGCGCCGGCTTCGAGGCCGTCGACGTGCACATGACCGACATCCTGGCCGCGCGCGAGGACCTCGCCGGCATGGCCGGTCTCGCCGTGTGCGGCGGGTTCTCCTACGGCGACGTGCTCGGCGCGGGCCGCGGCTGGGCCGCGACCATCCTGCACAACGAGCGCGCCCGCGAGGTCTTCACGCGCTACTTCGCGCGCAGCGACGCCTTCACGCTCGGCGTGTGCAACGGTTGCCAGATGCTGGCGGCGCTGAAGACGCTGATCCCGGGCGCCGCCCACTGGCCGAGCTTCGAGCGCAACCGCTCCGAGCAGTTCGAAGCGCGCCTCGCGATGGTCGAGGTGCTGCCCTCGAACTCCGTCCTGCTCGGCCCGATGGCCGGCATGCGCATGCCGGTTGCGGTCGCGCACGGCGAGGGCCGGGCGGCCTGGGACGGCGCCGTCGATGCGCGCGGCGCCTGCCTGCGCTACGTCGACAATCGCGGCGCGGCGGCCAGCCGTTACCCGGCGAACCCGAACGGTTCGCCTGGCGGCATCACCGGCCTGACCAGTGACGACGGCCGCGTCACCATCATGATGCCGCACCCGGAACGCGTGTTCCTGACGCGCCAGCTGTCCTGGCATCCGCCGCAATGGACCGATGCCGAGAGCCCGTGGATGGCGCTGTTCAACAATGCCCGGCGCTGGTGCGCGGCGTCCTGAGATAGCGGTCCGGGAGCATCGCGGCGGGCCCCGCTCCCGCCTTGTCGCACGCTGCCGGCGGCGCCTGCCGGCCGGGCGCAATCGAACCTGCGCGGGCGCGAGGGTTCACAAGCGCCCCTGATCGCGCCAGCATAGGCGGCGACTGCAGCGTCGCGTCACCGGAGGTTGCGATGGCCAGGGGATTGCTCCTGATCGACATTCAGAACGATTACTTCGCCGGCGGCGCGATGACGCTGTCGGGCATCGAGCAGGCCGCCGACAACGCCGCCGCGGTGCTGGCCGCGTTTCGCGCCAACGGCGAACCCGTGTTCCATGTCCAGCACGTCTCGGTGCGGCCCGACGCCGGCTTCATGTTGCCCGGCACACCCGGGGTGGAAATCAACGAGCGCGTCCTGCCGGCACCCGGCGAATCGCTCACGCGCAAGCATTACCCGAACGCGTTTCGCGACACCGAGCTGGCCACGGCACTGCGCGACGCCGGCGTCGACAACCTCGTCATCGTCGGCGCCATGAGCCACATGTGCGTCGATGCCAGCACCCGGGCGGCGTTCGACCTCGGCTTCTCGTGCCATGTCGTGAGCGATGCCTGCGCGACGCGCGATCTCAGCCACGGCGGGCGCAGCGTCGCCGCGGCCGACGTTCACGCCGCGTTCATGGCCGCGCTCGGCGGCGTCTACGCGACGCTCGTCGCGAGCCGCGACATCATCGGCAGCTGAGCGCCCGGTCCGGTGAGCAAGGACGAGCCAGGCGCTTTCGCCGCTCTCGTCGGCCGCGTACGCCGGCTCGACTACGATGGCGTCGAGCCCGAGCCGCGCCGCACGCCGGCGCGACGTCGAACGCGCGCGACGGATGCGCAGGAGACCGCCGATCCCTGGTCCGATCCGCCGCGCGACCACGAAGGGCATGCCGATGGCGATTTCCAGCGCGGTGGCGTGCAGCGCGGCATCGTGCGCAAGCTCAAGCGCGGACAGTTTCCGCTGGCCGACGAAATCGACCTGCACGGACAGACCCAGGCCGAGGCGCGCAGCGCCTTGCACGCCTTCCTCGCCCGCGCCCGCGGACCGCGCGTGTGCTGCGTGCGGGTCATCCACGGCAAGGGGCTCAGCTCGCCGGGTTACAAGCCGGTGCTCAAGCCGCGCGTGCGCGAGTGGCTGCGCCAGGATCCGCGGGTACTCGCCTACACCGCCGCGCGCGACGCCGACGGCGGCAGCGGCGCCCTGTTCGTGCTGCTGCGCGCGCGCGAGGACTGACCCGTCCTCGCGGCGGCCGCCCTCAGCGCAGCGGCTCGAGCAGGCACACGGCCGTCGCGGCGATGCCTTCCCCGCGGCCCGTGAAGCCCATTTTCTCGGTCGTCGTCCCCTTGATGTTGACCGCGGCGACGGCGAGGCCCGTGTCCGCGGCGACGTGCGCCCGCATCGCCTCGACGTGCGGCGCGATCTTGGGGCGTTCGGCGATGACGGTCGCGTCGATGTTGACGATGCGCCATCCCGCCGCGTGCAGCAGCTCGGCCACGCGGGCCAGCAGCCGGCGGCTGCTGGCGCCGGCGTAGGCCGGGTCGGAATCGGGAAAATGACGACCGATGTCGCCGAGCGCGGCGGCGCCGAGCAGGGCGTCGCAGATCGCGTGCAGCAGCACGTCGCCGTCCGAGTGCGCGGCGAGACCGTGCTCGAAGGGGATCGTGACGCCGCCGAGCACGACGTGATCGCCCTCGCTGAACCTGTGGGCGTCGTAGCCCTGGCCGACTCGCATGTTGGGTTCCTCGTATGACAGCCGGATCGCGGCGCGTCAGGCGCGCGCCTGCGCCGCCAGGATGAGTTCGGCGAGCGCGAGATCCGCGGGATGGGTGATCTTGATGTTGTCCGCGTGACCGGCGACGACGCGCGGCACGAGCCCGGCGCGCTCGATCGCCTGCGCCTCGTCGGTGACCAGCTCGCCGGCATCGAGCGCCGCGCGCAGCGCGCGCCGCAGAACGCCGAAACGGAACATCTGCGGCGTCAGCGCGTGCCACAGCGCGTTGCGATCGACCGTCGCCTCGATGTTTCCGTCGGCGTCGCAGCGCTTGAGCGTGTCGCGCACCGGGGCCGCGAGGATGCCGCCGACGGCGTGGCCGGCGAGCGTCTCGAGCATGGTATCGATGTCCGGGCCGCGCACGCACGGCCGCGCGGCGTCGTGCACCAGCGCCCAGTCGTCGTCTGCGGCCTCGGCAGCCAACGCATCGAGGCCGGCAAGCACGGAGTGGCAGCGCTCGGCGCCGCCCGTGACGACGCGGCAGCCGTCCGGCAGCATCGGCGCAAGGGCGGCGAAGCGCGCGTCGCCGGCGGCGACGGCAATGGCGACCCGGACCACCGCGGCGTGGCCGGCAATACGCGCCAGGGTGTGCTCGATGACCGTGCGCCCGGCGAGCGCGAGGTACTGCTTGGGCACGTCCGCGCCCATGCGCCGGCCGCTGCCCGCTGCCGGCACGACGGCGAAGACGCGTGGCTTACCCGCTGTGTTCATTCCTGTTCCTCGTCGTGCCGCGGCGCGTGCGCAGCATCGGGGCGCGTCATGCGGAAGAACACCTCGCCTTCCTTGATCATGCCCATTTCACTGCGCGCGCGCTCTTCGATCGCCTCCAGGCCCTGCTTCAGATCGATCACCTCGGCGGCCAGCGCCTGGTTGCGTTCGCGCAGGCGCTGTATCTCGGCGTGCTGCTCGGCCAGCGCCTGCTCGAGCTTGCGCACCTCGGGAATACCACCACGCTCGAACCACAACTGGTACTGCAGGTAAAGCGTAACCAGCACCAGCAGGGCGATGACGACGCGCACTCAGGTTACCCCGACGGCGCCGCGCCTGCCGCGGCCATACGCACGACGCGGAACCCTGACGCCCACGCTGGCCGTGCGCCGCCGCCCGGCGCTCAGTGCCCGAGGTTGTAGAACGCGCGCATGCCGGGATACACCGCGCGTTCGCCGAGCAGCTGCTCGATGACGAGCAGACGGTTGTACTTGGCGATGCGGTCCGAGCGCGACATCGAACCGGTCTTGATCTGACCGGTCGAGTAGGCGCAGGCGATATCGGCGATGGTGGCGTCCTCGGTCTCACCGGAACGGTGCGAGACCACCGCGGTGTAGTCGGCCGCGCGGGCCAGGGTGATGGCCTCGAAGGTTTCGGTCAGGGTGCCGATCTGGTTGACCTTGATGAGGATCGAATTGGCCACCTTCTGATCGATGCCGCGCTGCAGCGTGGCCGCGTCCGTGACGAACAGGTCGTCGCCGACGAGCTGCACGCGCTCGCCGATCTTGGCCGTCAGGCCCTGCCAGCCGGCCCAGTCGTTCTGGTCCATGCCGTCCTCGATGGTGATGATCGGGTAGCGCGTGGTCCATTCGGCCAGCATGTCGGCCATCCCGGCCGAATCGAGCCGGCGATTCTCGGAGGCGAGCACGTAGGCACCGTCCTCGTAGAATTCGGAGCTCGCGACGTCGAGACCGAGCAGGATGTCGTCGCCGAGACGGTAACCGGCGCTGTCGATGGCGCGCGCGATGAGTTCGAGGGCGGCTTCGTTGGACGGCAGGTCGGGCGCGAAGCCGCCCTCGTCGCCGACCGCGGTGCTCGCGCCGTCGGCGTTCAGCAAGGCCTTCAACGCGTGGAAGACCTCGGCGCCGTAGCGCAGGGCCTCGCGGAAACTCGGTGCACCGACGGGCAGGATCATGAACTCCTGCAGGTCGACGTTGTTGTTGGCATGGGCGCCGCCATTGATCACGTTCATCATCGGCACCGGCAGGATGTACTCGTCGCGCGTGGCGAGCGACTCGAACAGCGGCTTACCCTTGACCGCGGCGGCGGCGTGCGCCGCGGCCATCGACACCGCGAGCATCGCGTTGGCGCCGAGCTTGCCCTTGTTGGGCGTGCCGTCGAGCTCCAGCATGACGCGGTCGAGCCCGGCCTGGTCGGTGACGTCGAAACCGCGCAGGGCATCGGCGATGGGGCCATCGACATTGGCGACCGCCCTGGTCACGCCCTTGCCGAGATAGCGCGACTTGTCGCCGTCGCGCAATTCCAGGGCTTCGCGCTCGCCGGTCGAAGCGCCCGACGGTACCGCGGCCGCACCGCTCGCGCCGCTGCTCGTACGCACTTCGGCGCGTACCGTGGGATTGCCGCGCGAGTCGATGATCTCGAGCGCCTTGATGGAGCTGATTGCTGTCATGGCTGTCCGTCTCTGTTTCGGGAATCGGGAGGGAGAAGCGCGGCCGGGACCGCCGCGCCGCCGCGTGCACGCCGAGAACCGCGCGCGTCGGGCTGGCGGGCGTGCCTTCTCATGGCGCGGCGCCGATCTCAGCGCTTGGCGACGCCGTCGAGCGCGGCCAGCGTCTCGAGCAGTGCCGGCATCTCGTCCAGTGGCCACGAATTGGGGCCGTCGCTCAAGGCGCTTGCCGGATCCGGGTGCGTCTCCATGAACAAACCGGCGATACCGACCGCGACCGCGGCGCGCGCCAGCGGCGCGACGAACTCGCGCTGCCCGCCCGACGACGAGCCCTGGCCGCCCGGCAGCTGCACGGAGTGGGTGGCGTCGAACACTACCGGGCAGCCCGTCTCGCGCATCACGACGAGCGCGCGCATGTCGGAAACGAGGTAGTTGTAGCCGAAGCTCGTACCGCGCTCGCACACCATGATTTGTTCGTTGCCGGTCGCGCGCGCCTTCTCCACCACGTTGCCCATGTCCCAGGGCGCGAGAAACTGCGCTTTCTTGATGTTCACCGGCTTGCCCTGGCGCGCCACGTTCTGGATGAAGTTGGTCTGCCGGCACAGGAACGCCGGCGTCTGCAGGACGTCGACGACCGCCGCCACTTCATCGAGCGGGGTGTCCTCGTGCACGTCGGTCAACACGGGCACGCCGAGTTCGCTGCGCACGCGCTCGAGGATGCGCAGGCCCGCTTCGAGGCCGGGCCCGCGGAAACTCGTGTGCGAACTGCGGTTGGCCTTGTCGAACGACGACTTGAAGACGAATGGCATGCCGAGCGTGGCGGTGATGCGCTTGAGCGCTTCGGCGGTATCGAGGACGAGCTTCTCGCTCTCGATGACGCAGGGGCCGGCGATGAGGAACAGGGGCTGGCTGGTGCCGACCTCGAAATCACACAACCGCATCAGGAACCCCGGCAGCGCTCTTGGCCTGGTGCGTCAGTGCCGCGCGCAGGAACGCGGTGAACAGGGGGTGGCCGTCGCGCGGCGTCGAGGTGAACTCGGGGTGGAACTGGCAGCCGACGAACCACGGATGGGTCGGGATCTCGACGATTTCGACGAGGTTGCCGTCGATCGAACGCCCGGCGATACGCAGACCCGCAGCCTCGAGTTCCATCATGAAGGTGTTGTTGAACTCGTAGCGATGACGGTGCCGCT
>JAUIFX010000104.1 GCA_030429865.1 Gammaproteobacteria bacterium | reverse complement strand
CCGCGCCGCTGCCGCCGGCCCGTTCGCCCGGTGCGCGCGGTCCGCGCCTCAACCAGCAAGGAAAGTCTCCATGAACGTCATTGTCGAGAAGCACGTTGCGGTGCCCATGCGCGACGGCGTCACGCTGCGCGCCGATGTCTACCGGCCCGCCGACGGCGGGCCCTGTCCGGTCCTGCTCCAGCGCACGCCGTACAACAAGGAACTGTGGCCGATCACGGCCCTCACCCTCGACCCCGTGCGCGCGGCCGCGGCCGGCTACGCCGTGGTGATCCAGGACGTTCGCGCGCGCTGGGCCTCGGACGGCGGCGTGTTCTTCCCCTACCGCGACGAGCGCGAGGACGGTTTCGACAGCGTCGCCTGGTGTGCCGCGCAGCCTTACGCCAACGGGCAGGTCGGTTGTTACGGGCTCTCTTACATGGGTGGCACCGCGTGGCTCGCAGCGCTCGCCGGGCATCCGTCACTCGGCGCGATCTCGCCGACCACCGCCCCCAACGATTTCTGGCGCAACCATTTCTGGCGCGGCGGCGCGCTCAACGTCGGCACGCTCGCGATGTGGGCCCTACGCGCCATCGGTCCGGCCGCGCTGCTGCGGGCACGCCCGGACCCGGCCGCCTTCGGGCCGCCGCTGGTGCAGTTGATCGACGACATCGATGCCTTCGAAGAAGTCCTGCGCGCGGTGCCGCTGGAACGCTTCGCGCCGGCGCAGCCCGATGCCGGCGATTTCGTGCCGTTCTTCTACGAGTTCCTGCGCCACCCGGCGCCCGATGCCTGGACGCAGAGCCTGCTGTTCGCCGATCGGCACGCAGAGGTCACGGTGCCGAGCCTGACCATCGCCGGCTGGCACGACCTGCTGCTCGCCGCCGACCTCGAACATTTCACGGGCATGCGCGAGCGCGGCGGCAGCGAACGGGCGCGCCGCGCGAGCCGGCTCGTGGTGGGGCCATGGTCGCACGGCATGTTCGCCAACGTTGTCGGCGAGGTCGACTTCGGTTTTCGCGCCAACGGCCTGTTCCTCGATCTCAAGGAAGACCTCACGCGCCTCCAGCTACGCTGGTTCGATCGCTGGTTGCGCGAAGACGGTGCCGGCGAGGACGACGACGAGGCGCCGGTCAGACTGTTCGTGCAGGGCATCGATCGCTGGCGCGACGAAGCCGCCTGGCCGCCGCCCGGCGCGCGCCCCGTGGCCTGGCACCTGCGCGGCGACGGCCACCTGGAACGCGGCACGCCGGCGGCCGACGGCGGCGCGAGCAGCTACGTTTACGACCCGGCCGATCCATGCCCGACGCGCGGCGGCAACACCCTGCTGCCGGCGCAGTACCCGGCCGGTCCCGTCGACCAGCGCAGCCTGCTCGGCCGCCGCGACGTGCTGGCGTTCTATTCGCCCGCGCTCGAACAGGATCTCGAGGTCATCGGACCTGTCGTCTGCGAGCTCTACGCGAGTACCTCGGGACCTGACACCGACTGGGTGGTCAAGCTGTGCGACGTGCATCCCGACGGACGCGTGCTCAACGTCTGCGACGGCGTCGTGCGTGCCTCCCTGCGCGATGGCCGCGCGCGCCGGCTCCTGGCACCCGGCTGCGTGGAGCGCTACGCGGTCGACCTGTGGTCGACGGCGATGGTCTTCCGCCGCGGTCACCGGCTCGCCGTGCTCGTCACCTCGAGCGACTTCCCGCGTTACGACCGCAATCCCAACACCGGCGAGCTTGCACATTCGGCGACGCACTTCGAGCCTGCCCTGCAACGCGTATTCCACGACGCGGCGCGTCCGTCGCGTATCATCCTGCCGGTCATGGCGGGCGACTGAAGCGGGGAGAGCGACGTGGGCTGGCTGGGTGGATTGTTGATTGCGAGCGCGCTCGGCGCGATCGCCTTGTACTTCCTCTTCCCGGGCGTCGCGCTGCGCCTGGCGATGGGACTCGCCCGACGCATCGGTCGCGTGCGTCTGCGCGAGGTCGAGGTCGACGGCCATCGGCTGCCGTATCTCGAAGGCGGCCAGGGCGAGCCGCTGCTGCTGCTCCACGGGTTCGGCGGCAACAAGGATCACTGGACGATGATCGCGCCGCACCTGACGCCCCATTTCCATGTCTACGCGCCGGACCTGCCCGGCTTCGGCGATGCCACGCGCGACAGCGGGGCGGCTTATGACCTCGACGCCCAGCTCGCGCGCATCGCCGCCTTCGCCGACCGCCTCGGCCTCGAGCGCTTCCATCTCGCCGGGAATTCCATGGGCGGCTACCTCGCGGCGCACTTCGCCGCGCGTCACCCGGAGCGTGTGAGCTCGCTGTGGCTGCTCGCGCCCGCCGGGGTTGCCGACGCCGAGGAAAGCGAGGTGATGACCCTGATCGGGCGTGGCGACAACCCGCTGATCACGACCGACATGGCCGCCTTCGACCGGCTCACGCGGCTGTGCTTCGCCGTGCCACCGGCGATGCCCAAGCAGTTCAAACGGCCGCTGCTGGCACGGGCGCGTGACGAAGCGGCGTGGAACGAACGCATGTTCGAGGCCATCTTTGCCGAGCCGCAGACACTCGAGACCGTGGCCGCGCGACTGCCGGCACGGCTGCTCGTCGTGTGGGGCGACGAGGATCGCATCCTCCACCCCTCGGCCTTGTCGGCGCTGGCCGGCCTGTGTCCGCAGGCGGAATGCCTGTTGATGGTGCGCATGGGGCACGTGCCGATGATCGAGCGGCCGGCGAATACCGCACAGGATTACCTGCGCTGGCACGGCATCGCCCGCTGAGTGCCGACCGCACGGCGCGGCGCCGGCCTGCTAGAATCGCGCGCTGGACCAGGGCAGGGGACCGGACATGGCCGACCGCAGGCAGGAGCTGGATCGACTCGCGCGCGAGTTCCTCGACGCGTTCAATCGCAACGATCTCGACGCGGTGATGGCCTTTTTCACCGAGGACGCCGTCTACGAGGAAATGAACGGCCGCCACGACGTCGGCCGCGACGCGATTCGCGCCGCTCTCGAGCCGCAGTTCGGCGGCGAACATGGCCGCCTGACCTTCAGCGAGGACGACACCTTCATCGACGCCGAGGCCGGCAAGGTGATGAGCAGCTGGACGCTCGAAGTCGCGACGGACACGCGCACGACGACGCTGCGCGGTCTCGACCTGCTGGTCTTCGAAGGCGACCGTATCCGTCTCAAGCAGACCTACGCCAAGGCGGCCAAGCCGCTCTACGTGGCGCGCGCTTGAGCGCGGCCGGGGCGGCTGTTCGCGGGGCGCGGCGATGAGCGACGACGACAAGCTGCGCAACTCGCTCAGGCCCGGGCACGAGCTGCACTGGTACCGCATCGAGGAGGTGCTCGGCCAGGGTGGTTTCGGTATCACCTACCTGGCCTACGACGCCAATCTCGAACAGCACGTCGCGATCAAGGAATACCTGCCGATGGAGCTGGCGGTGCGCGAGGGGGATTTCTCCGTCTACCCCGCCTCGCGCGCCCACGACACGCGTTATCGCTGGGGGCTGGACCGCTTTCTCGCCGAGGCGCGCACGCTGGCGCGCTTCAAGCATCCGGCCATCGTCCGCGTCAATTCCGTCTTCGAGGCCAACAACACGGCCTACATGGTGATGGAATACCAGCACGGCATGAGCCTGCAGGCAGTGCTGGAGCGGCGCGGCACGCTGCCGGAAAGCGAACTCGTCGCGCTCGTCATGCCATTGCTCGATGGCCTGCAGATCATTCACGCCGAGGGCTTCATCCACCGTGACATCAAGCCCTCGAACATCTACATCCGGCGTGACGGACACCCGGTGCTGCTCGATTTCGGGTCGGCACGCCAGGCGCTGGGCGAGGAGACCAAGACCCTGACCAGCGTGGTCTCGCCGGGCTATGCGCCGTTCGAACAGTATTACTCGAAGAGTGACCGGCAGGGACCATGGACGGATATCTACGGCCTCGGCGCAACGCTCTACCGCGCGCTCTCAGGGTTGCAGCCGATGGCCGCGATCGATCGCAGCGAGGCGATCCTGAAGGCCGAGCGCGACGTGTTCGTCAGTGCCGCGGAGCTCGGCTCGGGCCGCTACTCGCCGAGTTTCCTGCGCGCGGTCGACGCCGCGCTGGTGTTCAACGAGAAGAAGCGCCCGCAGAACGTCGCCGAGTGGCGGCGGCTGTTCGCTTTCAACGGCAACGACGCCGCCGCGCCGCGCACGCCGGCGATGACCAGCCATCCGCCGGAGGCCGAAACCCGTTACAGCGGTGTGGTGGAGCAGACCCAGCTGCTCGACGCGCCGGTCGTCAACGCCGACGTGCGTGGTACGCGGGGCGCGCAGGCTTCCTCCGCGCGCAGCGCCCAGGCCGCGCGCGCACCGGCATCGGCCGCGGCAGCCCCGAGCGCGCGGCCGCGGCGCTGGCCGTGGGTCGTGCTGGTGCTGCTGGTGTTGTTCGGCGGCGGCATCGGTTACGCCTGGCAGGCCGGCTTGCTGCCGGCCGGGCTGCTCGATTTCAATCGCGGTGCGCGGCTCGTGCAGCAGGGCGACCGGGCGCTCGCCGCGGGGCAGGTGTTCGAGCCGCAGGGTAGCAGCGCGCTCGATTTCTATCGCCAGGCGTGGGCCGCGAGCCCCGGAGACGTCGATGCCGGGCATGGCCTGCGCATCACCGGCGAGCGCCTCGCGGCGGCGATCGACGCGGCCATCGCCGACGGCGACGGGGCACGCGTGGACACGCTCTCGGCCCTGCTCGCGGGTCTGCCGCCGGCGGCGGGCGATTTCGACGCGCTGCGTGAGCGTGTTGCCGGCGACCGTGCGCGCCGCCAGGCCGACGCGCTGACCGGCGAGCGCATCCGCAGCCTGCTCGCGGACGCCGCCGCCGACGTCGAGGCCGGACGCCTGGTCGGTAACGACGCCGAGAACGCGCTGGCGCGCTATCGCGCGGTGCAGGTTCTCGATCCCGACAACGCCGCCGCGCGTGACGGCCTGGTCCGGCTGGGTGCCGCGTTGGCGGCGCGCGGCCAGTCGGCGCTGGCGGCGGGCCGCCTCGAACAGGCCCGCGAGTGGCATGGCCAGGGCACGCTGCTCGACGC
Organism: Gammaproteobacteria bacterium; assembly: GCA_030429865.1. Lineage (GTDB taxonomy): Bacteria > Pseudomonadota > Gammaproteobacteria > JACKNG01. The sequence goes on along the minus strand of JAUIFX010000104.1, from coordinate 12,783 downwards.
CGAGCATGCCGACATCGTCGCGCTCGGCGAGGCACTCGCCGACGCCCGCGGGGCGCGTGAGCGCGCCGCGACCGTGGACGAATTGCTCACCGCGGCGGGCGAGGATATCGAGGCCAACCGTCTGACCTCGCCGCCGGGCCGCAACGCGCTGGAACGCTACAAGGAAGTCGAACGGCTCGACCCGGGCAATGCCGACGCCGCTGCCGGCGTGCGCCGCGTCCACGACCGTTACCTCGCGATGGGCACCCAGGCGCTGGCCCGCGATGCGTTCGACGATGCTGCCGAGTATGCGCGGCGTGCACTCGAGGTGCGGCCGGATTCCGAGCCGGCGCGCACCCTTGGCGCCGAGATCCGCGCCGCGGCGCAGCGTCGGCGCGAGGCTGCCGACGAACTGCTCGCCGAGCAGGCTGCCGCGCGCGCGGCGCAGATGCGCGCCGCGGCCGAACAGGCGCGGCGTGCGGCGGAGACCGAGCGGCAGCGCGCGCAGGAAGCGGAAGCGGCGCGTCTCGCCGCCGAGGCCGAACGCAAGGCCGAGGAGCAGCGCCTCGCGCGGCTGGCCGAGGAGCGCGCGCGCGCGGCGGCCGAGAACGCGCGGCCGCGCCTGGTGCTCGATTACGCCGGCTTCCATCCCAAGTACGCGGTGCACGGGCTGACGCGCGACAGCGTCGAGGCGGCGGTGGCGCCGCTGCTGCGCGCGAGCGGATACGATATCGTCAAGCGCGACGAGGTCCACGACGCCGGCTGGAGCTGGAACAACCTGCGCCTGCTGGTGTTCCGCCTGAGCGTCAACGAGAACACCGCCACGGGGCTTTATTCCTGGGCGGTCTCGCTCAACGTGCTGGACAAGCCGGCATTGCGCCTGAGCCTGCCGCAGGCCATGGAGACGCCGGCGGAATGGACGCGCAGCCGCAACGGGCTCGGCCCGCCGACCGATCTGCAGCAGATGGTCGGCCTGTACCGCGAAATGAGCCAGGCGTGGCTGGCCAACCGGCCCGGACGGGTCCGCTGAGACGGCCGAATGAACTTTTTTCCGCCGAACCCTGACTCAGTCAGAAAGCCGCGCCGTTCACCGCGCGGCTGCGCGGCGTGAAGCGGGGAGAGCCAGGAACGCCATGAAACATCAAGGCGAGTCCCGATCGGCGGCGATCGACGCCCAGGACCTGGCGCGGCTGCGACGGCTGCGCGAGGAGGACGGCGCATTCGAGGCGCTGTACCGCGAGTTCTACCCGCGGTTGTTCGATTTCGTCATGCGCATCCTGGGTTCGCCCAGCGATGTCGAGGAGACCATCAACGACACCATGCTGGTCGTGTGGAACAAGGCCGACGAGTTCGCCGAACGCTCCAAGGTCTCGACCTGGATCTTCGGCATCGCCTACAAGAAGGCGCTCAAACGCCTGCACGGCAACCGTCGTCTCGCCGAGCGCGAGCTGCAGCTCGAGGTCGAGCACGTGGACACGCGGGACCCTGCCGACACGGTGAGCGACCACGCGCTGCTCGATCGCATCCGCGCGGCCGTCGGGCGCCTGCCCATGGCGCAGCGCAGTATCGTGCATCTCGCGTTCTTCTACGGCTACACCTACGCGGAGATTGCCGAGATCGTCGATTGCCCGGTCAACACGGTGAAGACGCGCATGTTCTACGCGCGCGAGCGCCTGCGGCCGGTGCTCGATCTCGCGCTCGAACGGAGCAGGCGCGATGGCCGTGGTTGAGGACGGCGACATGACGCATCGCAACATGCATCCTGGGCATGCGCGCGCCTGGCCGCTGCTGCCCTGGTATGTCAACGACAGCCTGGCAGAGGAGGAACACGCGCTGGTGCGAGCCCATCTCGGCGAGTGCCTGGTGTGCCGGCGCGAAGTGCAACGGCTCGAGCATCTCGCGCAGGCGGTCACCGGTGCGCTGGGCGAGTATGGCTGCAGCCAGGCTTATTCCCGCCTCGCCGCTCAGATCCACGACGCGCGTCAGCCCTGGTACGCCCAGGCCTGGCGCGCCGTCACGCGCGTGCTGCAACCGGTACCGCTGGCGGCCGGCGCGGCGGTGCTGGTGGGCGCGGCGGCGCTGGTGGCGTTGATCGTGCTGGGTGGGGCACCGCGCTCGACGCCCGACGGGCAGTCGTTCCAGACCCTGGGGCGCCAGGCGTTGGCACCGGCTTCGCTCGATCGGCCGCGGCTGCGTATCGTGCTGCGCGACGGGGTCAGCGGGGAGGCTTTGAGCGGATGGTTGCAACGCCACGGTGCCGAACTCGTCGACGGGCCGTCTGCGATCGGCGTGATGACGGTCGCCGTTGCGCTCGGCCCGCGCCCGTTCGCGCGCGTCGTCGAGCGCATGCGTGCCGATACCGATACCGTGTTCGTGGAACCGGTCTCACAGGTCGGCGTACGCCCGGATCGCCGGCGGTGAACCGCTGCCGCCGTGCCGGGTATGGCGCGGCGCTGCTGTTGACGACGCTGCTGGCCGCAGCGGCGTCACTCCCGGTCCGGGCCGGGCAGGCCGCCCCGGCAGCGCTGGTGCTGGTCGATTCGCCGGTGCGCGCCCGCGCCCTGGTCGCGAGCAACGGCCTCGACGTGCTCGACAGCTGGGAACTGCATGCCCTGGAAGCGGTGTGCCTGGCGATCGGCGCACGGCCGGGCGAGGGGCTGACGGCGCTGCTGGCACGGCTGCGCGCGAGCCCCGGCGTGCTCGAGGCGGAGCCGGTCCGCGCCCACGCGGTGAGCGGTGCGCCGGCACGGGTCGCGATCAAGGATCCCTACTACGAACTGCAGATGCGCGGCCAGCGCCGCGGCATCGCGCCCATCCTGCGCGAGGGCAGCGGCCTCGGCGTGCGCGTCGCGGTGCTCGATACCGGGGTCGACCTCGCCCATCCCGATCTCGCCGGCCAGATCGCGGGCTCGGTGAATTTCGTCGGCGGCGATCCGGCCCTGATCCCGGCCGAGTTCCACGGCACGGCCGTGGTCGGCCTGATCGCGGCGGTGCCCGGTAACGGCGTCGGCATCCACGGCCTCGCGCCGGACGCCGAGGTGTACGCCCTGCGTGCCTGTTGGGAGCCGTCGCAGGCCTACGGCCTGTGCCGTACGGACACCCTGGCCAAGGCGCTCGATTACGCCATCGACATCCGCGCGCGCATCATCAACCTGAGCCTGGCGGGGCCCGACGATCCGGTGCTGACGCGTCTCGTCGAGCGCGCGATCGAACTCGGCGCCATCGTCCTCGGTGCCGTCGGCGAAGAACCCGAGATGCGCTTTCCGGCGTCGATTCCCGGCGTTATTGCCGTTGCGCAGCATGCGCCGACGGCGCCGCCGCCGCTGCCGCCCGGGCCGAGCTTCGCCAGCCCCGGCCTGCAGATGCTGACGACGGTCCCGGAGGGCCGCTACGACTTCGTTTCGGGACCGTCGTTCGTCACCGCCTATGCCAGCGGCGTCGCGGCCGTGATGCTCGAGCAGCAGCCCCACCTGCGCGCAGCGGGGCTGGCCGCCTGGCTGCAGCGCGCGCACGGCGAAGCGGGGCCGCGCTGAGCCGTCAGAGCCGGCCGCGCCCGCGGCTCAGCCGTCGTAATGGAAGTGCCACGCTTCGCCGGCGCGGCGTATGTGGCCGGTCGATGGCAGGGGGAAGTGCGACGTCAGCACGCGCGTGCTGCTCTCGCCGTAACGCTCGAGGAAGGCGCTGCGGGTTGCTGCGGCGAGCACCTTGTCGGCGTCGAACTTGAAGTTCCACTGTGGGTAGTGGCACTGGATCGGGCTGTGGATGAGGTCGCCGGTGACGACCGCTTCGTGGCCTCGGTGGGCGATGCGTACCGCGCAGTGGCCCGGCGTGTGCCCGGGGGTCGGTTCGAGGTGGACGCAGGCATCCACTTCGTGATCGTCGGCGACCAGCACCGCCTGGCCGGCATCGATGACCGGCTCGACATTCTCGCGCCATACCGGGTCCTGGTACTTCTCCCAGTTCTTCTCGGCCTGGGCGACTTCGCGTTGCGAGAGGACGTAGCGCGCGTTGGGGAAGGTCGGCACCCAGCGGCCATCGACCAGGCGCGTATTCCAGCCGCTGTGATCGACGTGCAGGTGGGTGCACAGCACGACGTCGATGTCGGCGACGCCGAGGCCGAGGGCGGCGAGGTTGCGCTCCCACGACGTGCCCTGCTGCTGGTCCCAGGCCGGGAACCACTTGACCGACTTGTGGTTGCCGACGCAGGCATCGACGAGGATGGTCGACTGCGGCGTGCGCACGACGTAGCTCTGGATCGGCATGACCAGGAAATCGTTGGCGTCCAACGCGCCCTGTTCCAGCCAGTGCCGATGCGGTGCGAGGGCCTCGGGCGTGGCATCCGGGAAGAATTCGTAGATGCTCATGAAGGGGCCGTTCGATTCGAGCACGCGGCCGATGCCGACGTCGCCGATGGTCATCCAGCTCATACCGGGTTCTGCTCCTCGTGGTTGCAATGGTGCAGGGCGCGCATCGTTTCGCGGTCGCGCGTCGGCAGCGATGTTATAGTCCGCCGCCCCGCAGGAACGAGTCTCGCACAATGAAGCGCACGCAGAAAACGCCGCCCGGCACGCATCGCCGCACGCTGCTTGCGGGCTTGCTGGCGCTGTCGAGCCTGCTCGTCCCGGCGGCGTACGCCGAGCAGGCCATCGGCGGCCCGCAGACCTTCACCCTGATGTTCGAAAACGACCTGTTCGGCGACAGCGATGCGCAGTACACCAACGGCCTCAAGCTCTCGTGGTTGTCGCCCGATCTCAAGGCGCTGGAAAGCGACGGCGCGGTGCCGCGTTGGCTGCTCGGGCTGGTGACGCGCCTGAACGCCTTCGAACGCAGCCTGCTTGGCGACGAACATCGCCAGTTCAACCTCGGTTTCGCCGTCGGCCAGATGATGTTCACGCCGAACGATACGCAGTCGGTCGCGCTGGTGCCGGACGATCGCCCTTACGCCGGTTGGCTCTACGGCGCGCTCGCGTTCGTCAGCAAGACCGACCGCGTGGCCGATACCCTCGAAATTCAGCTCGGCGTGATCGGCCCCTCGTCGCTCGCCGAGGACGCGCAGAAATTCGTGCACGACGTGCGCGACCTGCCGTTACCGCGCGGCTGGGACAACCAGCTCGACGACGAGCCTGGCCTGGTCATCTACTACGAACGCAAGTGGCGCCTGGCGCGCGCGGAACTGATCGGCAAGCTGGGCTACGATTTCATCGGCCATGCCGGGCTCGCCGTCGGCAACGTCTACGATTACGTCGCGGCCGGCGGTGAAGCACGCTTCGGCTGGCGGCTGCCGCGCGATTTCGGCACCTCCCTGATCCGCCCGGGAGGTGATGCCAATGCCCCCGCGATTGCTTCGGGTACGCGCCGGCGGGGTCTCGGCGTGTACGGCTTCGCCGCATTCGGCGGACGCCTGGTGGCGCGCGATATCTTCCTCGACGGCAACACCTTCAGCAGCAGTCACGACGTCGACAAGAAGCACCTCGTCGGCGATTTCATCCTCGGCGCCAGCGTGGTCTACCGCGCGGTCAAGCTGTCCTACGCGCAGGTATTCCGCACCAAGGAGTTCGACGGCCAGGAGCGGCACCACAACTTCGGCTCGCTGAGCCTGTCCCTGTCGTTCTAGGGGCGCGCGTCGTTTCGTTCCAGAACGGGCTCAGTCGGCCAGCCGCCAGGTCTCGCCGTCGACACGCGCGCGGCCCTCGGCGGCGAGCTTGAGCAGGTGCGCGTGCAGCGACAACGCGGCCCATTCGTGGAGCGCCGGGTCGACGTCGTCGTAGACGGTGGGCGTCAGTGCCGCGATGCTTGCCGGCCCGCTGCGCCGCAGGCCCTCGATGACCTTTCGCTCGCGCCCCAGGCGGTGTGCGATGAGCCGCCGGATCTCGTCCTGCGGCGCGTGGATGAGGTCGCCGTGGCCCGGCGCCACGACGTCGATGTCGTAGGCGAGCATGCGCTCGAGCGAGTCGATGTAGTCCTTCATGTCGCCGGCCGGCGGGACGATGACGACGGTCGAACCGCCCATCATGTGATCGCCGGTCATCAGCACGCCGTCCTCCTCCACGAGGTAGCAGACATGGTTGGCGACGTGGCCGGGCGTGAGCAGCGCGCGGATGCTGAAATCCCTGCCGGTGAGCCGTTCGTCCTGTGCCATGGGACGCGCGCCGGCGAACGTGACGTCCTGGTAGCCGTCGTCGGGGATGACGTTGCCGACGAGCTCGGCACCGGTGCGCGCGGCGAGCAGGTGCGCGGCGGGTGAGTGGTCGCGATGCGTATGGGTGACCAGGATCCAGCGCAGGCGCCCGTCGCAGATGCGTTCGAGTGCATCGACATGCGCTTCGAGTGCCGGCCCCGGGTCGATGACGGCGATCGGGTCCTCGCCCACGAGGTAGGTGTTGGTCCCCGGGCCGGTCATGCGGCCGGGGTTGGGTGCGGTGACGCGCCGGATACGTGGCGCAATCCGCACCGCTTCACCGTAGCTGATCTCGGGCATGGCGCTTCTTCCTCGGCTTCGTCGGGTCGCTCAGGTCGTGGCTGCGCTCGGTGCCGTCCCGGCGTGGTGAGGCGGCCGCCGGTCGTGCCAGGGCCGCGCCTGCTCGAGTTGCCCGGCGAGGCGCAGCAACGTGGCCTCTTCGTAGATCCGCGCGGTGAACATCATGCCGACCGGCAGGCCGTCGTCGGTCCAGTGCAGTGGCAGCGAAATCGATGGTTCGCCGCTCATGTTGGCCAGCATCGTCGATGTCACGAACACGAAATTGTTTTCGACCAGCGATTCGAGCAGGTTGATCCAGCGTGGCAGGCGGCCGAGGCTCACCCGGCTCGCCAGCGCGACGAGCAGCGCGTCGCGGCCGTGCGGACGGAAGGCGCCGAGAGGTACCGGTGGCTGGGCGAGCGTCGGCGTGAGCAGGACGTCGTAGTCGCGCATGAAGCGTCCGAGCTTGCGCACCTCGCGTTCGATGGCGCGATTCGCCGCGGTCATGTCGACCGCGTCGAAAGCCCGCGCAAGGCGCGCGAACGCGCGCGTCACGGGTTCGAGATCGTCCGGCCCGGCGCGGCGGCCGAGCAGCCGTTCGGCATCGGCGACCTCGGCCGCGGTGCACGCCAGCACGCGCATCATGTAGGCGCTGCCGAGACCCATGCGGTCGAGATCCGGCGCCGCCTCGACGAGTTCGTGACCGAGCCCGGCGAGGAGTTCGGCGCAGTCGTCCAGGGCGGCGAGGCAGGGCGGCGAAATCGGTGTTTCGCAGCATAGCGACTGGCGGCACACGGCAATGCGCAGGCGGCCCGGCGCGCGCGTGACTTCGTCTTCGAAGCGCAGCGCGGGGGGCGGCGCACCGTAGAGCATGCCTTCGTCGCCGCCCGCCGTCGCGTCGAGCGCCGCGGCGGTGTCGCGCACGCTGCGCGAGATGACGCCGAGCTGGACCTGTCCGTACCAGCTCTCGCCGAGCAGCGGTCCGGAAGGGTTGCGCCCGCGCGACGGTTTGAGTCCGACCAGGCCGTTGCAGGCGGCCGGGATGCGCAGCGAGCCGCCGCCGTCACCGCCGCTCGCCAGCGGCACGATGCCGGCGGCGACCGCTGCGGCCGAACCGCCGCTCGAGCCGCCCGGGGTGCGCGCGAGATCCCACGGGTTGCGCGTCGGTCCCGAGGCTGCGGGTTCGGTGGTGCCGAGGAGGCCGAACTCCGGTGTGCTCGATTTGCCGATCGTGACCAGGCCGGCATCGTGCATGCGCGTGACCATGTTGTGGTCGTAATCCGGCACGTAGTCGCGGAACAGGCGCGAGCCGTTGCGCAGCGGCACGCCGGCGACCGCCGAGCCGAGATCCTTGACCAGGAACGGCACGCCGCCGAAGGGGCCAGCGGGCGGGCCGTCGGCGATGCGTGCGCGGGCGTGATCGTACATCGGCTCGACGACCGCGTTGATCCGCGGATTGATGCGCTCGCAGCGGGCGATCGCTTCCTCGACGAGTTCGCGTGCGCTGACCTCGCCGGCGGCGACGAGGGCGGCAAGCCCGCGTCCGTCGTAAGCGTCGTATTCGGCGAAGCCGCTCATCGCGCGTCTCCCGTCCGTGGCGGTGGCGCGCCGCGTTGCTGGTGCATGCGTGGTCCTCGTGTGGCAGGCGCGGCCGGATTATCGCGCACTCGGCGCCGCCGCGCCGTCCTTCTCTATAATGCCGTGCCTGCAGAATTCGTCTACCGGCATCGGTGCGCGCCGGCGACCGGCCCGGCGCATGCGCCGGCGCGGCGCCGCTTCAAGCAAAGGAGTATTTCGTTATGACCGCACGCGTTCTCGATGGCAAGACGCTGGCCGCGTCGGAGGAGGCGGCCCTCGCCACGCGCGTCGGCGCGCTCAAAGCGCGTGCCGACGGCCGCGTGCCGATCCTGGCGACAATCCTGGTCGGCACCGACCCGGCCTCGGCCACCTACGTGCGCATGAAAGGCAACGCCTGCCGCCGTATCGGCATGGACTCGCTCGCCGTCGAGATGAGCGCCGAGACCACGACCGCGCAGCTGCTCGAGCAGATCGCGCAGCTCAATGCCAATCCCGACGTGCACGGTATCCTGTTGCAGCACCCGGTGCCGGCGCAGATCGACGAGCGGGCCTGTTTCGACGCCATCGCGCTCGCCAAGGACGTCGACGGCGTCACTACGCACGGTTTCGGCCGCATGGCGATGGGCGAGCCGGCCTATGGCTCGGCGACGCCGGCAGGCATCATGCGGCTCCTCGCGCACTACGAGGTGCCGCTCGAAGGGCGGCTCGCGGTCGTCGTCGGGCGCAGCCCGATTCTCGGCAAGCCGATGGCGCTGATGCTGCTCAACGCCAACGCGACGGTGGTCGTGTGCCATTCGCGCACCGCCGACCTGCCGGCCCTGGTGCGCCAGGCCGATGTCGTCGTCGGCGCGGTCGGCAAGCCCGAGTTCATCCGGGGCGAGTGGATCAAGGAGGGCGCGGTGGTGGTCGATGCCGGTTACCATCCGGGCGGGGTGGGCGATATCGAACTCGAGGCGGCGCGCGCGCGCGCGTCGGCCTACACGCCGGTGCCCGGCGGCGTCGGGCCGATGACCATCAACACGCTGATCTGGCAGACCGTGGCGGCAGCGGAAGCGGCGCTCACGGCCACGTGAGCCGCACCCCGGGATTTATTCGCGCAGTACGCCTTGACATATACTCGGACCCACTATGAGCACTCCCAACGAGCATCTCCTCAGCGGTATCCGCGTGCTGGACTTCACCCGCGCGCTGGCCGGCCCGTCCTGTACCCGCATGTTCGCCGAGATGGGCGCCGAGGTCATCAAGGTCGAGGCCGCGCCGGGCGGTGACCTGACCCGCGCGGTATCGAAGATCCGCGGCGAGCGCAGCCTCTACTACGTGCAACAGAACCTGAACAAGAAGAGCGTGTGCATCGACATGCGCCAGCCCGAGGGCATGGCCCTGGTGCGCGAGCTCGTACCGCACTGCGACGTGGTGGTCGAGAACTTCCGGCCGGGCGTGATGAAGTCGATGGGCCTGGACTACGAGTCGCTCAAGGCGCTGCGCGAGGACATCATCCTGTGCTCGATTTCGGCGCTCGGTCAGAAGGGTCCCCTGGCGGCCAAGCCGGGCTACGACTTCATCGCCCAGGCCTACGCCGGGGTGACCTCGATGATCGGCGAACGGGACGACTCCCCGTATATCCCGCTGCTCGGTATCGGGGACGTTTCGACCGGCGTGCACGGCGCGTTCGGTATCGCCGCTGCGCTGCTGCACCGGGCGCGCACCGGACGCGGGCAGCATCTCGATATCGCCCTGCTGGACTGTTACTACCACTACCACGAGGTCAACATCCATCAGTACACCGGCTCGAACGGCGACATCGTGCCGATGCGCAACGGGCGGCACATGGGCTACGTCTGTCCGGCCGGCGTCTACCGCGGCAATGGGGGCGACGTCATGCTGATGGCCTTCCTGCACCACTGGAAAGATCTCTGCGCGGCGATGGGGCGCGAGGACCTGGTGTCGGCAGCGGGCTGGAGCACCGACGCCGAGCGCCTCGAACGGCTCGACGAGGTCATCGCCCTGATCGAGGCCTGGCTCGGCGAGTTTGCCGATGTCGACGCCGCGGTTGCCGCACTCGAGGCACACGGTGTCCCTTGCGCGCCGGTGCTGACAGTGGCGGAGACCGTGACCCACCCGCACCTGGTGCAGCGCGGTACCGTGCGCTCGGTGACGGATCCTATCGCCGGTGAGTTCAAGGTGCCGGGCATGCCGATCAAGACGTCCGATTACCCGGCCGACGCCGATTACGTGGCTCCGACGCTGGGCCAGCACAATGCCGACGTGCTCGCCGGCCTGCTCGGCAAGACCGAGGCCGAGATCGCGGCACTGGCCGACGCCGCGGTGTTGCGCAGCGGCGAGACCTGAACCGACCGGCGGCAGGCTGGCCGCCGTTGCCCGCGAGGAGTAAGCGATGACCGGCGCCGAAGGGTTGCTGAGCGAAGAACGCCTGATGATCCGCGACACCGCGCGCGAGTTCACGCTCAAGGAAGTCCTGCCCGTGGCCAACGAACTCGATCCGCAGGAGGGCGAGATTCCGCTGGCGCTGCGCGACAAGCTTGCCGACATGGGCTACTTCGGCATCCGCATCCCCGAACAGTACGGTGGCAGCGGGCTCGGGTGTTTCGAATATTGCCTGGTTGCCGAACAGCTCGCGCGGGGCTGGATGAGCGTGGCGTCGATCATCGCGCGGGGTAATGGCACGCTGACCATGGACCTCTTGTCCGACGCGCAGAAGGCCGCGATGCTGCCGCGCGTCGTCAGCGGCGAATACCTCGGCGCGATGTCGCTCTCGGAACCCGACACCGGCTCCGATCTCGCCTCCATTTCGTGCCGGGCCGTCGCCGACGGCGACGACTGGGTGCTGACCGGCTCGAAATACTGGTGCACTTTTGCCGACGGCGCCGATTACCTGGTGGTTTTCGCGCGCACTGCCGAGCCGCCGGACGCGAAACGACGTCATCTCGGTATCAGCGCGTTCCTCATCGACAAGCCGCGCGGCGAGCTGCCACCGAACTGCCACGGCGCGCCGATTCCCAAGATCGGTTACTTCGGCTGGAAGACCTGGGAACTCGCTTTCGACGGCCTGCGGCTGCCGGGTCATGCCCTGATCGGCGAGCCCGGCTGCGCGTTCTATGCACTCGCCAAGGGACTCGACGAGGCGCGCGCGCATACCGCGGCGCGCGCCGTGGGCCTGGCCCAGGGCGCGCTCGAGGACGCCATGGCCTACGCCCAGGAACGGATGCAGTTCGGGCGTCCGATTGCCGAGTTCCAGGACCTGCGCTTCAAGCTCGCGCGCATGGCCAGCGACATCGAGGCCGCGCGGCAGCTGCTGTACTTCGTATGCGATCGCATCGACACCGGCGCGCGGTGCGACAAGGAGGCTTCCATGGTCAAGTATTTCGCCTCGGAGATGGCTGAACGCGTCACCTCCGATGCCCTGCAGATCTTCGGCGGCGCCGGCTACACGCGACTCCATGCCGTTGAGCGCTACTGGCGCGACGCGCGCCTGACCAAGATCTTCGAGGGCACCTCGGAGATCCAGCTGCGCATCATCTCCGACCACCTGCTCGGCAAGTCCGGCCGATGAGCGCGCTCGACACCAACGGCGCGCTCGAGGGCGTGGTCGTGCTCGACCTGACGCAGATGCTTGCCGGCCCTTTCTGCACCATGGTGCTGGCCGACCACGGCGCCGACGTGATCAAGATCGAGCCCCCGGCCGGCGACATGTCGCGTGGCATGGGGCCCTACCTGCCCGAGGATGGCGCGCGCGCTCACGGCGGTTACTTCCACAGCATCAATCGCAACAAGCGCAGCGTCGTCCTCGACCTCAAGAACGTCAACGACCGCGATGCCTTCCTCGCGCTCGTCGCCGAAGCCGACGTGGTCGTCGAGAACTTCCGCCAGGGCGTGATGGAGCGTTTCGGCCTGGGCTACGAGACGCTCAAGGGGGTCAACCCGCGGCTGGTCTACGCCGCGATACGCGGATTCGGCGACAAGCGGACCGGCGCGAGTCCCTACGCCGACTGGCCGGCATTCGACATCGTGGCGCAGGCGATGTCGGGCTTCATGGCCATGACCGGCCCACCCGGCGAGCCGATGAAGGCCGGGCCGGGGGTGGGCGACCTGATTCCCGGGCTCATGTGCGCCTTCGGCGTGGTCGCGGCGGTGCGCCATGCAGAGCACACCGGCGAAGGGCAGTTCGTCGACGTCGGCATGGTCGACGCGATGATCTCGATCTGCGAACGCAACGTGTACCGGTACAGTTTCGGCGGCGCCGTGTCGCAACCCGCCGGCAACGATCACCCGCTGGTGGCGCCGTTTTCGGTTTACGCCGCAGCGGACGGATGGATGGCCATCGGCTGTCCGACCGACTGGCACTGGCGCGAGCTGCTTGCGGTCATGGAGCGTCCCGAGCTGGCCGACGATCCGCGCTTCGCCAGCAACGAGCTGCGCGTCGAACACGCCGTGGCGCTGCGTGCCATCATCACCGAGTGGACCGGCACGCGCAGCAAGCAGGACCTCGCGGCGCTGCTCGGCGGCCGCGTGCCGGCCGGACCGGTCAACGACATCACCGACATCGTTGCCGATCCGCACACCGCCGCGCGGGACATGCTGCCCGAGGTCGAACTGCCGGGGCTCGGCGTGCGCAAGGCGCTCGCCGGCGTGCCGGTGCATTTCTCGGCGACGCCGGGGCGCGTACGTCACGCCGGGCCCGCACTCGGCGAACACACCGCGGAGGTCTTCGAGCAGTTCGGCATCCCGCGCGCCCGGGATCTCGGCGAACC
>JAUIFX010000103.1 GCA_030429865.1 Gammaproteobacteria bacterium | reverse complement strand
GCACGTTGTCCGCCCCGGCATAAACTTCGATGCGCCGGCCGACCAGCGGTACCGACACGTTGACATCCATGACGAAGAAATCATCGAGTTCGCGGCGCACCCGTGGGATGGTGCGCGAGTAGAAGAACTGGTCGGCGGTGTACTCGGCGCCGAGATGGAACGCGACGCGGTCACGCCAGTTGTAATCGGCCGTCAGCGTCATGCGGTGCGTCGGCGTGTACTGCTGCTGCTTGCGATCGCTGCCCGGCGTCTCGTCGCGCGTCGACAGGTAACTGTAGCCCGCACGTACGTTCACACCCAGCCAGTCCTGCTGCTCACCGAGCAGTTCGAAGCCGCGCAGCGATAATTCCTCGACGTTTTCGAAACGCTCGGTGATGAGATCGGTCTGGATGAAGTTCTCGACCGACTGGTCGAACACGCTGAGTGAAACGCGCGTGTGCGGCGTCAGCTGCAGGTCGAAGCCGCCCTCGATGCTGTCGGCCTGCTCGAAATCGAGATCCGGATTGCCGCGATCGGGATCGTAGAGCTGGTTGACGCTGGGCACGCGCACCTTGTGCGCCCAGGTCGCGCGCAGCCGCACCCGCGGCAGCACGTCCCAGTAGGCTGCCAGGCTGTAACCGGGCCGCGCGCTGCCGGAACCTTCGTCGCGCATCAGCGCATGCCAGCCGAGACTCGCCACCAGCCCGGTGCCCGCCCACGGCTCGAACGCGTACTCGAGCGCGGTCGAGACGACTTCGATGGCGCGTTCCTGGGTCAGCAGGCGCCGGCCGAAGCGCAGGCTGGGCACGCGCTCGACGCGGTTGTTGCCGAGCCCGAGGCCGCCGCCACCGCCGGCGCCCGAGCACAGGCGCACGTCGACCAGCAGGTCGCCGACCTGCGGATCCGGATCGAGCACCGTTCGGGTCGAGGTGCTGGTCGTCGGGATGGTGACGAAAGCGCCCGGGTCGACGGCGTCGAGCGCCTGGATGTTCACGTTGAAGGCGTCCCCCGGCGTGCCGCCGGTCGGTTGCACCTCGGAGGCGCCCCAGAACCCCGTGGCGGGCGTGCGCCGCATGGTCACGGCGCTGTAGGCATCCGGCAGGCCCGCGCTCTTCAGCGCCGGCAGGGCGAAGAACTGGTTGACGTCGCCCTGGTCGAACAACCAGCTCGCGACCTCGCCCTGGTAGAGCGCATCGCTGACCTCGGGACGGCGGAAGTTGACGCGCAGCGCGTAGTTCCAGCCATCGATGTCGTCGGCGCGGATGTTGATGTTGCCGATGTCGCCCTCGCTGCCGACCGCCTGTGCCCAGGTGAGGCCCGCGAGGTCGAACGCGGGGCTCGGGCTCAGGTAGACATACTTGAGGTAGGCGTCGGGACCGAAGTTGCCGCCGGCAAGATTCTCCAGCCGGAAATCGATGCCGCCGCCCGGCCGGTTCGTCGCGGTGAGCCTGGCGACGGGCGCGTTGCCGCCACCCGCCGCGGTCGCGCCGTGGCCGTTGGTCGAGGTCAGGGTGTAATCGAGTACGTAGGTCGATGCCGGCTGGCCGCTCGCCACCGTGGTCGTGCCGGTGGTGGTCGTCGTCACCGTGACCTGCTGCGCGACCGGCAGGTCCTGGATCACGCAATCGCTCTCGAGCCGCTCCTGGCGACCGGCGACCATCAGCGCGACGCGGCCGAGACGCGCGCTCTCCCACGAGAGGATATCCTGGAAGCCGGTGATGCGACCGCGCGTCTCGTCGCTGAACGTGTTGCGGATGGTCGGGTCGGTGGTCGGCTGAAGCGTCGCATCGGCGTAGCGATCGGTCACGGTGACATCGTTGGTGATGTAGGCCCAGGCGTGGTTACGCCAGCCCGAGGCGGGCTCGTAGAGCGCGCTTGCCTGCACGTACCAGCCATCCTCGCGATTGGCGCGCTCGTAGCGTGGACGGCTGGCGAAGATGTCGTTGCGATCGTCGAACACGCTGGTCGGCACGCCGCGTTCGCCCTCGTAGTAGTTCAGCGTGAGACTGAACTCCCAGTCCGCCAGCGGACGCCAGCTCGCCACGGCATAGAGCGAATTACGTTCGAGATCGCTGTTGTAGCGTTTGCCACCGTCTTCCGTATCGGCAGGCACGAAGTCGTCGGCCAGGCGCCAGGCGTTGCGGTGTCGCCGGCCGAGGGACACGAAGATGTCGCCGTTCTCGAAGCCCCACGAGAACGTCCCCGAAAGACGTTCGGCGCCGAGATCGCCGACTTCGGCCTGGATGTCCCCGCGCGGCGGCCCGCTGCCGCGCCGCGTGACGACATTGATCGCGCCGGCCAGCGCACCGTCGCCGTAGAGCTGCGAGGCGGCGCCCGGCAGTACCTGCACGGCCTCGATGTACTCGGTGGGAATCAGGGTCGGATCGAAGCTGCCGTCGCCAACCGAATTCAGCGGTACGCCGTTGACGAGGATCTTGACCTGGCGTGTGCGCAGACCGCGCATGTCGATGCGCGGCGTGCCGTCGCCGCCCACGCGGACGTTGACGCCGGGCAGCAGCTCGAGCACTTCGTCGAGCGAGCGGGCATTGGCGCGCTCGATGTCCTGGCGGCTGATACCGTAGCGCGTACCGGCCGCCGTGCTGACGGCGAGCGGCGCCGGCTCGCGCTGTCCGAAGACGACGATCTCCTCGGCCATCGCGTTGGCAGCGCCGGCATGGAGCGGGGCGCCTGCCAGCGCCAGGCATGACGCGAGCAGGCGCGCGGCACGGCATCCCGCGCTGACGCACCCGCGCTCCGGCAAGGCATGCGTGCGTCGCGGCAGCGGCTGCCGCCGGCGACGGACACGCATGCGGGGCGGCGCGCTCAGGCGCGCCGACGACGCCAGCCGGCCAGGCCGAGCAGTGCCGGCGCGGCCAGCACCGCGGCCGCGGGCACGGGCACGGCACTCACGGCACCGTCGAAGTTGAACGTATCGATACGCCAGGTGGCGCCGGCCGCGTTGTCGTCCGGCAGGGCGACGCTGCTCTCGGAACCGGTCGCGAAGATCTCGACGATGACGTTGCCGGTCAGGCCGGTGAGCGCCAGCACCCCGCTCTCCGTGTCGCCCGGATTGCCGCGAAAGGCGTCACCGCTCGCGACCTGCTGACCGTTGATCGACATGCTCCACGTGGTCGGACCGAGACCGCGGCCACCGCTGGACCCCTGCTCTTCGAAACTGAAGCCGCTGAGATCGAGACGGAAACCGGACGCGACGTCCAGGTTGAACGTGAAGTTGTTGATGTCGTGCCAGCTCTCGGCAGCCACGGCACGGCCGGTACCCGAGACGCCGCGCAGGTCCTGCAGCGTGCCGTCGGCATCGCTCCAGGCACCGGCTGCCAAGTTGGCGGCGACGCTCTCGGCCGCGTTGACGAAGCCACCCACGCCGTCGTCGAACGTGTAGAGCACCACCGACGCGGCGGATGCCGTCACCGGTGCGAGCAGTGCCGCGCACAGGCCGGCCGTGGCCACGCGCCCGGCGCGGCGCAGATTCCGTTGCTGAATAGTCATGAATCAACTCCTGAAAAAATGCGGTTCGGAACTTGTGCGGATCGCCGTTCCCGTCGCGCTTGTTCGTGCCCGCTGCGGGCGGGGCCGTGATGACGCAGCGCAGCCCGGGGTCCACGCGCGGCGGCGCCGAACCGCGGCGACGCGTGCGCGCCGCGCTCCTGCTTGACCGCGGCACGGCGATTGCCGAAGCTGCGCCCGGCGACGCGCCTGTCCATCGGGCAGCGTGCGACCACCGGCATGCGGCCAGGCGACCGCCGGCGGCGCGCGTACCCGCCCGTAAATAGCGCTGTTTGCGTCATCATGTTCGAAAAGTATTGCCGCTTCTGCGGCGGCTGACGGCGAGTTTACTGGTGTGAGAGGATTGGATTAAATATGCATGACTCTGCCGCTTCGAACGTGATGCGTAGCTCGCGCGCCGCCGCGCTGCTCGCGTTGCTCATCCTGGCCGGCGTCGCCCCGGCACCGCACGCGGACGGCCCACCGTTGCGCGCGCTGGTCGTGACCATCGTCGCCCAGGACGGTTTTCTCGAATGGCTGGTGGCAGACGCCGTCGCCGCCGGGACCGTCCCGCCGCTCGCGATCGCCACAAGCCACGTGCGCGGCCTGTCCGCGCATCTCGAGGAGGGCGAATGGGACCTCGTCATCGCGCACGCGCATGCCCGGCCGGCACAGCGCCTCGCCGCGCGCGGCGTCATCGGCGACGGCACGGCGGTGTTCGCCAACCCCCGCACGATCATCGGCCCGGCCAGCGACCCGGCCGGCCTGCGCGGCGCGAGCGACTTCGATACCGCGCTCAGCCGTCTCTTTGCGCACGGCGGCTGCTGGGTGCGCCACGAGCACGCGGGGCTCGCCGCGCTGCAGCCACGGCCGGACGGGAGCGATGGACGCTGCGTGCTCGCCGCCGACGGACCCGGCCCGCTCGCGGCACTCGCCGCGGCGCGCACGCACGGCGCCTACACGGTCTGGGGATACCACCCGTTCATGCGCACCGCGCGCGACGGGCTCGCGGCCGTCGTCATCGGCGACCCGCGATTGCTCGCCACGCTGAACGCCTGGACCGTGACCGATTCGCCACGGCGCGCGGAGGCGCGCGCGCTCATCCACCTGCTCGCCGCGCCTGCAACCCAGGCGCGCCTGCCCGAATTCCGTCTCGACGGTGACACGCCCAACCAGGCGTGGTGGCCGGCCGCGGCCGCGACGAAGGCCGCTTCGGCGCCGGAGGCCGGCCAGGCATCACCGCCGTAGGCCCTGGCGCGGCGTGGGATCCGCCGAATACCGCCGCTTCAGCGACTCCGCGCCCCGGCCCACAACAGGGCACCGATGGCCGCGCCGGCGCCGCCGAATGCCGCGTGGCTGAGCAAGGGGACGACGGCGCCGTGACGCAATGCGCCGACCTCGAGCGCGAATCCCGCGGCCAGCAGCACGACCAGCAGCGGCTTGAGCAGGAACGCGACCGCACCGACGAGCGCGGCCGGAAGCGGACGGCGAACGAGTGCCGGTGACAGCCAGAAAGCGGCATCGAGTGCCGCCGCGCAGAGCAGGTATGCCGGCAGGTTGAGCAGCTTGTGCCCGCCCAGCCCGGCAAACACGGCGGTGCCGGCGAGGTAACCGAGCGTGGTGACCATGGCTGCCGCGGCCAGCGGAGAACCGGCGCGGGCCATGACCAGCACGGCCATGAAGATCACCCCGAAATGGCCGGGCAGGCCGAGCGACAGGTCGAACGCCTGGTGGAAACCCGCCAGCAGCACGCCGCTGCCGGCAAGCAGCAGCGCGTGGGTGTGTTTCGCGTCAGGGGCGGAAAGCCTTGAGGCGCTGCTTGTCGATGCAACGGTATGCGGCAGGTTCATGCGCCGTTCCTTTCTCCACGAAGAGTACTGAGAGACCGTCGACCCGGACCGGGCGCGGCCAGGGACCGAGGGCGACGAGGGTGTCCGGTTGCGTGGCGAGGCTCGCGCCGTCCATCTCGCGCACGTCGTCGATGCCGGTCGCGTGCATGATGTCGGCGATGGCGACGCTCTGCTCGCTCAGATCGCGCAGGCAGCGCTTCCAGATGTAACGTCCGTCGTTGCCGTCGGCGAACAGGCCGACCCCGGCGAGCGAGCCGATGACGCCGTCGCGTGTACCGGTGAGTCCGCTGAGGCGGATGCCGGCGGCGCGCGCGCTGTCATGTGCCCGCGCCTGGTCGAGCACTTCGCATTTCGCGGCGCGCCCGAAAGCGGCGACCGCCGCGCCCTGTGCCGGTGTCGCCAGGCACAGCCCGACATCCGAGCCGCTGGCCGCCTCGCCGAGCATGAACACGCGGCAGAACTCGTAGAGCTCGTCGGCGCTGCGCGGCGAACGCACTTCCAGGCACGCGCTGCTGTTGTGCGAGGTGTAGGGAATGCGGTCGTCGAGCAGCAGCTGGTGGCGCGTCACGCCGATCGCCTCGGCCATGCCCGCGTCTTCCAGCGCCCCGACCAGGCAGCGTGCGCGGTAACCCGTGCCGCGCGTATCGAGGTTGTCGGTATCGTCGATGCCGATCAGCCAGACGGGTTCGTTCGAAGTCGCTTGCAGCATGCGCGCCGGGGCCGCGGGGGTTCAGGATGCGCCGATGATAGCAGAGCACCGCGCTCGTTGCGGCACGCGTCGACATGGCCCGCACACGCCGAAACGCGCATTTATTTGCAGGATACGAATGATATATGCTGCTAGCTGCCATTTTAGATCGACGGACGCTGCAACATGAACATCAAGGTCAGCCTGGCCCTGCGCTGGTCCCTCGGCAGCGAAGACGGCGAACATGTTCTCGACCCGCAGGTGTTCGCCCTGCTGCGCGGCGTGCGCCAGGGCGGGCACCTGAACTTCGCCGCACGCGAGGCCGGCGTCTCCTACCGCCACGCCTGGGGCCTGCTGCGCGACTGGGAAACCCGGCTCGGCAAGCCGCTCTTGTCCGCACGGCAGGGGCGCGGCGCGCATCTCACGGCGTTCGGCGAGACTTTGCTCGAGCTGGCCGACGAAACGACCGCCGCGCTCGCGCCGGCGCTCGACGGCGCCGCGCTGGAGGCCGGCGCGCGTCTCAGCGAAGCGGCCGATCCGCGCCGCCACCCGGTCGTCATCGCCTCCAGTCACAGCCCGCGCATGCTGGCGCTGCGCGACAGCCTGAACGATCGTCACCGCGTCAGCCTGGACGTCCTCGGCAGCGAGAGCGCGCTGCAGCGCTACCGGCGTGGCGGCGCCGACCTCGCCGGCTTCCACCTGCCACAGGGCGAACTCGGCCGCAGCGTGGGGGCCCACCTGATCGGGCTGCTCGACCCCGCCCGCGATCTCGTGTGGCTGCTCGAGACGCGCACGCTGGGGCTGATGTCGCGGCCGCGGCGCCCCTGCCGTACGCTCGACGCGCTGGCTCGCGGCAAGCTGCGCTTCGTCAACCGGCAGGCTGGCTCGGGCACGCGGCTGGTCTTCGACGGCCTGCTCGGCAATGCCGGTATCGCGCCCGGCAACATCACCGGTTATGCGGACGAGGAGTACACGCATACCGCGGTCGCCGCGCTCGTCGCGAGCGGCAACGCGGATGCCGGTTTCGGCTCGGCGGCCGCCGCGGCGCAGATGAAGCTGCATTTCGAACCGATGGTGGACGAACGTTTCTACATCGTCATGAGCCGGGACGGCGACCCGGCCCTGCGCCGCGCCGTGGCCGCCTTCTGCGACGCCCAGGCGATCGAGGGCCGCGAGAACATGAAGGGCGACGAGCTCAACCCGACCATCGCCGTGCTCAAGCGCGTGCATCGCGCCGGCTTCTGGAAACCCGCGCCGAAGCCGCGGCGCACGGGCACGGCATGACGGCGGCCGCGCCGGCGCGTATCATCGCGCGCCGCGGAGGGCATCGAGCATGAGCAGCAGACACAGCGTATTCATCGACGGCGAAGCCGGCACCACGGGACTGCAGATCGCGGCGCGGCTCGCGCCGCGCGGCGACATCGAGCTGCTCGCGATCGCGCCGGAACGGCGCAAGGACCCGGCCGCGCGCCGCGAACTGCTCAACAGTGCCGACGTCGCCATCCTGTGCCTGCCGGACGATGCCGCCCGCGAGGCCGTGGCACTCGTCGACAACCCGGCCACCCGCATCATCGATGCCTCGACCGCCCACCGTATTGCCGACGGCTGGACCTACGGTTTCCCGGAGATGCACGCCGGGCAGCGCGAGCGGCTGCGTGCGAGCACCCGCATCAGCAATCCCGGTTGCTACGCCCTGGCCAGCATCGCGCTGCTCCAGCCACTCGTCGCGGCCGGCCTGCTGCCAGCCGACTGGCCGGTCTCCATCCACGCGGTGTCGGGGTATTCGGGCGGTGGCAAAGCCCTCATCGGCGCTTTCGAGAACGCGACGGGCGAGGACGCCATCAGCGCTACCACCTACGACTACGCGCTCACCCTCGCGCACAAGCACGTGCCCGAGATCACGCGCTGGAGCGGACTCGGCCATCCGCCGATCTTCCTGCCCGCGGTCGGGCGCTACTACAAGGGGATGCTGGTGCACGTGCCCCTGCCGCTGTGGGCCCTGCCGGGGACGCCGGGCGCAGCCGACCTGCATGCCGTGTACGGCGCGCACTACGCCGGCGAGCGCTTCGTCGAGGTGGCGCCGCTCGAGGCCGGCTCGACGCTCGCGCGACTGGACCCGGAAGGCCTCAACGACACCAACGCGCTGCGCATCTACGTGCTGCATAACGAGGCCCGCGGGCACGCCGTCGTCGTCGGCCAGCTCGACAACCTCGGCAAGGGCGCCTCGGGCCAGGCCGTGCAGACGCTCAACCTGCTGCTCGAACTCGACGAAGCCAGCGGCCTGTGATTCGACCGGACGATGACCTGGCAATCGACCGGGTAGCTGTCACATCCCGTTAACCTGCCCCGCCTAGGATGCGCGGCGATCGGGCTCCACGTAGACGATCACGACGCCTGACACCTGCGGGATGGGACGGATTGAACATCAAGCGCCACGTCGACGATCTCAACGACCGGCTCTTCGACGCTTTCTATACTCGCGCTCTCGTCTACAACACCTGCTGGGAAGATCCGGCGGTTGATCACCAGGCGCTCGCACTGGCGCCCACGGACGACGTGATGGTCATCGCGAGCGCCGGCTGCAACGCGCTCGACTACGCCCTGGCAGCGCCCGCCTCGGTTCACGCCGTAGACATGAATCCGCGCCAGATAGCCCTGCTCGAGCTGAAGATTGCGGCCATACGCACGCTCGATTTCGAGGACTTCTTCGATATCTTCGGTCGCGGCCGTCATCACGACTTCGCCGCCCTGTACCAGCGCTACCTGAGACCTGAACTCAGCCCGTTCGCCCGCACCTACTGGGACAAGCACCAGCGTGTGTTCGACTGTGCCGACGGTCGCCTCGGCGGACTCTACTTTCACGGCCTCTCCGGCAAGGTCGCACGCGCTTTTCACCTCTACCTGTGGGTGCGCCCGAAGCTGCGCCAGGCCATCACTTCATTGCTGGACGCCGAATCCGTCGAAGAGCAGCGCGCGCGCTACGACACCCGGGTCGCACCGCTGCTGTGGCGTCAGCACGTGAACTGGCTCATCTCGCGCCAGTTCACCATGAGCATGCTCGGCGTCCCGCAACCACAGCGGCGCGAAGTCGAGTGTCAGCACGCCGGTGGTGTCGCTGCGTTCATCCGCGACGCCATCGAGTATGTATTTCGCGAAATCCCCTTGAGCAGCAATTACTTCTGGCGCGTCTATCTCACCGGCCAGTACAGCCGTCGCTGCTGTCCCGAATATCTTCGCGCGGAGAACTTCGCGCGACTCAAGGCAGGCTTGGTCGATCGCATCAGGCTATATACCGGCTCGGTGACGGCGTTTCTGCATCGCGCCGAGCACGATTTCTCGCGCTTCGTGCTGCTCGACCACATGGACTGGATGAGTTCGGTGCAGCCATGCGCGCTGGCCGAGGAATGGGACGCAATATTCGCCCGGGCGCGGCGCGACGCGCGGGTGATCTTCCGCAGCGCCCACGCCTGGCCCAGCTACCTCGATCATGTGCGCGTCGGCGACGGCAACGCACGCGCCGTCGAGCGGCTGCGCTTCCATCCCGAGCTCGCTGCGGCCTTGGCACCGCGCGACCGCGTGCATACCTATGCCGGTTTTCATATTGCGGATGTCCTTTCATGACGATGCCCCTGCTGAACGAAGCACAGGTACTGTGGCAGCTGCTGCGCGGCCAACCGGGCGGCGCCGATCACCGCGAACGCCTCGAGCGCTTCTATGCACCACAGGCGCGCCACTACGACGCTTTTCGCGACAGGCTCCTTCCCGGGCGCGACGAACTCGTCGCGCACCTGTGCCTGGCACCGGGGCAACATCTCGTCGAGCTCGGCTGCGGTACCGCGCGCAACCTCGAGTTCGTACCACCGGGGCTGCGCGCCGGACTGGCCCGCATCGATGCCGTCGATCTCTGCCCCGCACTGCTCGTCGAGGCGCGGCGCCGCTGTCGATCGTGGCCCAACGTGGTCGTGCACGAGTCCGACGCGACGCGCTTTGCTCCCGGCATCGAGGTCGACCGTGTGCTGCTGTCGTACACGCTGACCATGATGCCCGATTGGCGTGCCACGTTGCGCAACGCGTTTCGCATGTTGCGTCCGGGCGGTCTCATCGGTGTGGTCGATTTCTGCCTGCCGCGCGCAACCGAGAGCCAGATGCCGCGCTGGCAGCAGCACTTCTGGCGGCGCTGGTTCGCCCACGACGGCGTGCAACTCGACCGTGCTCACGGTGCCTTTCTGGACGGCATGTTCGAACGCGTGACACGCCTCGAGCGCAAACACCGCCTACCCTACGTGCCGTTCCTCGAGGCCCCCTATTACCTTTACATAGGCCGCAAGTGAACCGCCAAACGTGACATCGGCGCTCGCCTCGTGCCATGCCGTATGCGTTGCGGCTCGGAGATCTACGATGAAACGTCTGCTTGTCGTGCTCGATTTCGACGGCCTGCTGGTCGATTCCTACGCGCTGATCCGCGCGGCGTTCGCCGATTTCGATCTCGACGTGGGCGATGCCCGGCGCTTTCGCGACCGCCGCAAGTTCCTCAAGTATCTCGGTGGCGGCCGCGAGATCCTGCCCAACCTGGTGCGCGTCGCGCTGCCTCGCAAGCGCCGCATCCGTGCGGCGCTGACGGCGCACTACCGGACGAGCGGGCGGCTGTTCGAGCCGTTCGTGCCCTACCTCAACGCGATGATCGCCGCGCCGCGGGTGCACGTCGGCATCGTCAGTCGTAATTTCACCTTCGAGCCCGGCGCTACCATACGCCATGTCCTGCGGGCCAGCGGCGTTGCCGAGCGGGATCTCGATTTCGTGGTCCCCCTGTCGGTCGGCTCGCGCAAGCACGACGTGCTCGCGGCGATGGCCTCCCCGCGCTACCACGTCAGCCTGCTCGCCGGCGACGAGATCGGCGATTACCGCGCCGCGCTCGCCGGCGGCTATACGCCGCTGATCGCAAGCTACGGGTTCGACGGCGAGACGCGCTTGCGCAAGCGCGGTGCGGTGCCGCCCGGCGTCCTGTTCGACTCGCCGGCGGCGCTCGCGCGGCGCCTGTGGCAGCTCAGCGCGCTCTACCTGCCCGACGACACCGCGCCGCACCCGCACGCGGGCCTCGCGGCCTGACAACCCCGGCTCAGCCGCCCGCCGCCGATGCCCTGGCGTGGCCGGCCGAAACCAGCCGCGCGCAAATCTCCGCACCGATCTCGTAGCTGCGCAGGCGCGCACGATGATCGTGAATCTGCGCCGCCAGCATGATTTCATCGGCCCCGGTCATGTCGAGGAAGCGCTGCAGGCCGTCCGCCACGCCGTCCGCATCGCCGACGAAGGCATGCGCGAGCGCCCGCTCCACGCCGACGCGCTCGGCCGGGTTCCAGTAGGCGTCGATGTCGTCGATGGGTGGCTGCAGCTCGCCCGGCGCGCCGCGAAACAGGTTGGTGAACTGGATCTGGACCGAGGTGAACAGGCGCCGCGCTTCGCGCTCGTCCGCGGCCGCGTAGAGCCCCGCGCCGACCATCACGTAGGGTCGCTCGAGATAGGCCGACGGCCGGAAGGTACGCCGGTAGATGTCGAGCGCCGCCATCAGGTCCTGCGGCGCGAAGTGCGAAGCGAACGCGAAAGGCAGGCCGAGCCACGCGGCCAGCTGCGCGCCGAAAGTGCTCGATCCCAGGATCCACACCGGCACCGAGAGTCCGGCCCCGGGCACGGCGCGCACGGCCTGCCCCGGTTCGGCCGGCGCGAACAGGCCGAGCAGTTCCTGCACATCCTGGGGGAAACGATCCGGATGCGCCGTCGAATCACGGCGCAGTGCGCGCGCCGTCAGCATGTCGCTGCCCGGCGCGCGGCCGACGCCGAGGTCGATGCGCCCGGGATACAGCGAGGCCAGCGTGCCGAACTGCTCGGCAATCACCAGCGGCGAATGGTTGGGCAACATGATGCCGCCCGCACCGACCCGGATGGACGCCGTATGCTCGGCAACGTGGCCGATGATGACGGCCGTCGCGGAGCTCGCGATACCCGGCATGTTGTGATGTTCGGCGAGCCAGTAGCGGTGGTAGCCCCAGCGCTCGGCATGGCGCGCAAGATCGACACTGTTGGCGAAGGCGTCGGCGCAGCTGGCGCCGGCCACGACGGGCGCGAGATCGAGAATGGCGTACCGCTGCAACACCCTCGCCTCCTCAGGCAGCCGACCGGCGACGTCGCGCGGGCGCCGCGGCGAATGGCTCTCCGGGAGCTGGCCGGCGGTAGAAGCTGCCATCCTTCATCACGGCGGTGATGCGCGAGCGTTCCTGCAACACGCGGATATCGGCAACGGGGTCGCCGTCGACGACGATCAGGTCGGCCAGGTAACCCGGCTTCACCCGCCCCAGCAACTCGCCGCTGGCACCGGCCCAGGCCTCGCCACCGTACGCGGTCGCCGCACGCAGCGCCTCCCATGACTGCATGCCGAAATAGTTCACCATGTGTTCGAGATCGCGCGCGTCCTGGCCGATTGGGATCCAGGCAAAGCCGTAGTCACCGAACGGCAGCACGCGGATACCCGCGGCATGCATTCGCGTCATCGCCGCACAGCCCGCCTCGAACTCGCGCTTGTTGCCGATGGCCTCGGCGATCTCCTCGGTGATGCCCCACTCGACCGCCTCGAAGGTCGTGTTGTAGCGCGCCGCGATTGCCGGCGTCACCCAGTGCTTGTCGGCCACCGCGGCCAGGCGTTCGATGGTCGATTCGCTGGCGAACGTCGCATGGTTGATGAACTCGACGCCGTGCTCGATACATTGAAGCACGCCGGAATCGGCGTGGGCGTGGGCGGCGACGCGGCGCCCCAGGCGGTGCGCCGTCTCGCAAATCGTACGCACCTCGTCATCGGTCATCGGGTTGACGTCGCCGGGCAGGCCGCCCATCGTCAGGCTGTCACCCGAGTTGTTGAACTTGACGATATCGACACCCTCGCGGACCTGTTCGCGGATGGAGCGGCGAAACTCTTCGACGCCGTTGCAGATGAGGCCGATCGACGGAATCTCCCGGTCGAGACGCGAATCGTCACCGAGACCGCCCGTCACCGTGTATTCCGGCGTGCAGGCACGGATGCGCGGCCCCGGAAACTGGCCCGCGTCGACCGCGTTGCGCGCCACGAGTTCCAGCCGCGGCTTGGCCGAAGCCATGCCGATGACGGCGGTGAAACCGTGATCGAGATAGGTGGCGAGGTTACGCATCGTCACCAGCATGTGCTCTTCGACCGGCAGCGCCGTGATGTCGGCAATGCTGGTGGCGTCGTTGTAGGTGAAATGACAGTGCGGATTGACCAGGCCCGGCATCAGCGTCGCGCCGCCGCCGTCGATGACCTGCCAGTTGTTGCGTCGCGCGAGGGTCTTGCCGTGGCGGGCGACCGACTTGATGCGATTGCCCTGCACGAGCACCTCGGCCGCCTCGAGCCCGGGCTCGGTGCCTTCGAAGATACGCACGTTGGTAAACAGGATTCCGCTCATCTGCTCTTCTCCTCGCCCTCGCGCCGCCAGCGGCTCGTGCGTTATCAGAACAGGATCGCGCGCCGGCTTCAATCTACAATGCAGGCGAGTCGATAACCGCTCGCGGAGGGTGTGAAACGATGAAGCTCTACGATTGCAGCATGGCGCCCAACCCGCGGCGCGCGCGTATTTTCATCGCCGAGAAGGGCCTCGACATCCCACGGCACGAAGTCAGCATCCTGGACGGCGAGAATCTCGCGCCCGCGTATCTCGCGATCAATCCCTGGGGCACGCTGCCGGCACTGGAACTCGACGACGGCACCGTCATCACCGAGGCGCCCTGCATCTTCCGCTACCTCGAAGCCCTGCATCCGGAACCGAACCTGCTCGGCCGGGACCCGCTCGAGGCCGCGCGCATCGAAGCCTGGGAGCGCTTTGCCGAAATGAACGGCATGGCGGCGATCGGAGAGTTCTTTCGCAACCAGACCGATGCGTTCACGGACCGGGCGCTGCCCGGCTATGCCGGGGTGAAAACGGTACCGGCGCTGGTCGAACGCGGCCGCCAGCGCGTCGCCTTCTTCCATCGGCAACTGGAGAAACGCCTCGGCGAATCGCCCTACCTCGGCGGCGCGCGCTTCAGCGCGGCCGACATCACGGCACTGTGCGCCGTCGACTTCGGCCATGCTGTCGGCCTGCCCATACCCGCGGACAACGCACACACGCTGCGCTGGCACGCCGACGTCAGCGCGCGGCCGGGCAGCGCGAACTGAGCCCGCCGATACTCAGGCGGCAGGCGCTTCGGCCAGGCCCTCGCCAGCCGGCAAGCGCAGGCCTTTCGCTTCCAGGCGCGGCAGAACCTCGGCAACGAAGTACGGCAGTTCGTCGAGGTAGTTGACGAAGGCGATCGTCGAACCGGCGAAGCCTGCCGCGGCGATGCGCTCGAGACCGGCCGCGACGGTGTCGGGCGACCCGACCAGCGGGTATACGCCATGGCCACCGGCGAACTGTACGCGCAGCTGATCGATCATCTCGCGAGGAAAGGACTGCGCGTGCATGCCCTGCAGCGTCATCAGGCGCTCCACGGCGTCACGGTCGGCATGTTCGACGGCGTAATGCCGATGGTACTCCTCCGCCTCCGCATCGCTCGGCCGGCACACCACGTACGTCGTGGTGAACACGCCCAGCTCGCGCTGGTAGCGCTCCCGCGCCATGCCCTGCATGCGCCGCACGACGTCCGCCCCGCTGTCCGGATCGACCATCACGGTGAAGAGGAAATCGCAGTTGCGCGCGGCAAACTCGCGGCCTTCATCCGATGAACCCGCGTTCATGATCGGCGGCAGCGTGCCGCCGACGGGCTTCGGCAGGCAACTGGCATGACGCAGGGTGAAGAATTCGTCGTCCCAGTCGAACTCACCGTCCGTTTGCCACGCCGTGCGTATCACGTCCAGCCAAGCCTGGCCGTAACGGTAGCGCGCGCCGTGGGCCTGCGGCAGCTCGAGGCCGAACATCTCGTACTCGGGCTGGTTCCAGCCGCACACCACGTTGAGGCCGAAGCGGCCCGCGCCGATGTGATCGATGGTTGCGAACTGCTTGGCCGCGACCAGCGGATGGGTGAACGCGGTATGCGCGGTAGCGAAGACCGAGATGCGCGAAGTGGCGGCAAGCAGGCCGGCGGCCCAGGTGATGGTTTCGAGGGAGTCGCCCTGGAAATCGGTCTCGCCGCCGTAGCCGGTCCAGCGGGCAATCGGCAGGAGAAACTCGAGACCCGCGGCATCGGCCAGCCGGGCCAGTTCGAGGTTGTTCTGCCACGTCGCGCGCCAGCGCTCCGGCACCCGGGTGGCAGCCATGCCGCCGGCGCAGTTGGGCGAGAACAGGCCCAACTTGAACCGGTTGCGGTTGAACATGGCGTTGTCGGGTCGCCGCATGACTCGTTCCTCCTCGGCAGAACGCCGCGTTGGGGCAACCGTCGCGCGCCGTGAACGGCTTGGATCGCTGCGCCGCACGCGGTCGCGTCCTGCCCGGTGCGCGCGGTCGCCCGCGCGGCGCGACGCTGGTTGCAAGGTGCGTAAGTATCCCGCAAGAATTGCGCGCAACAAAACGATGCGGGGACATGCGCGTGAACGGAAGCTTCATCGACGTCGATACCGGCGACGGCATCATGCAGGCCTGGATGACGACGCCCCCCTCGGGCAGCGGCCCGGGTATCGTGCTGCTGCCGGAGATCTTCGGCCTCAACGAGTTCATGCGCGACATGGCGGCCCGGCTCGCCGAGGAAGGCTACGTGTGCCTGGTACCGGACCTGTTCTGGCGCCTCGAGCCCGGCGTTGCCCTCGCCGCCGACGAGATCGCGCGCGCACAGGCCCTGCGCGCGCGTTTCGATGTCACGCGGGGCGTCACCGACGTCGCCGCCACCGTCGCGGCACTGCGCGCCCAGCCCGCGCACCTCGGCAAGCTCGCGGCCGTCGGCTTCTGCCTCGGCGGGCTGCTCGCACCGCTGGTCGCCGCGCGGGGAGAACTCGATTGTGCCGTCAGCTATTACGGCACGGGCCTCGACGAGCATCGCGATACGCTTGCCTCGATCGGCTGCCCAATGGTGTTCCACCTCGGCGACGAGGACGCCAAGGTACCTGCCGCGACGCGCGAAATGCTCGAGCGCGAGAGCGCCGTGCATCCGCACCTGCACACGTTCGTCTATCCCGGTTGCGGCCATGCGTTCGCCAACCCGGCCCGCCCCACGCATGACAAGCCAGCCGCGATGATGGCCTATTCCAGGACCATGGCATTGCTGCGCGAGGTGATGGGCCCGATCTACGACCTCTCGGCCCTGTGGGACAGCCACACGGAGTATGAATTCGCCACGCGCGACGTCGACGCGACGATGGCGACGATGGTCGCCGAACCCTACGTGAACCACATCCCGACCATGACTGGCGGTGTCGGGCACGATCATCTGAAGCGCTTCTACAAGTACCACTTCGTCAACTCGAACCCGCCCGACACGCGCCTGATCCCGGTCTCCCGCACCGTCGGCGCGGACCGGCTGGTCGACGAGATGGTGTTCTGTTTCACGCACACCTGCGAGGTCCCGTGGATGCTGCCCGGTATCGCGCCGACGAACAGGTACGTCGAGATTCCGCTGGTCGCCATCGTCAACTTCCGCGGGAACAAGCTCTACCACGAGCACATCTACTGGGACCAGGCGTCGGTGCTGGTACAGATCGGGCTGCTCGACCCGGCGGGGCTGCCGGTGGCGGGCATCGAAACGGCGAAGAAGCTGGTCGACGAGACCTTGCCGTCTAACGAGCTGATGGGTGCGACCTGGGCGGCGAGCGCCGGCAAACCGCTCTGAGGAACGCCGCGCGGCCCCGCCGCGCCCGCCAGGCATGCCCCGCCCACGCGGGCGACGGGCACGGCGGCGGGATCGCCGGGCGAAAAAAAAGAGGCCGCCTGTCGCCAGGCGGCCTCCCCCGGCTCGCGACAGCGTCGCGAGCCTGACCGGATTAACGGCCTTCCGTCAGATAGTTGACGTCGAGCTGACGCTTGATCTTCGAGAAGTCGTTACGCGGAGCGGAGATGCCACGCGTCGGCACGAGCGTGCCGCGGTCGTTCTGCAGGTCGACCACGTTGATGCTCTGGAACACCTGGAAGTTGGTGCCCTCGGGCGTCTCCTGGCCATTGAACTCCTGCGCGTGCTCGTCGAACCACGGGTCCTCGGACCACACCTTGGTCAGCTGCCAGACCTTCCACAGCTCGCCGGCCTTGTCGAAGGCGTTGGCGTAGTAGGACTCACCCGACTGACGGTCGACGCAGATGAACTTCGTCGAGTACGGGTGCGTGGAGGACTTGGGATACTGCCGCATGATGTCGACCAGGCGCAGCGCGTAGTCGTCCTTCACCGCCCAGCCGTTGGGGCCGTAGTAGACGGTGTTGGCGTTACGCGAGCGTGCGACGACCAGCATGCGGGCGGTCCCGACGTACTCCCATTCGTGCTCGAGCGGGCGACCGTTGAAGCCGTAGAAATCCTCCAGCGTGTGGTCGGTGCCGAGCAGCGAGTCGGATTTCACTTCGACCGAGATACGGCGCACGCGGCGCAGGCTGGGGATGTAGGCCCAGGAGTCGTCGGCCTTGCGCGGGTCCTTGTAGCGCAGGATCAGGAACGCCGTACCCGCGATGTCGAACGGCGAGGTGAAACCGGTGTATTCGCGGAACTCGGTGTTCTTGGCGAAACCTTCACCACCATTGAGCACGTAGCCCTCGTCGGCCAGGTCGGCACGGTAGGACATCATCACGCGCTTGTACGGACCGGCCAGCACGCGCTCGAAGGTGCCGCCACCCTCGTAGTACTTGCTGTAGGTCTTGTTCATGATCTCGTGGCCGGAATGATCGCCGCCACGACGGACCCAGACCCAGTGCACCTCGCCAACCCGCAGTCCGTCGTTCTGCCAGCGGTACATCCAGTTCCACACCATCTTCCAGCCCGATTCCTTG
>JAUIFX010000102.1 GCA_030429865.1 Gammaproteobacteria bacterium | reverse complement strand
CTGTCGGTACGTGCCTACGCGCAGCTCGAACGCTTCCGCGAAGACGATGCGTCCGGCCGTGCGCGCCTGGTTCCCTTCTTCTCGATGGTCGATCGGCGCAAGCGCCTGCACCGCGAGCTGATCGTCAGTTTCGCGCGCGAACACCCGGAGCTGTTGCGCATCTTCATCCCCTACGCGAGCCAGGTCGAGCAGATGGGCGAGCATCGCGCGCCGGTCAACGTGTTCGCCGATGCCTCCGCCGGTGGGCGCGCGTTCCGCGCCCTGTGGCAGGCGCTCGCCGAGCGCCTCGCGCTGGTGCCGCCGGAGCCCGCGTGACGACGCCGGGCGAAGCCACACGGCCTGCGCGGGTCGTGCCGGCTGACGTGTTGTCGCGGCTGCGCGACTGGGCCGCGGAGCTCGGCTTTTCGCATCTCGCCGTCGCGCACCTCGACCTCGAACGTGACAGCGCGCATCTCGATGCGTGGCTCGCGCGCGGCATGCACGGATCGATGAGCTGGCTCGAACGTCATCGCGTCGAGCGGACCGATCCGGCACGTCTCGTGCCCGGCACGGTGTCGGTGATCAGCGTGCGCATGGACTACATGAGCGAGACGCCGGCCGCGGCGCTGGCCGCGCTCGGCGATGCGCGGCGCGCCTACGTTTCCCGCTACGCGCTCGGACGCGATTACCACAAGACCCTGCGCGGCCGCCTGCGCCAGCTCGCGCGGCGCCTCGAAGCGGAGATCGGCCCGTTCGGTTACCGTGCTTTCACCGACAGCGCGCCGCTGCTGGAGCGCGCGCTCGCGCGCAACGCCGGGCTCGGCTGGATCGGCAAACACACCAACCTCATCGACCGCGAACGAGGCTCGTTGTTCTTTCTCGGTGAGATCCTGACCGACCTGGCACTGCCGGCGACGCCCGCGGACGACGAGGCGGACAATCATTGCGGCAGCTGCACGCGCTGCATCGACGCCTGTCCGACCGGCGCCATCGTCGCGCCCTACGAACTCGATGCCCGCCGCTGTATTTCCTACCTCACCATCGAATCGCGCGAGGCCATTCCCGTCACGCTGCGGCGGCTGGTCGGCAATCGTATTTTCGGCTGCGACGACTGCCAGCTCGTGTGCCCGTGGAATCGCTACGCGAGGCTGGCCACCGTGGCGGATTTCGCGCCGCGCCACGGTCTCGACGCGCCGGCGTTGGTCGATCTCTTCGCGCTCGACGAGGCCGCTTTCGACCGCTTGACTCAGGGTTCGGCGCTGCGCCGTGTCACGTTCGAACAGTGGCTGCGCAACCTCGCCGTGGCGCTTGGCAACGCACCCACCGAACCCGCCGTGCTGGCCGCGCTCGAAGCTCGCCGTGACCACCCCTCGCCGCTGGTCCGCGAACACGTCGCCTGGGCGCTGGCCGAACACCGCGCGCGCGCCAAGGCGGACGCCGCGGCGCCGGCAGCTCGGGTAGACTGATAGTCCCGCGACGCCCGGAACAACGCATGGACGGGTATTTCGACCTCAATCCCCAGACCTACGACTGGTGCGCGCGCGCTTTCGACCAGGTGCGCAAGGTGCTCGGCGTGCGCATCAAGATGCATCACCGCGCGCAGCAGATCGATCGTGGCAGCATCTTCCTGTTCAATCATTTCGCGCGGATGGAAACGTTCATCCCGCAGTACCTGATCTACCAGGAGACCGGGGCTTTCTGCCGTTCCATCGCGGCGGCCGAATTCTTCGCCGGCAACGATCGTTTCGCCGCGGTGCTGCGCGACCTCGGCGTGGTGCCGAACAAGCATCCCCACCTGATGGAGCTGCTCGCCATCGACCTGTTGCGCGGACGCAAGGTCGTGGTGTTCCCCGAAGGCGGCATGGTCAAGGACCGGCAGGTGATCGACGAACAGGGCCGTTACAGCATCTACTCGCGGCATGCCGACGAGCGCCGCAAGCATCACACGGGTGCGGCCCGGCTCGCCATCGGCCTGCGCATTTTCCAGCACGCGGTGCGGCATCGCGAGGCAATCGGCGATACGGAGACCCTCGAGCGCTGGGCCCACGACTGCCAGCTCGGCAGCATCGAGGCCCTGGTCGAGGCCGCCGCACGCCCGATCAACCTGGTGCCGTCGAGCATCACCTTCTACCCGTTGCGCATCAGCGACAACATCCTGCGCCGTGGCGCCGAGCTGTTGACCGGCAAGCTCAGCATGCGCGCGGTCGACGAGCTCGTGGTCGAGGGCAATATCCTGCTCAAGGCCACCGACATGGACATCAACCTCGGGCGCAGCCTGTACGTGGAGGACGTCTTCCAGTGGTTCGAGCAGCCGATCGTGCGCCACCTCGCGCGTGAGCTACCCAACCTGGGCGCGGTGTTCGACATCGAGTACCTGGAGAGCCGGCTGCTGCGCCGGCTTGCCACGCGCGGCGCGAATCGCATCATCAACCGCGTGCGCGACACCTACATGCGGCGTATCTACGATGCGACGGTGGTCAACCTGTCGCACCTGGCCTCGTCGATCATCCTGGGCGAGGTCGAGCGCGGCCGCGCCGATCTCGGCGCGACCGAGTTCCGGCGCTCGCTGTACCTGGCGATCAAGCACCTGCACGGCCACGACGAAGTCCGTTTGCACCGTGGCCTGTGCGACCCGCGGCGCTACCAGCCGGTGCTCGAGGCGGAGCCGTCGGCACTCAGCGAGTTCCTCGACTCCGCCGCCGGCGCCGGGCTCATCGAGCACGGCGACGAAGTCATCGTACTGTGCGAGAAGCTGCGCGCGGAGCACGAGTTCGAC
The DNA here is from genome assembly GCA_030429865.1 of Gammaproteobacteria bacterium. Taxonomy (GTDB): domain Bacteria; phylum Pseudomonadota; class Gammaproteobacteria; genus JACKNG01. Next base: position 15,227 of record JAUIFX010000102.1, on the reverse strand, counting down.
GCGGTGCGCATGGCCAATCCGATCGAAGTCTACGGCAACGAAGTCGCGCCGCTCGCGCCGGTGCGCGAGGCGGTCGCCCGCGCGCTGACCCGGGCCCGCAGCATCAGTGGAGGGGAACTGGCTGCCGAACTGCTCGACGACGAGATCAAGGAGCTCGCCTGGGACCGTGCGCTCTACGACAAGGAACGCCACCGGGAAATCAACGACCGCGAAACGGCCACCGCCGATCCGAGCCCGTTCCTGCTGGTACCCGGGAACCCGCGCGGGCTCGGCGTGGTGCTCACGCACGGCTTCCTGGCCTCGCCCGCCGAGGTGCGCGCGTTCGGCGAGCGGCTCGCCGCGGCCGGCTACGTCACCTGCGGGGTGCGTCTCAAGGGGCACGGCACCTCGCCGTGGGATCTGCGCGACCGGGACTGGCGCGACTGGCTCGACTCCCTCGAGCGCGGGCGGCGCATCGTCGGCAACCTGTGCGATCGTTACGTGCTGGTCGGCTTTTCCACCGGTGGTGCGCTCAGCATGGCCTCGGCGATCGCGCGCGCCGACGGCGTGGCCGGGGTCACCGCGATTTGTCCGCCGCTCAAGTTCCGCAATCGCAACATGCGCTTCGTGCCGCTCATGCATGGCGCCAACCGCATCGTGCGCTGGCTGTCGTCCTACGAAGGCGTGATGCCGTTTCGCGCCAACGATTCCGAGCATCCCGACATCAACTACCGGCACATGCCCCTGCGCGGCCTCTACGAGTTGACCCGCCTGGCCAATCACCTGAACCGCTCGCTTGGCTCGCTGACCTGTCCGACCTGCCTGATCCAGGCCGATGCCGACCACGTCGTCGATCCGCAGAGCGCCGCGCTCGCCTACGAGAAGATCGCCGCGAGCTGGAAGGAACTGCACTGGGTGCCGTCAGCGCGCCACGGCATCCTCAACGAGGACATCGGTGAGACGCACGCGCTGGCGCTGGATTTCCTCGCGCGCATCGAGGGCGTTGCCGGCGATGCCGATGCCTTGCCCGTCGCCACGAAGCTGGCGGAACCCGAAGGCGCGAGCTGAGAATGCCTCCTGCGTTCAGCCGGCGTCGCCGAGCCTGTGCAGCCAGCCGCGCAGGTCGCGGGCGACGCCATCGTCGTAGCCGGCAAAGCCGCGCGTCGCGCCGGGATACTCGCGCCGGCGCGACGGCACGTCGCTGCCGGCACTCGCGCGCTGCCGCGCAGCGGCATGCTGCCGTGCCAGCGGATCGCGCCCCGGCAGCAGTTCCAGGCGCGGCAGGTCGAGTGCTTCTACGCTGCCTTCCCAGCGTCCGCGGGCGGCGAAGGCGGTGATGCTGCCGTCACCGAGACCGGCGCCGAGGGCGCGCGCGACGAGCGCGGCGCCGTCGTCGATGCCGAGCACGGCGACGTTCGCGATGCCGTCGGCCTTGAGGCGCGCGAGAGCGGCCTCCAGGCGGCCGCGAGCGGCGGCCTCGCAGGTCGCGTAGTCCTGCAGGTCCGCGCTGCGCGCGAGCAGCGGTAGCTGCACGGCGATCACGGCCAGCCGTGCGGGTGGGAACTCGGCGGCAAGCGCATCGAGCAGGCCCAGCGCGGGCAGCGCCGTACCCGGTCCCGGCACCACCAGCACGGCGCCGAGTGCGGGCGGTTCCTCGGCAGGCTCGTAGCGGACCAGGAACGGGCCGTCATCGGCGTCCAGCGTGAGAAAGCCGGGTCCCAGCGTGTGCGCTTCGAGGCGCGCGAGCAGGTCCTGTTCACGCGTCTCGCACGCGGCGACCGATGCCGCTGCCGGGACATCGGCCTGCGCCGCGCTGCTGTCCGCCGCGGCGTCGCCGTCCGCGCCGGGCGTTGCGTCCGGCGGCACCGCATTCGCCGTCGCCGGCGGCACGGCATCGGGCCCGGCCGCCGCCGCAGGGGTCGCGGCGAGCAGGCCCAGGGCGAGCGTGGCCGCGATCGTGCTGGGAGCGAGCTTCATGTTCCCGATAGCGGCGGCACGGCGGGGAATTTCAGTTTCCCGGCGCGATGCAAGGACCGCGTTGATGCGGTAGAGTGCGCCCTCACGCGCACTGCCCGCACTCGGTGCGCTCGTTCGGAGTCTCCATGAAGCAATCCCCGGTCATCGCACCGTCGATTCTGTCGGCGGATTTCGCCCGCCTCGGCCAGGAGGTGGCGGACGTCGTCGCCGCCGGCGCCGACTGGATCCATTTCGACGTCATGGACAACCATTACGTGCCCAACCTGACCATCGGTCCGATGGTGTGCAAGGCGCTGCGCGATTACGGTGTGACGGCGCCCATCGACGTGCACCTGATGGTGCAGCCGGTCGACCGCCTGATCGACGATTTCGTCGCCGCCGGTGCCGATATCATCAGTTTCCATCCGGAAGCGAGCCTGCACGTCGATCGCAGCCTGCAGCTGATCCGCGACGCCGGCTGCCAGGCCGGGCTGGTGTTCAACCCGGCGACCCCGCTCGATTGCCTCGAGTACGTCATGGACAAGGTCGACCTGGTCCTGATCATGTCGGTCAACCCGGGTTTCGGCGGGCAGTCCTTCATCCCCGCCGCGCTGACCAAGCTCGAGCGGGCGCGCGCGCTCATCGACGCATCCGGCCTGCCCATCCGTCTCGAGATCGATGGTGGCGTGAAGATCGACAACATCGGCCGTATCGCTGCGGCTGGCGCCGATACCTTCGTTGCCGGTTCGGCCATCTTCAATGCCGACGACTATGCCGCGACCATCGCTGCCCTGCGCGAGCAGGTCGCGGCCGGATCGGCATGACGGCGGCGCCGCGCCTGGCGCTGTTCGACCTCGACGGCACGCTGGTCGACAGCGCCCCGGACATTGCGGTGGCCGTCGACGGGGCGCTGCGCGAGCACGGCCACGCCGCGGTCGGCGAGGCTGCCGTGCGCAACTACGTCGGCCGCGGGGCACAACGCCTGGTGCACCGCGCGCTGACCGGCCGGCTCGATGGCGAAGCGCCGGCCGCGCTGTTCGAACCGGTCTACGCGAGTTTCCTCGAACGTTATGCCGCGCGCCTGTGCGAGCAGACCCGGGTCTACACCGGGGTCACCGCGGCGCTCGAATCCCTGCGGGAGGCGGGCTGGACGCTCGGCGTGGTGACCAACAAGCCCGCGCGGTTCACCGGCCCGCTGCTCCAGGCGACCGGGCTCGCGCCGCACTTCGCGGTCGCCGTCTCGGGCGACACGCTGTCGCACAAGAAGCCCGACCCGGCACCGCTGCTGCATGCCGCGGCCGCGGTCGGCATCGCCATCACGGCCAGCGTGATGGTCGGGGACTCGCTCGCCGACGTCACCGCTGCGCGCCGCGCCGGCATGCCTGCGATATGCGTCGATTATGGCTACGCGGGCGGCGCCGACCTCGGTGAAGCCGACGCCATCGTGGCTGATTTGCGCGAGCTGCCGCCGCTCGCCGCGGCCCTCCTGGCTGGCGAGCCCTGCCGCGCCAACGTGCGATAATCGTCGGCCGGGTCCCAGCACGGCGCGCGTTCGAGACTGCCATGATCCTGATGATCGACAACTACGATTCGTTCACCTACAACCTCGTGCAGTATTGCGGCGAGCTCGGCCATGTCGTCGAAGTGGTGCGCAACGACGCCGTCTCGCTCGAGGACATCGAGCGCCTCGCGCCCGAGCACATCATCATTTCGCCCGGTCCCTGCACCCCGGACCAGGCGGGCATCTCGATTGCCGCCGTCCGCCATTTCGCCGGCCGTATCCCCATGCTCGGCGTGTGCCTGGGTCACCAGAGCATGGCGCAGGCTTTCGGTGGGCGGATCGTCCATGCGCGCGAGGTGATGCACGGCAAGACTTCCCTGATCCACCACGTCGACCGGGGCGTGTTCGCCGGCCTGCCCAACCCGTTCACGGCGACGCGCTACCACTCCCTGGTGGCGGAGCGCGCGTCGCTGCCCGAGTGCTTCGACGTCACGGCCTGGACCGTGACCGAGGACGGCGCGTTCGACGAGATCATGGGTATCGAGCACAAGACCCTGCCCCTGTCCGGCGTACAGTTTCACCCGGAGTCGATCCTCACCGACTGCGGCCACCAGCTGCTCGGCAACTTCCTCGGCGGCGCGCGCCGCGCCGCCTGAGCCGGGCGGTCCAGTGGACATCCAGGGCGCAATCCGCCAGGTGGTCGATGGCCGCGATCTCGGTTTCGCCGAGATGCACGAGGTGATGGTCTCGGTGATGGAAGGCGAAGCCACGCCGGCGCAGATCGCCGGGCTGCTGGTGGCCCTGCGCATGAAGGGCGAGACGATCGACGAGATCGCCGCCGCGGCCACGGTGATGCGCGAATTCGCCGTGCCGGTCGAGGTCGGCCTGCGCCCGCTGGTCGACACCTGCGGGACCGGCGGTGACGGCAGCGGCACGTTCAACATCTCTACCGCGGCAGCCTTCGTGACCGCCGCCGCCGGCGGGCACATCGCCAAGCACGGCAACCGCGCGGCGAGCGGCAAGAGCGGCAGCGCCGACGTGCTGGAAGCGGCCGGCGCGCGCATCGATCTCGACGCGGCCCAGGTCGCCGCCTGCGTGCGCGATGTCGGCGTGGGTTTCATGTTCGCCCCGGCGCATCACGGCGCCACCCGCCACGCCGCCGGCCCGCGCCGCGAACTCGGCACGCGCACCCTGTTCAACGTACTGGGCCCGCTGACCAACCCGGCCAACGCCGACCGCCAGCTGATGGGCGTGTTCGAGCGCGGCTGGGTGCCGCGCGCGGCGGAGGTGCTCAAGCGCCTCGGCGTCGAGCGGGCGCTGGTCGTGTGGGCCGAGGACGGCATGGACGAAATCAGCATCGGCAGCGTGACGCATGCCGCCGAGCTGCGTGACGGCACGATCCGCGAGTACGTCATCGATCCGCGCGAGTTCGGTATGACGCTTGCCCCGCTGACGACGCTCGCCGCGGCCGACGCCCAGGCCAGCCTGGCGCTGATCACGCAGGTCTTCGACGACGTTGCGGGGCCGGCCCGCGACATCGTCTGCCTCAATGCCGGGGCGGCGATTTACCTGGCCGGACTCGCCGACACGCTGGCCGCCGGGATCGCCCGCGCCGGCGAGGTCATCAGCGCCGGGCGCGCGCGCGAAACCTTCGCGAATTTCATTGCGCGCACGCGCGCCTTCGAGTGAACCGGAGCACTCCCAGCCATGGCCGACATCCTGACCGAAATCGTCGCACACAAGAAAACCGAGGTCGCCACGCGGCGGGCGGCGCGCCCGCCGGCCGAACTCGAGGCGGCCCTGGCCGGTGCCGAGGCGCCGCGCGGCTTCGTCGCCGCGCTGCGCGCGGCCATCGCGGCCGGCCGTTCGGGGGTCATCGCCGAATGCAAGAAGGCTTCGCCGAGCAAGGGCGTGATTCGCGCCGATTACGATCCCGCGGCCATCGCGTCGAGCTATGCGCGCGGGGGTGCAGCCTGTCTCTCGGTGCTCACCGACGAACGCTACTTCCAGGGGCGCGACGCCGACCTCGTTGCCGCGCGCGCCAGTTGCACGCTGCCCGTCATCCGCAAGGATTTCATGATCGATCCCTACCAGGTACTCGAAGCGCGTACGCTCGGCGCCGATTGCATCCTGCTCATCGTCGCCTGCCTCTCCGACGCCCAGCTCGACGAGCTGGCACGTGCGGCCGGCGAACTCGGTATGGACGTGCTCGTCGAGGTCCATGACCGCACCGAACTCGAGCGCGCGCTGCGCCTGCGCACGCCCATGATCGGCATCAACAACCGCGACCTCAAGCGCTTCGTCACCGACATCGAGACGACCATCGGGCTGCTGCGTGATATCCCGGCCGACCGTCTCGTGGTAAGCGAATCCGGCATTCACACGCCGCAGGATGTCGCCCACCTGCGCGCCAACGGCGTCAACGCCTTCCTCGTCGGCGAGGCCTTCATGCGCGCCGCCGATCCGGGCGCGCGGCTCGCGGAGCTGTTCGCGCCAGCCTGAGCGCGCCGTCCGGCGCTGCGTGAAAGAAGTTCTGAACAGGTGAGCGAGCGTGCCCGGGGGGCAAAGGCGCACGTTGTTCGAGAAGCGCAGTTCATCCGCTATGGATGAGCATCGCAGAACGCCGTGCAACGCAGCCAGCGGGCAGCGCAGGCACTTGCTCAGCGCTTCGCGAAGATTTCCTCCGGGCGGCGAAACGCCTTGAATTCGAGGCAGTTGCCGCTCGGATCCTCGAGAAAGAACGTGGCCTGCTCACCTGCTTGATCCTTGAAGCGGATGTGCGGGGCGACGCGGAAACGCACGCCGATGTAGTTCATGTGATCGACCGCGCGGTGCCAGTCCTCCCAGCCCATGATGAGGCCGAAATGGGGCACCGGGATGTCGTGTCCGTCGACCGGGTTGGCCGCGCCCGGACCCGCCGCGGCCGTTTTGTGCGCGGTGATCTGGTAGCCGAAGAAGTCGAAGTCGATCCAGGTCTCGGCGGTGCGCCCGACACGGCAGCCGAGGACGTCGACGTAGAAGTTGCGCGTCGCTTCGAGGTCGTTGACCGGGAAGGCGAGGTGGAAGACCGGACGCTGGCGGAACTCCTCGACGGCGGCCGGTTTTTCGGGGGGCTGGGCCATGATCGCTGTCAGCTCCTGCGTGCGCCGTAGGTCTTGAACTTCTCGAGCACGCGCGCCATTTCCGCCTCGTCGAGCAGAACCGGCTCGCCCGTGGCGTAAGCGAGCAGGTATTGGCGCGCCAGTTCCTCGATTTCGACCGCGAGGTCGATGGCCCGTTCCACGCTCTCGCCGAGCGTGATCACGCCGTGGTTGGCGAGCAGGCAGGCACGCCGCCCGGCCAGCGCGCCGAGGGCGGCGTCCGAAAGTGCCTGCGTGCCGAAGGTGGCGTAGGGTGCGCAGCGCACGTCGGCGCCGCCGGCGACGGCGATCATGTAATGGAACGGGGGCAGGCCGCGGCCCTGGCAGGCGAGTGCCGTGGCGTGCGTGGAATGCACGTGCACGATTGCCGCGGCATCCTCGCGCGCGGCGTAGATGTCGCGGTGGAACCGCCATTCGCTGGATGGGCGCTGCGCGGCATCGAGCGGCTCGCCCCGCGCACTCATGGCGACGATGCCCCCGGGCACCAGGTCGCGCGGCTTCACGCCGCTCGGCGTGATGAGGAAACGCGTGCCGTCGCGCGCGCTGAGGTTGCCGGCGGTGCCGCGATTGAGCCCGAGCCGCTCGAGTTCGCGCATACCCGCGCACAGCGCTTCGCGCGATGCCGTGTGTTGAACCGTGTCGTCCACCTTGCGTGCGTCAGTTGAGGAACAGCCGGTAAGCGGGGTTGTTGGACTCGTCTTCGTAGCGCATGTCGAGTTCGCCGAGGAGCGCCTCGAAAGCCTCCTGTTCACCCGGCGGCACCTGGATGCCCATCAGTACGCGGCCGTAAGCGGCGCCGTGGTTGCGGTAATGGAACAGGCTGATGTTCCAGCGCCCGCTCAGGTGCGTCAGGAAGCGCAGCAGGGCGCCGGGGCGTTCCGGGAACTCGAAGCGCAGCAGGCGCTCGTGCTCGACGCCGCCGCCGTGTCCGCCGACCATGAAGCGCACGTGCATCTTGGCGACGTCGTCGTCGGTCATGTCGATGGGCTCGTAACCCTTCTCACGCAGGTTGTCGATCAGCACGCGCCGCTCGTGATCGCGGTCGCGTACCTTGACGCCGGCGAACACGGTCGCCGCAGCGGCGTCGGCGTAACGGTAGTTGAACTCGGTGATCAGGCGCGGCCCGAGTGCGTGGCAGAAATCGCGGAAGCTGCCCGGCTTCTCGGGGATGGTCGCGCCTACCAGGACCTCGCGCTGCTCGCCGAGCTCGGCCAGTTCGGCGATGTGCCGCAGGCGATCGAAGTTCACGTTGGCGCCGCTGACCACGGCCACGTACTCGCGCTCCGTGCTGCGTTCCCGGTCGACGTACTGCTTGAGGCCGGCAAGGGCGAGTGCGCCGGCCGGTTCGGCGATCGAGCGCGTGTCCTCGAAGATGTCCTTGACCGCCGCGCAGATCTCGTCAATCGAGACGGTCAGCACTTCGTCGACATGGTCGCGGGCGATAGCGAAGGGTTCGGCCCCGACCTGGCGCACGGCGGCGCCGTCGGCAAAGATGCCGATGCGCTCGAGGGTCACGCGCTCGCCCGCCTCGAGCGCGCGGCGCATGCTGTCGGCTTCTTCCGGCTCGACGCCGATGACGCGGATCTCCGGGGCCAGGGCCTTGACGTAGGCGGCGACACCGGCAATCAGGCCGCCGCCGCCGACCGGCACGAAGATCGCGTCCAATGGCCGGGTGTGCTGGCGCAGGATCTCCATTGCCACCGTACCCTGGCCGGCGATGACGAGCGGGTGGTCGTAGGGCGGAACGTAGGTCAGGCCGCGTTCGCGTTCGAGCTTGTGGGCATGCTCGCTGGCGTCGTCGTAGGTATTGCCGTGCAGCACGATGGTGGCGCCCAGCCGGCGCACCGACTCGACCTTGATGTCCGGGGTGGTCTTCGGCATGACGATGGTCGCGGTTGTGCCGAGCACGCGTGCCGCGAGGGCCACGCCCTGGGCGTGGTTACCCGCCGAGGCGGCGATCACGCCGGCGGCAAGATGCTCCGCCGACAGCGAGGCCATGAGGGTGTAGGCGCCGCGAATCTTGTAGGAGAAGACCGGCTGCATGTCCTCGCGCTTGAGCCACACGCGGTTGCCGAGCCGCCGCGAGATTGCCGGCGCCTCGTCGAGCGGGGTCTCGCGCGCGACGTCGTAGACCGGGGCACGCAGGATCATCTTCACGTAGTTGTCGAGCATCCCGTTAAGATACCATTTTGGTGTTCCGCACCGCCGGATCGATTCACTGGAGAGCACATGACCTCGCAGGACGACAAGAAGCGCGCGGTGGCGCGCGCGGCGCTCGAATACGTCGAGGACGACACCTTCGTCGGCGTCGGTACCGGCAGCACGGCGAACTATTTCATCGACGAGCTGGCGGCGCGCAGGGCGCGCATCAACGGCGCGGTGGCGAGTTCGCAGGCGAGCGCCGAGCGTCTGCGCGGGCACGGCATTCCGCTGGTCGAGCTGAACGGCGCCGGCGAACTCGCGGTCTACGTCGACGGTGCCGACGAGGCCACGCGCCACCGTCACCTGATCAAGGGCGGCGGCGGTGCGCTGACGCGCGAGAAGATCGTCGCCCAGGCGAGTAGACGCTTCGTGTGCATCATCGACGACAGCAAGCTGGTCGCGCGCCTCGGCGCTTTTCCCTTGCCGGTCGAGGTGATCCCGATGGCGCGCAGCTTCGTCGCCCGCGAGCTGGCCGCGCTCGGTGGCAGCCCGGAATGGCGCGAGGGTTTCGTCACCGATAATGGCAACCACGTGCTCGACGTGCACGGGCTGGCCATCGACGAACCGGTCGCGCTCGAAGAGCGTCTGAACCACATTCCCGGGATCGTCACCAACGGCCTGTTCGCGCGCCGGCCGGCCGATGTCCTGCTGGTCGCGGGCGACGCCGGGGTCGACATCATCGACTGAGCAGGCGCTGCACGGCCACCGCCGCGGCCGGCCGTTCCCACGGGGCGGGGCTGCGTGCCGCGGCACGCCCGCGCGCCACGCTTGCGGGTATGGCGCGTGCGGTGCTTACCCGCGTCGCGGGATCCCGGCGCGGTTCAGGCCTGCTCGCGCTCGTCCTCGACGCGACCGTTCTCGTCGAGCGGAATGGTCCAGCGGCACAGCAGCAGGCCGATCTCGTAGAGCAGCCACATGGGCAGCGCGAGCAGGGTCTGCGAGATGACGTCGGGCGGCGTCAGCAGCATGCCGATGGCGAATGCGCCGACAATGATGTACGGGCGCTTCTTGGCCAGCGAGTCGACCGTCGTCAGCCCGGTGCGCACCACGAGGTAGGTCGCGACCGGCACCTCGAAAGCCGCGCCGAAGGCAAGGAACAGCATCAGCACGAAATCGAGGTAGTGGGTGATGTCGGTCATGATGGTCACGCCGGTCGGCGCGATGGCCGTGAAGAAGCCGAACACCAGCGGGAAGACCACGAAGTAGGCGAACGCGTTGCCGAGGTAGAACAGCACCGTGCTCGAGACCATCAGGGGCAGGGCCAGGCGCCGTTCGTGCAGGTACAGCCCCGGGGCGACGAACGCCCAGGCCTGGTAGAAGATGAACGGCGCGGAGATCAGCACGGCGACGAACACCGTGAGCTTGAACGGCGCCAGGAACGGTGAAGCGACCTGGGTCGCGATCATGGTGCCGTCGCCCGGCATCACCGCGATCAGGGGTTCGGACAACCAGCTGTAGAGCGGGTTGGAGAACGGCATCAGCGCGAGCAGTACCGCGAACACGCAGGCGAGCGCGCGCAGCAGCCGATCGCGCAGCTCGACGAGATGGGCAACGAAGGGTTTCTCGGTCGGGTCGGGCCCGCCGGCGTCCGCTGCCTGCTCGCCGGATGGGCTGTTCTGGAGGTCGTTGCTCGTCATAGTCGTCGTGCGGCGCAGGGCGGCGCGCCGGCGCTGCCGTGAATCGGTGTGAGGCCGCTGCTATTCAGACCTGCCGTTCCGCTTGTTCTTGCGGCGTGGTGGTGCGGCTGCCGGGCTCGAGCGTGTCGGCGGCGGCGTGCTCCGCCGGCTCACCGGGCGCATCGCCGCCGTCCGCGCGCGGTGCTTCGCGGGGCTCATCGCCGGGCCCCGCGTCGGCCAGCGCCGCCGGCGGCGGTGCCGCCGCGCGCACCGACTCCTTGAGGCGGCGGTCCTCGTCGAGGAATTCCTGGTTGAGCTTGCGGAACTCGTCGGTCTGCGCCTCGCGCTCGATTTCGCGGCGCAGGTCGCGCGCGAGACGCTGTACCTGTCCGGCCCACTGCCCGGCCGTGCGAATCAGGCCCGGCATGCGCTCGGGGCCCACGACCAGCAGGGCCACCACGCCGATCACGGCGAGTTCCCAGAAACCGATGTCGAACATCGTCGGACGGCGTCAGACGTGCTCTTTCTCGGTGCGCGCCTCGCCCTCGATGACGCGATCGCCCTGCGCGCGCGCGTGTTCGTCGTCTTTCGGCGAGTCGTCCTTCATGGCCTTGCGGAAGTCGCGGATCCAACCGCCGACGTCACCGCCGATGTTCTTGATCTTCTTCGTGCCGAAGACCAGCACGACGATGATGAGTATGACTACGAGTTCCTTGATGCCGAATCCCATGATGGCCTCCGTCGCGACACCGGGTCGCGCAATCGAATACGTTGCAGAGCAGTTCAGCCGTGGCGTTCTGACCGGTGACGGCCGTCCGCGTAGCGCCGGCCGACCGGGCGAGCGTGGTTGCGGCGTGCGTCCGTGGCGTGCCCGGTAACCCCGCTCTCCCGGGTTGCCGGAGCACCGCGTGATGTTGCAGCCGCGCGCGGGCACGAGCGCCGGCAGGCTGGTGGAAAACCGGCCCGGCTGCCACTGACGGCGCGCGTTGCTGGCCTTCCACCACGATGCTAGCGCTTGACGCCGGTGCGTGCGGCTTTTTCCTCGATCCCGGAGCGCCCGAAGCGCCGCTCCAGCTCGGTCAGCACCTCGCCGGGCTCGATGTCGAGGAATTTGAGCAGGACGACGGAATGAAACCACAAATCAGCGGTTTCGTATATCACCTGCCCGCGCTCGCCGTCCTTGCCCGCGATGATGGTTTCGGTCGCTTCCTCGCCGAGTTTCTTCAGGATCCGGTCCAGTCCGCCGTTGAACAGCGACGCGACGTAGGATGAATCGGGACTGGCGCTGCGGCGCGCGTCGACCACCGCGGCGAGTTGTTCCAGGACATCACTCATTGAATTCGCTCCACCCGCCGAGCGGGTCGTTCATCGTGTCCCATAGATGGCTTGCGGGTCGCGCAGCACCGGGTCGGTCTCGCGCCAGGCGCCGTCCTCGAGGCGCCGGTAGAAACAGCGCGCGCGGCCGGTATGGCAGGCGATGCCGCCGACCTGCTCGACCTGCAGCAGCACGCAATCGGCGTCGCAGTCGAGCCGGATCTCGAGCAGGCGCTGCACGTGCCCGGATTCCTCGCCCTTGCGCCACAGCTTGTTGCGCGAGCGCGACCAGTACACGGCCCGCCCTTCCTGTAAGCTCGTTTCCAGCGCGGTTCGGTTCATCCAGGCGAGCGTCAGCACCTGGCCGCTGGCGGCGTCCTGGGCGATGGCGGGCACCAGGCCCTGCGCGTTCCAGGCCACCTCGTCGAGCCAGCTCACCAGCGCACCTCGATACCTGCTGCCGCCATGGCGTTCTTCGCCTCGTTGATCGTGTGTTCGCCGAAATGGAAGATGCTCGCCGCGAGCACGGCGTCCGCGTGGCCCTCGAGTACGCCTTCGGCCAGGTGCTCGAGGCGCCCGACCCCGCCCGAGGCGATGACCGGGATCGGCACGGCGTCGGCCACGGCGCGGGTCAGGCCGAGATCATAGCCGTCGCGGGTGCCGTCGCGATCCATGCTCGTGAGCAGGATCTCGCCGGCCCCGGCCTCGGCCATGCGGGCGGCCCACGTGACCGCGTTCAGGCCGGTCGGCGTGCGCCCGCCGTGGGTATAGACCTCCCACTCGCCGGGTCGTTCCGGTACCGCCCTGGCGTCGATGGCGACGACGATGCACTGCGAACCGAAGCGCGCCGACGCTTCGCTGACCAGCGCGGGATTGGTCACCGCGGCGGTATTGATACCGACCTTGTCGGCGCCGGCGATGAGCATGCGGCGCACGTCCTCGACGCTGCGGATGCCGCCGCCGACGGTCAGCGGGATGAAGACCTGCGCAGCGACTTCCTCGACCACGTGGACGATGGTGTCGCGATCGTCGCTGCTCGCCGTGATGTCGAGAAACGTGATCTCGTCGGCGCCCTGCTCGTCGTAGCGCCGCGCGACCTCGACCGGATCGCCGGCGTCACGGATGTCGACGAAGCGAACGCCCTTGACGACGCGGCCGGCGTCGACGTCGAGACAGGGGATGATGCGTTTGGCTAGGGCCATGATTCAGTCGCGCCGCACGGCGCTCGGCGGGATGTCCGGGATGCGCGGGGACACCGGCCCGCTGGGGATAAGCTGCATGGGGTGGCTGCGCCGGCCGTCCGCCGCGTCAGGCGGCGCGCCGCGCTCGGAGATGCTCGCTCACGGCCGCCGGGCTGCCTACCCGGCGTCGCCGCAGAGTTCGTCGGCGAGCTTCTGTGCCTCTGCGAAGTCCAGCGAGCCCTCGTAGATGGCCCGCCCGGTGATGGCGCCGGTGATGCCTTCGGGGAAAACTTCGCACAGGTTGCGGATGTCATCGAGGTTGGTCACGCCGCCGGAGGCGATGACCGGGATGGTCAGTTCGCGCGCGAATTCGAGCGTCGCCTCGATGTTGAGGCCGGTCATCATGCCGTCACGGCCGATGTCGGTGAACACGATCGCTTCCACGCCGTCGGTCTCGAAATGCTGCGCGAGGTCGACCGCGTCGTGGCGCGAGAGCTTCGACCAGCCGTCGATGGCCACCTTGCCGTCGCGCACGTCGAGCCCGACGATGATGTGGCCGGGGAATTCGAGGCACACGTCGGAGACGAAATGCGGCGCCGTGACCGCCTTGGTGCCGAGGATGACGTAGCTGACGCCGGCGTCGAGGTAGCGCTGGATGGTGTCTTCGTCACGGATGCCGCCGCCGACCTGGATCGGCACGTTGGGGCAGGCCTCGCAGATCGCGTGAATGATCTCGGCATTGACCGGGCGCCCGTCGACCGCGCCGTTGAGATCGACGATGTGCAGGCGGCGCGCGCCCGCATCGACCCAGCGGCGCGCCACCGCGACGGGGTCGTCGCCGTAGACCGTGCCCTGGGACATGTCGCCCTGGCGCAGGCGGACGCACTTGCCGTCCTTGATATCGATGGCAGGAATCAACAGCATGGGACTAGGGTCGACGGCAGGGCGGGGATTCGGATGACGTTACGTCGGCGTTGGCTCCGGATTATCGTCCGGGACTCGCCGCAGCACAAGTCAGGCCAGCGCCCCGCTCAGTGCGCCTCGTCCCAGTTGGCGCCGCGTCCGACCTCGACGATCAGCGGCACGTCCAGGCTCGCCGCGCCCTGCATGATTTGGGCGACGCGCACGGCGACCTCGTCGACCGCGTCGTCGTCGACCTCGAACACGAGTTCGTCGTGAACCTGCATGATCAGGTCGGCCGCGACGCCGCCGCTGTCGAGCCAGCCGGCGACCTCGATCATGGCGCGCTTGATGATGTCGGCGGCGGTGCCCTGCATCGGCGCGTTGATCGCGGTGCGCTCGGCGTACTGGCGCATCTGCTGGTTGCGCGCGTTGATGTCGGGCAGGTAGAGACGGCGGCCGAACACGGTCTCGACGTAGCCCTGGTCGCGGGCCGTCGCGCGGATGCGGTCCATGTACGCGCGCACACCGGGATAGCGGGCGAAATAGCGGTCGATGTATTCCTGCGCGGCGCTGCGCTCGATGCCGAGCTGGCGCGCGAGACCGAAAGCCGACATGCCGTAGATGAGCCCGAAATTGATCGCCTTGGCCGCGCGCCGCTGGTCGTCGCTGACCGCGTCCAGCGACGCACCGAAGACTTCCGCGGCGGTCGCGCGGTGCACGTCGAGCCCGCCTTCAAAGGCCTGGCACAGCCCGGCATCGCCAGACAGGTGGGCCATGATGCGCAGCTCGATCTGCGAATAGTCGGCGGCCAGCAGGACACGCCCCGGCGGTGCCACGAAGGCCTGGCGGATACGGCGCCCTTCGCTCGAGCGGATGGGAATGTTCTGCAGGTTGGGGTCGGACGACGAGAGGCGTCCGGTCGCCGCCACCGCCTGGTGGTAGCTGGTGTGCACGCGGCCGGTCTCCGGGTTGATCTGCCGCGGCAGCTTGTCGGTGTAGGTCGACTTGAGCTTGCTCAGGCCGCGATGGTCGAGGATCAGCTGCGGCAGTTCGTAATCGTGGGCGAGTTCCTGCAGCACCGATTCGGCGGTCGAGGGCTGGCCCTTGGGCGTTTTCTGCAGCACCGGCAGGCCGAGCTTGTCGAACAGGATGGCCTGGATCTGCTTCGGCGAGCCGATGTTGAACGCCTCCCCCGCGACATCGTGTGCGCGCGCCTCGATCTCCGCCATGCGCTGGTCGAGTTCGGCGCTCTGTTCGAGCAGCATGCGCTTGTCGACGTAAACGCCGCGGCGTTCCATGTCGGAGAGTACCGGGACGAGCGGGATTTCGATCTCGTGGTAGACACCGGCCAGCCCCGGGCTTTCGGCGATGCGCGGAAACAGCGTCTCGTGCAGGCGCAGGCACACCTCGGCGTCCTCGGCGGCATACGGGGTGG